>CALWPF010000009.1 GCA_944383355.1 uncultured Clostridia bacterium
GTCGGGGGTTCGAGTCCCCCCTGGGGCACCATTAGACTAGATCTTTGTGCTTGGAATCTATAGGATAGAGTGGCTTGGTTGCTCTCAGTCCTGCGCTCTAGCATTGCTAGACATATATGCTGGCGTGGCTCAACGGTAGAGCAGCTGACTTGTAATCAGCAGGTTGTAGGTTCGATTCCTATCGCCAGCTCCATGTCTTGATGAGGACATTAAATTTCATCGTTTTGGGAAGTTTCCAGAGTGGCCAAATGGAGCAGACTGTAAATCTGTTGTCGTGAGACTTCCGGGGTTCGAATCCCTGACTTCCCACCACTAAAAAGCCTTTATCTATGCGGTTTTTTGAGCGAATTACTAATTTTTTGGTAATTCGCTTTTTTGTTGTTTTTTACTAAAAAAGTTGTGTCAAAGTTGTGTCAAATTTTGTAGTATAAATTATTATATAATTTAAGTGTATCTCTGTATTAGTTAAAGTTTTAGTAATAGCCAGAAACTAGTTAGATTAGTTTGTAAAACTAACTATTTTATGTTAATATAAATATAGGAGATAGTTATGTTAAATTATGAGTTGATTCCAGCAGATCCAGATAAGGGGTATAATTTCCCATATATTTTAGTCTTTCCCGACTCTCCATCTAGTACAGTAAAGGTATTGGTAGAGGGGAATAACTCCGTTATCTACGAGGAAGATGGTCAGGATAGTTTTGAGCAACAGCAAAAATACGCTTTGAATTTTGCTAAACATCTTTGTGAGGATAGAGATAGCTCTGTATTTGACGCAGGTTATATGTACCAGCAACTCAATCAACCATTAATAATACCTATTATTGAGAGATGTGACAAGCAACACAAAGGCGAATATTATCCTCAAATGCTTGGTAGGAATGTTATACTGGACAAACATAGTAAATTTGCTGGGTTACCTAGACAAATTGTCGCTATGGTCGATGAAGTAAAAAATAAGTATGAAAATAAAGGATACAATGTTGCAAAAAAAGGTGGGTTGATTGGAATATCTACATCAGGCGTTTTTGCTGGGCGTATGTTGTTTGCTGAGCCAGAAAATTTTGATTTTTGCTTGTCAGTTTGCTCAAACGCTGTCCAGCCTCTACCTATTCCAGCAATTAACGGTGTAGATTTGCCTTATCCGCTGGGTACTTATGATTATGAGGAAATCTTTGGCAAGCCATTTAACTTGGAGGGATACAAAAACGCAAGACAATTATTTATAGTCGGCAAAGATGAACCCAATACTAAATATAATATTGTCACCAATCCTAGATTGCATGATCCAGAAATTCAAGATAAGTATTTATCTGTTTATGGTAATGTAACATTACAAGAGAGGCAAGAGCAAATATCCAATATAATGGAAATATTGGGTATAGACAATACAAGATGCGTGATAGCGAATGGTGGGCATTCATATACTGGTAAGGGTAATTTGATAATGAATTTTATTCAACAATCTTTGGACAACACATCTACAGACCAAGAAGTTTTAGTCTTGGGGCACAAATAATTAAGTAAGTTTTATTTAGCTCTGCCATTTATTGGTTTATAACAATAAAAAAACTGGTTTACTATGCAGTGACCAGTTTTTATATTAATCTTAATTAAGAGAGTAACAATGGTTGTTTTTAGCATAAAGTATCAATTTTGTCAGTGAGAGTAGATAACTTTATATTTTTTAGTTCGTTGTCAAAAGTATTTTTGATAGACTCAAACTCTTTGTCAAGCACGCTATGTATGTTTTTACCTACTGGGCAATTCACATTTGGTGCTTTGTGAAAAGAAAATAGATTATCTTCTTTTATAGTTGCTTTATATATATCCAACAAAGTTATCTCACTAGGCGATTTATTTAGACTAGCACCTCCTGTGCCTAATTTTACTGCAATAATGCCAGCATTTTTTAGGTCGGACAATACTTCTCTGATTATAACAGGGTTTACACCTACACTTGATGCAATGTTATTTGAGCTAGTTTTCATCACATTATCAAATTTGTATATAAATAGCAGGGTATGAATGGCTATTGCAAACTTGCTGGCTACTTTCATAATTATTCTCCTTTTGTGTAGTATGGTACTAAATTTGATTGTCAAAGTCAATATTAAGACATCAAAAAATTATTTTAAAAACTTTTGATGTAATACTCGACATTACAACTCTTATCGACATATAATAACCAAGATGTAACAAAAATTGTTACAACAAAAGGAGATTATGTTATGAATAAAATAAACTTTAAAAATGTTAAACTTGCAAAAGGTGAGATGAATATTTATGATTTTGGAGCAGTAAAGTTGCATGCTTACAAGACTAATGATCTCATTGATGATGAAGTATTTGTGTTGGAAAAAGGTGGAAGGTTAGTGGTAATTGAGAGCCCGTGCTTTTTTGATAATATAACTGAGCTAGAGCAGTACATCAATGGATTGGGAGCTGTAGTAGATGGTGTAATGATATCTTATCACGCTGCTGGCTCAACGTTTCTAAAAAGTGCTCAAAAATTTGCTACTAAAAATGCTGACGACTATGGGCACAAGGGTGGAGGAAAGGCTCTTATTGATAATTTTACTCAAGCCTTTGGTAGTTCTTTTGATAATTCAATACATACTACAACGGATTTTCTTGAGAATGGTAGAGTAAATATCGGTGGAATAACCTTTGAGATAGTTGACACGAATGAGGGATATGATATCATTATACCAGAGATTAATGCTGTATACACACATATGTTGGGGCATGATTGCCACTCTATAGTTGCAGGTAGTACTCATGCTGATGCTATCATTGCTACTCTGAAAGAGTATATCACGAGAGGATATGATTTGGTATTAACATCACATTATACTCCAGAAGACCTCAAAGATGTAGAAACGAAGATTGAGTATCTAGAGCAGTTAAAAAAGATAGCAGATGAGTGCAAAGATGCTGAAGAGTTTAAGGGCAAGGTAGCTCAAATGTACCCTAATTATTCTGGTACCAATTATTTAGATATGACAGCTGAATTTTTCTTTCCAAAATAATTGACTGTATATTTTGTCAATGTGTGACTTATGGCGAGTAGAGGTGAGTCTATGATAATTTCCACAGGTATGCGCACGGATATACCAGCTTTTTATACGGATTGGTTTATTAATCGTATAAAAGCTGGTTATGTATATGTTAGGAATACGTATAATCCAAATCAAGTAACAAAATATATTTTGAATCCAAAGGTAGTAGATTGCATTACTTTTTGCACAAAAAATCCCACTCCCATGCTAGCTCACCTAGATGATTTGAGTGACTATAGACAATTTTGGTTTGTTACTATTACTCCATATGATCATAGTATTGAGCCTAATGTTCCACCAAAGGATAAAATAATTGATTCATTTAAGATATTGTCAACAAAAATTGGTAAAAATGCTGTTGGTTGGAGATACGACCCAGTGTTTTTTGGTAATGGTTACGATATGGACAGACATACAAGTGAATTCGCAAAAATAGCCAAGGAATTAAAAGGATATACTAATTTTTGTGTAATTAGTTTTTTGGATTTGTACAAAAAAGTGAGAGAAAATGCACCTAATATTTATCCACCTACCTATGAAGAGCAAAAGAAATTAGCAAAAGAGTTAGTTAATATTGGTAGGGATAATGGGATATTGTTGCGTAGTTGTTGTGAGTCTACTCACCTAGTACAATGCGGAGTAGATGTAGCAGGGTGCCAGACAAAAGAAATCTTGGAGTATGCTATTGGAGTAAAACTAAATGTACCAAGGCGCAAAAATCAAAGAGTGGTATGTGATTGTCTGTTGGGGAATGATATTGGTGCGTATGATACCTGCGGTCATCTTTGCAAATATTGTTACGCCAATTCAAATAAACAAAAAGTTTTACAAAATATGAAGCAACATGACGTGCATTCGCCATTGCTGATTGGGAATATCCAAAAAGATGACAAGGTTACTGAGGCAAAGCAAGAGAGTTATATAGATATGCAATTGACATTGTTTTGAGGTAAATAAATGAATGAAAAATTTTTGATTGAATATTTGAGTAAATTCAATAATGTTGTGTTGCCTAGCGATCAGGATAACGATGCAAAGATAAGGGCTCTGATGAATATTACTATGCCGATAGATTTGAGTTTAGAATTTTATACCAAGCAAGATGAATATTTGCAAGAATTACTAAAAAGCAAAACTATAGTAGATGCGGAGAGTATTTTGTCTGGTCAGAGGGTAGCATTGCATTTAGGAGATATTACATTGGTTAAGGCAGATGCAATAGTTAATGCTTGCAACAATACCTTGTTGGGTTGCTTTGTGCCAGGTCATTATTGTATTGATAATGCAATACATTCATTTGCTGGTTTACAGGTTAGGAGAGATTTAATGAACGATTTGCAAGGTACATTGGAGCCAAATGGTAGATGCCGTGTAACTGCTGGATATAACTTGCCATGTAAGTATATTTTCCACACTGTAGGACCTCATATACATGGGGAACCAACTCCTCAAGATATATTAGATTTGCAGAATTGCTATATTTCTTGTCTCAAAATGGCAGATAAATTGCATCTTGACAATATAGTGTTTTGCTCAATATCGACAGGTTTGTACTCCTTTCCAATAAAAAAAGCCAGTGAAATCGCATACAATACCGTTTTGCAGTATTTGGACAATAATAAGACTAATCTAAAGGTTATATTTGATTTATTTAGTGTGGAGGATTATTTGTGTTATGAGCGACTTTCAAAAGAGAATAAGTGAGTTTAAATGCTTATTTAATGAGGCAAAATATGTGTTGATTGGGGCCGGCGCTGGATTATCTACAGCGGTAGGCTTTGAGTATTCTGGTGAGTTTTTTCATAAGTATTTTGCCGATTTTATTGCAAAGTATCATTTTACTGATATGTACTCAGCAGGCTTTTACCCTTTTGAGACAGAGGAATAAAAATGGGCATATTGTGGTCTAGGTATGTTTATGTAAATAGATACAAGGCCAAGGCAAACCCGCTTTATACAAAGTTGCATGATTTTGTGAAACACAAGGATTATTTTGTCTTGACTACCAATGTCGACCATCAATTTCAGTTGGCAGGTTTTGACAAGAGTAGGCTTTTTTATATGCAAGGTGATTATGGATTACTACAGTGTAGTGTGCCTTGCCATAACAAGACTTATGACAATGAGGAATTGATATTAAAAATGGTAAGAGAGCAAAAAGATTATCGTGTGCCTACTCAACTAATTCCAAAATGTCCCGTATGTGGGAGGAATATGGAAATGAATCTAAGAGCTGATGATAGATTTGTCCAAGATGATGGTTGGTATCAGCACGCTGAGTTGTATCAAGAGTTTTTAGAAAAAACAAAAGGCCAAAAATTGTTGTTGATAGAGATTGGGATAGGATTTAATACTCCTGCCATTATTAGATATCCTTTTGAAAAAATGACTTATCTCAGCAAAGACACACATCTAGTGAGAATCAACAAAGATTATCCTATATATCCTCAAGAATTGGTAGGAAAAGCCATATCTTTTGATGAGGATATTGATATCATTTTAGATGAAATTATCAAGTAACTTTTATCAATATTGACATTATGTAGTAAGATTGTTTGGTTTCAATATTGTTTTAAATTTTGGTGAATTGCTAAATTTAGCGTTCGCCTTTTTGTTTGTTATGCTTTGCTAAGTAGTTGTTTTATGTTGTTGTATTGTGACCCCTGTATTTTAGTCAGCCAGCTCCTCGTCCTCGCTAATTTCTTTGGAACTTTCGTAATAATTGATAAAGTCTCTATCTATAGTTTTTGCAGGTCTTACTGCATAATAACCATATTTGTCTCGAATTTTATCTAATGTGGAGTTTAATTTTTTTAATTTATTTAATTTTTTGTCATCAAATATTGATAATTGTAATGTAGTATTGGCATTGCATAACGAACACACTGATACCCTCACTGAGCGTATGGATAGGTTTTGTGTGTCCCAGTATTGGTTGAGTAATTGCTTGCAATACTCACTAATCTCTAGTGCGGTATTGGTGGGGTGCGAGATTGTAATAGAGTGTCCTGACCAGTGTAGATTATTATCTTTTAGTCCAAGATGGATAGTCTTGCCCGCTACATTTATTTTGCGCATACGATAAGCAACTTTTTCGGCTAATGTGAGTATGCAGGCCTCAATTTCTTCTATGGAGTGTATATCTCGTATGGTAGTGAATCCATTGCCTACACTTTTAACTGTTTTTATATCATTCACATCTTCTACATCTGTAGTATCCTCACCCAAGGCTACTGTTTTCATTCTAGTACCCACAACGCCAAAGTGTTTTTTGAGGACATCATTAGGGGCATTAGCTAGGTCCCCAATGGTATGTATATTTAATTTTTGCAATTTTGCGTAGGTCCGTCTGCCTATAAAGATTAGTGTATCTGCAGGTAGTCCCCATATTTTTTGTTTAAAATTTTCACGACTAATTACCGTTGTGGCATCTGGTTTTTTCATATCACTGCCTAGTTTGGCAAAGTATTTGTTAAAAGATACGCCTACAGATATAGTTAGCCCTGTTTCATCTTTGACATATTTTCTTAATGTATTGGCTATATTTTCCCCTGAGCCAAATAACTTTATTGAGTTGGTTACATCTAGCCAACATTCATCGGGTCCAAAGCTTTCGATTTTATCAGTAAAACGTTTGTATATTTCGATTACTTGTTCGCTAAATTCTCTGTATTTACTCATTTGTGGCGGTAAACAAATGAGGTCGGGGCAGAGTTGTTTTGCTTCCCACAATACTTGGGCCGTTTTGACGCCATATTTTTTAGCCACTTCATTTTTTGCTAGTATTATTCCATGCCTAGTGCGAGGATTACCTGCTACCGCTACAGGATATTTTGATAGAGCAGGGTTCATTACGCATTCTGCTGATGCATAAAAATTGTTTATATCACAGTGTAATATTACTCTGTCACGCACCATTTTCCCCTCCGTTATATCACTTTGTATTATACTGTGAGTGATTATCAAAGTCAAGATTATTTAGAAAATATGTTCTATTTTTTTACTTTAATATTTTAATAAGCACGATTATGTATACATTAGTTGGGGGGGGATTTATTTTGATATTCATCATACAATTGAGGGTAAAATATATAATCAATTTGGTTTGGTTTTAATACAGTTGTGTATGCAAAATTTTAAATTAATAGTCCAAAATATTTGTAAAAAAGTGATAATTAATATATAATACTGACAGTTGGAGGGAGTATGAGGACTAGATTTTTTAATGCCTATGTTATTACATGTAATGACAAGTTTGATGTTTATGAGAATGGAGAGGTTTGGGTAGAAGATGACAAGATTGTGTATGTAGGCAAGCCAAAGAACGGTTTTATGGCGGACAGGACTATTAATTGCCTAGGAGATGTCCTGATGCCAGGTTTTGTAAATGCTCATGCACATGTACCTATGCAGGTATTGCGTGGTATGGCAGAGGAGAGTAGTTTCCATGGTTGGTGGAATGCATACATTCGTCCAAAAGAGCAAAAAATGCGTCCAGATGATATATATTGGTCTACAATGTTGGGTATTGCTGAGTTGGTTCATGGCGGTATTACATCAGTTCTCAATAATTATTTTGAGCAACCTAGTACGGTACAGGCTTTTTTAGATGGCGGTATACGAGCAGCAGTAGGTGTTGATGTGCAGTACAAGGTCCAAGATGATTTGAGATACAAAGATTGGGAAAATAGATTTGCCGCATTATACAAAGATAGTCCATTACTGACGTATTTTGTTACATCACATTCTATTTTTTCGGTAAATGAGCGTGGACTAAATGATTGTACTAGGATTGCAAAAAAGTACAAGTTGCCACAGACTATACATTTGTGTGAGACTCTAGAGGAGGTGGGGAATTGCGTCAAAGAGCGCAATATGACACCTGTGCAATATTTGGAAGATATAGGTTTTTTGGATTATCCTACCACAATATCTCACGGTGTGCATGTAGACAAAGAGGATATGGATATTTTGTACAGGACCAAGACAAATGTGGCAATCAATGTATCTAGCAATATGAAATTGGCTAGTGGTATTCCACCTATCTATAGTTATCAGCAAAAAGGTATAAATTTAGCAATTGGTACAGATAGTGTGGCTAGCAACAATTCTTTGAATATGTTTAGGGAAATGTTTTTGGTAGCTACCACTCAAAAGGCATTATTACATGATGCTAGCGTAATGCCGGCAAAAGATGTTATAATGATGGCTACTAGAGGTGGAGCAAAGGCCTTGTATATAGATGATAGGGTAGGACAACTCAAAAAAGGTTATCAGGCTGATATTATTCGTGTGTCTTGTAATGGTATCCATTGGGAGCCCAATAATGATAAGATTGCCAATCTTATTTATTCTGCTCATGCAGATGATGTGGTGATGACAATGATAGGTGGCAATATTGTATTTGAAAATGGTAATTATTATATAGGTGAGAGCATAGAGCGTATTATAAAAATGTCAAGAGAGGTTGCTAAGCGTATTTTAGATTGTTAGTAAAAAGTAGATAAAGTTAACATAATAAGATAAATATCTTTTACATATTATATCATGATATATTATTGGAGGAGTATTATGATAATAAAAAAAATTGAGGCATAATTAGCATTGGCTAAGCCTCTTTTTTGTTAAAAAATTTTTATAAAAAGTTATGCAAAATCTATTGACATTGTGCAACTTAAATAGTATAATCCAAAGGTCAAAGAAAGTCAAAGTTTATGAATTCGCTTTAAGTAATCGTATAGCGATGTAGTAAACTGGCACTCTAAAGGAAATTTACGACTAAAATTTTTGGGCTTATTTATGACAAGTTTTTGAGTTGGAGGGAGGCGTTAATTATGTCCAACATATCAGATATAATAGAGGACTTTTTGGTGCAGTCTATGGGCGACTCTGAGACTATTGATATTAGTAGGAATGAGTTGGCAAATTTTTTTAATGTTGCACCTAGTCAAATTAATTATGTCTTGACTACACGCTTTAATTATGAGAGGGGCTTTTTGACAGAAAGTAGACGAGGCGGTGGTGGTTATATTACTATTACTCGCACAAAAGACAACAATGATGAGTGGTTAAAAAGTATTCTCAATGAAACGCTCAAGCATGATTTGGATTTGCGCTCAGGGCAATACTTGATTGAGGAGTTGGAAAAGCGTGAGGTGCTGAGTGCTGCTGAGGCGGATATATTGCGTAGTGCCATTAGTAGTCAGGCACTAAATAACCCTTTTAGAGTAGACAACAAAATTAGAGCCAATATTATCAAAAAGGCCTTGATAGACAAGGTGCAAAAAGGAGGTGAGGTATAATGTTGTGCGATAAATGTGGAAAACCAGCAACTTATCACAGAGTGAGAGTAGTAAACGGTTTTAGGACTGAGGAGCATCTGTGTAGTGACTGTTTGAGTATTGAGAGAGGTACTATGCCATTTGAGGTGGCAAGTGTTGGAGAGTTTTTTGATTTTCCATCTAGTCTAGGTCGCAAGAGACGCAAGACTGTATACATTTGCCCAAATTGTGGATATACCTCACAGCAGTTTTTGGAAACAGGTAAATTGGGCTGTAGTGAGTGTTACAAAGCAATGAAAAGCATTGTGGATCCTGTCATTAGTCGTATGATAGGTGACCCAGATGATGATATAGGTAAGATTTCTCTTAGGAAGGGAGATAAGTCAGATTCATTACCAAAGGCTAGCGAGTTGGATAGCCTAAAAGAGCAATTAAAATTTGCAGTTGACCAAGAGCGTTACGAAGATGCTGCTAAGTTAAAAAAACAAATAGATCAATGTCAAAAAAATTTAGATAAAGGAGATTAAGATTATGTATCAAAATAACGGATTTACACATTTGGTGCAGAGAGTATTGCAAAATGCTGGTGAGCTGGCGACAAAATCAGGTCACAGCGAGTTAGGCACCGAGCACCTTTTGTTTGGTATCATATCGGTAGAAGAGTGTCTATCTGCAAAGCTTTTACAAAAATATGGCGTGACTCAATCTACTTATCTACAATTATTTGATGAGAGTATCCAAAAGCGTCCTAGTCTACACTTGGACGAGATTGAATTAACCCCTAGAGTAAAAGAGATTTTGAGAGCGGCACAGGCTGTGAGTATGAAACTGGGGCAAACTTTTGTCGGTACTGAGCATATAATGCTAGCGCTTTTGTCTAGTACTGATAGCATTGCTGTGCAGATGCTAGTGAGAGGCTTTAGAGTAAACGTTACTGAGTTGCGCAACGAATGCTTGCTAGCATTGAGGAACGAAACAATCAATGCAAAAGATCAGAGCGAGCCAGACGAAGACAAGCAAGAGGGTAGCCCATTGCCAAAGAAGTTGCTAGATATGGGTACAGACCTTACCCAAAAGGCACGAGAGCGAAAAATCGACCCTATTATTGGTCGAGATGAGGAAATTGAGCGAGTAATAGAAATTTTATGTCGAAAGACCAAAAATAACCCAGTACTGATAGGAGAGGCTGGTGTAGGTAAGAGTGCTGTGGTTGAGGGATTGGCTCAAGCTATTGTCAACGGCAACGTTCCAGAGTTATTAAAAGGTAAAACTATATTTTCTCTAGAGTTAGGCTCATTGATGGCTGGTACACAATTCCGTGGTGCTATGGAAGAAAAATTAAAAGATGCAGTCGAGACTATTATTGCTAATGGTAATATAATTGTATTTATAGATGAATTGCATACTCTTGCTCAAGCGGGTAGTGAAAAAGGCGAGATAAGTCCTGCTGATATGCTCAAGCCATATCTAGCTAGAGGAGAGTTGCAGACAATAGGGGCAACTACTACAGACGAATATCGTAAGTTTATCGAAAAAGACAAGGCCCTAGAGCGAAGATTCCAGCCAATTATGGTGAATCCACCTACTGTAGAGCAAACTATTGGGATATTAAAAGGTTTGCGTGATTCATATGAGGCATTCCACAAGGTCAAAATTAGTGATGAGGCCATTGTTGCTGCAGCAACACTTAGTGATAGATATATAATGGATAGGAGTTTGCCAGACAAGGCTATAGACTTAATAGATGAGGCTAGCTCAAGAGCAAAAGTAAGTGGTAGTAGTACACCTACGCCACTCAAACAAAAGACTGATGAGCTAAACCGCCTAGAAAATGATAAAAAAGAAGCCATAGTGTCTCAAAACTTTGAAAAAGCAGCAGCAATTCGTGATGAAATAAAAAAAGTCAGCGAAGAGTTGGAGCAGATTAAATCAAACTACAATGAATCAAAACAAAATAATATTGCTACTATAGGGTTTGATGATATAGCTAGAGTAGTTAGTGCATGGACACACATACCAGTTACAAAGCTAACTGAGAGTGAGAGAGATAAATTGATGGGGCTCGAAGAAGTTTTGCACGGCAGAGTAATAGGTCAAGATCAGGCAGTTACTACAGTGAGTAAAGCAATTCGTCGAGCACGAGCTGGTTTAAAAGACCCCAATAGACCAATTGGTACATTTTTATTCCTTGGTCCTACTGGTGTAGGTAAAACTGAGTTAAGTAAGGCATTGGCTGAGGCTATGTTTGATGACGAAAATCTTATCATTAGGTTAGATATGTCCGAGTATATGGAGTCACACTCTGTAAGTAAGTTGATAGGCTCTCCTCCAGGATATATTGGTCATGATGATGGCGGGCAATTGACAGAACAAGTACGTAGGAAACCATATTCAATAGTACTATTTGATGAGATAGAAAAGGCTCACCCAGATGTATTTAATATATTGCTACAAATTATGGACGATGGTAGATTGACAGATAGTCATGGACGTACTGTTAGTTTCAAGAATACCATTATAATTATGACTAGTAACTGTGGGGTGAGTGACCCAGACTATCGCAAAAACAGGATTGCGTTTGAGAGTGCTACTGATGAGCAAACTATCCAAAAACTTGATGAGCAGGCTAGTGAGATTTTGAATAAGGCTATCAAGGCGCATTTCCGTCCTGAGTTCTTGAATAGGATTGACTCAATTGTTGTATTCAAGTCATTATCAAAAGGTGAATTGGCTAGAGTAGCAAAATTGCTGATTACAAAATTAGTAAACAAGCTAAAAGTACAAGGTATTGAATTGAAGTTTACAGAGAACGCACTAAAATATTTGGTTGAAAAGGGATATAATACCGAATGGGGTGCTAGACCTCTTCGCCGTGTAATTGAGCACGAGATAGAGGATAGATTGGCAGATGAAATATTAGCAAATAAGCTAGGCGAGGGTGCCAAAGTGACTGTAGATGAGCAGGATAATTTACTAAAGATAAAAGTTACAAACTAATAATACTTGCTTTTTGATTGACTAAATTAAAGTTTTTTTGCTATACTCTTAATATTAAAAGGGGTGACAGTATTATGAAGATTCAGATTACATCAAAAAATTATACAGTGAGCCAAAAGTTAAAGGGCATCATAGAGAAAAAAGTTGAGAAATTGGATCGTTACTTTGGTGCTGATGCAACAGCAAAGGTAGTTTGTCGCAAGGACAAAGATTTGTATACTCTTGAGTTGACCATTAGTGACAAGGGAGTATTATTCCGTAGTGAGGTAACTACTGATAATATGTACCAAAATATTGATATTGCTTTGCCAAAGGTAGAGCGTCAAATTATCAAGTACAGTGGTAAGCTCAAGGATAAGCTACACAAAGATGCATTTAAGGACAAAGATTGGTTGTTCTTTGAGGACGATGACGAGGCATTCTTGCCTGTACCTACAAAGGCTAATATCGGTAGATACAAGTCGTTTGAGATTGCACCATTGACAGTTGAGGACGCTCAGATGGAGTTGGAGAATAGTGGTCATGATTTCTTCATATTTGTGAGCAAAGAGACTGGCAAGATTACTATCATCTACAAGCGTAGAGCGGGAGACTATGGTATCATAGAGCCTATTTATGATATGTAATGATTTACAGTGTATAAATCATTTCAGAGGTTAATATTACTTTGGTACTACTAAAAAGTGTATTATAAAGGAATTTTATAATGCACTTTTTATGTTTTATTTGATAAAACCAAACAAGATAAACTTGATAAAAATCAAAAATTTAAAAATATTTACCGTTTTATCCACATAACAAAGCCGAATTCTCCATTTTATAGAATTAAAAATGTTGCAAATGCTAAAATGAATAATATATACTTTACTTATACAAAGGGAGGATTTGTCTGGTGGATAATTTTGATTTAGGTAAAAAAATATCTACATTGAGAAAAAACAAATCAATGACGCAAAAAGAGCTTGCTGATATTTTACATATTTCAAACAAAGTAATTAGTAAATGGGAATTGAACCAAAGTGAGCCTGATATTAGTTCGCTAAAAGCATTAGCCAATGTGTTTGGTGTAAGCATTAATGAATTGCTAGGACACAACGAAGGAAACAGCAATCAAGAACAGAATGTATCTTTTAATGAACGGGCATTTAACTTTTTTAAAAAGAATTATTTAGTACTCATTGAGTATATGCTTTGTCTTTTTGCGTTAGTGGATATTTGTGTCGGTTATAGCTTGTTGATTAATGATGTGCCAGGCTATGCTGGCGGAATCTTAATAGGTTTTTCGATAGCTTTTGTATTGTTGCAACTTTTTATCACTTTAGTGCAGAATCAAGGCAAAACTATGAAAATTCTAAAATTAATATGCTTAATCTTATCATTTGTATTTTTTGTTATTAATTTTGTTTTCATTTTTGTGATAGATGACCTGGGGTTCAAACACTTTTTTATAGTAAGTTTGGTCCAAAGTGCTTTAATGCTTATTGCAATTTTACTTAATTGTCTACGTGAGTACAATGTTTTGCATTTGGAGACACCTATCAAGCTTGGCAAAATTGTATTCGTTATGCTAATTGTTTTTGTAGGTATTCAATGTGGATTCGTTATAGGGAATATCACTACAACCAGTGTTGCTTTTGCTGACAAAAAAGATGCTGAAATATACATTCAAGAAACTCCGCAATCTATCATTTTTAATTATGACCAAATTAAATTTTATAACATTGGTGACACAGCACAACTTGAGTATGTTTATTATCCGTTGGATAGCAGAAAGGACAAAGTGTACTTTACCTCAAGTAATGAAGACATAATATCTGTAAGTAGTGATGGGTTAGTCACAGCAATTGATTATGGCTTTGCTTCTGTCAATATTAGATGTGGAGATTTGGCTGGAAGCATCTATGTGAGCGTCTATCAGTCTGGTATAAACACTAGTAATGCAGTAGAAGTATTTGCAGGTAATACCTATCAAATAAATTTTTCTGCTATAGATAAATTGTCAAACTTGAGTGAACTGAGTGATCAACTGCGTTTTATGGTTAAAAACGCAGCAGGAGAAAATATCTCGGATAAGTTGTACATTGAGGATTTTCAATTTGTAGATGACGAACTCATAGCAAATGTTAGGGTTGATGTAATAAATGCACTTGACAATGAATATCTCAATATTTTGGTGTATGATGACTATATAGATAGATACACTTTTTCTGCAACCGTTCTTACAAAAAATGTATCATATATTTCTTTTTTAAATATTAAAAATGGTAAATTGGTAGCAGGCGAGATAACCGAGCCTATAGAAATAGAATATTTACCTAGTGAGGTAAAGACAGATTTTACATATTCCATAGACAACACAGAAGTTGCAGAGTTAACTGATGATAATAGGATATATGTCAAAGATTTGGGTACGTTTACTCTTACTGTTACGGCATCAAATGGAGAAAGTAGTAGGAGTACAATAACAATTGAGCGGTTTATCGACATGGCGGTAAGCGAGGTAACATCTGAGGGGGATGGATTAGGTGATAAAACGCTTTTTAAGATATTTTTTAGCTCGGATAAAACTCCATATTCGAGAGATGTGCATCTTACTTCGAATGGATTAACTGAAACAAATCGTTATATTGAAGATGGTGCGGTTTACATAGAAGCGACACAAACTATTTCAAATGCAGAGATTCGTTATTTCTTCTTTTTAAACAGTAATATTAGGACAAATTTGACAGTCTATTATGGCATCAATCAATTTGATATGGAAATTATTGCGAATAAGGAAATAGCTTTGTATAATGATAGTTATCCTATAAAATTCAAATTTAAAAATTCACATCACTCACAATTTGAGGAGGGCATAGTTTATCATATAAGATTAACCAATCCTAATGTATTACAGTTCCGTGATTACGAAGGTTCAGAAATTGATTTGGCTATAAAGGCAGATGAAGTATTGTATGTTGTACCAATTCAAGAGGGTCAATGTACAATAGAAGTGTCTAATGAATATTTTTATGATTCTCCAGGTTTTAGGGTTTCAAAAATTTCTCAGTTAGATTTAGTTGATTCATCACAGCAAAATCTTATTGCTTCTACAGATAGCAGGATTTTTGAATTGGAGTTGATGGTTGACAGTACTTATTACGATGTTTTGGACGCAGGTATTAAAATGTCATGTGATGAATATTATTTTACGGTTACTAAGGAAATTCGTAATATTAATTCAGTAAATAAATGCTTTATAATTATAAATGTAAACAAAACATTTGTTGGAGAAAAGTACATTACAATTGCTACTGCTGATGATACTTTGTCATTGCAAATAAATGTAACATACCAGACATAGTGATTACTGGTTGTTTGATAATGGGGAAATAGCAAGAGTTGATGCGGTTTTGGTGTAATTGCTGTGTCATTTAACATTAGTTTAGTTGGGGTAGTAGAGCATTATGTATTATTATTTGACCTAATTTATAATATTTTTTTGTCTGTTTGTACCTGATATGCAATGATAGATGTAGCTACGCCAACATTTAGTGAACCTACATTACTCTTCATCGGTATTTTGATAAATTCAGTATTTGGCAGGGTAAACCATTCTTTTGATACGCCATATCTTTCTGAACCTACCACTATTGCCACAGTGCCACAATAGTTTATTTTATTGTAATTTTCACCCTGTTCTGGTTCGCAAATCAAAATCCTGCTGTTGATGCCATTCAGGTAGTCTACACAACTTTTTACATCATCAAAGACTTTGTATGGTACAGTAAAAACAGTACCTCTGCTAGCTCTTATGACATTGATATCATTGACTTTTGCTTGTTGATTACAAAACAAAATACAAGATGCTTTGCAGGCATCTAGGGTGCGAAATATTGTACCGATATTTCCATGTGTCTCCAAACCATCGCATACAACAATCAAAGAGTCTTTGCCAATCTCGGGTGATTTATCAGATAGTTTTGTTACCAATATCATTCCTACACAATTTTGTTTTGATGCCAATGTTTCAAATGTCTTTTTTGATATGGCATAGGTAGGGCAGTTGTCTTGGTAATATTTCAACACACTTTTTGCCTCGCTACTTTCTATCATATCTGGGCATACTATGAGTAGCTCTAGTAAAGAATTTTTGCATTCTGGTAGACTCAGTATAAATAGGTCATCTACTACCAAATAACCTTGTTTGGTATATTCATTGTGTTTTAGTTTTTTGATAATTTCGTGTTGTGCACCTATGTTTTGCATATTGGCTCCTTTTATTGTTTGTGACAGTTGTGTTTGCAAAATAAAAACGGCTTATTGCCGAATTTATTTATTTTGCATCTGGATACATTTTATCGAACTCAGGAAGGTCCTCTCTAAATACTTTACCTATTATATCAGCTGCCTCTGTCATTAATTCTTTTGTGTGTGTTGCAGTGTAACTGGTCCTAATGATAGCCTCACCAACAGGTACTGCAGGGCTAATTGATGGATTTACATATACACCACGCTCTAGCAATAGTTTGCAAGCGTAAAATGTGCGATAATCACCATAGGTATTAATAGGAATGATTGGGATAATAGGATCCTTTGTCTCTCTGATTGGGACATTATTGCGTTTTAACTCACTACGCATAAAGTTTGCAATATCCTGTAGATTTTTAACTCTCTGTGGCTCACGCTTGAGTATCTCTAGCGCCTTCATTGCACTTGCTACAGATGCTGGTGGTATAGATGCTGAGAATATAAACGGTCTAGATGTATGCCTTACATATTCTACAACATCAGCACGAGCAGCCATATATCCGCCAAGTGAGGCAAGTGATTTACTAAATGTACCCATTATGATATCTACCTCGTCCTCTAGTCCAAAGTGCTCGCCAGTACCTCTACCATGTGCACCTATTACACCCAAACCATGAGCGTCATCTACCATGAGTCTAGCACCATATTTTTTCTTGAGTGCAACCAACTCTGGGAGTTTACATATATCTCCGCCCATACTAAATACACCATCTGTAACAATCAAAATTCCTTTGTCTTTTGGTACAGATTGTAATTGACGCTCTAGGTCTTGCATATCGTTGTGCTCGTAGCGAAGCATCTTTGCATAACTTAATCTACAGCCATCGTAGATACTAGCGTGATTTTCTTTGTCACAAATTATGTAATCGTTACGACCAGCGATAGCACTGATGATACCTAGATTACTCTGGAAACCAGTACTAAATGTCATAACAGCATCTTTGTGCAAAAACTCTGCCAAGTCACTTTCCAATTGCTGATGTAGGTCCAAGGTACCATTCAAAAAACGACTACCTGAGCAACCGGTACCATATTTTTCTATTGCCTTGATAGCAGCCTCTTTTACCTCTGGGTGACTGGTGAGACCTAGGTAGTTATTGCTACCTATCATGATTACTCGATGTCCCTCCATGTTAACTACGATATCTTGACCACTTTGCAAACAGTGAAAATAAGGATATATATCCTGTTCTTTTGCTACTTTTACGATATCAAATTTCTCACACTTTTCAAATAAATCCATACAAATCTCCAAAAATATACTTAATATTATACTTGTTTTGTTATACTACATACAGGTAGTATTATCGTGACTACCATAATCAACGACTGGTTTTAGTATAACAGATTTTGCAAAGTTTGACTAGTAAATGGCGTATAAAATTTGATTTTGTCAAATAAAAGATTTGTCTCAAATTTACTTGTAAAATACTAAAAAAAAGTGTAATATATCTTCAAAGCGATAGGGGGGCTATGTCCTAAATGATTAGACTACAAAACGTATTTTTGGCATACAACAAGGAGTATTATGCTCTCTATGATATTAACCTCACTTTTCAAAAGGGTGATAGAGTGGCATTAATAGGTGAGGAAGGGAGTGGCAAGACTGCTGTATTGCGCCTAATAGCAGGGTTAGAGAAAAATCAAAAAGGTGATGTGCTCATCAACGATGTGCCAGTTGCAAAGGTGGATTTTCTCAAAGATGTATCACTAGGCTATATTACCTCAAAAGCTGT
This sequence comes from uncultured Clostridia bacterium, assembly GCA_944383355.1. Taxonomy (GTDB): domain Bacteria; phylum Bacillota; class Clostridia; order Christensenellales; family UBA1242; genus RUG666. The sequence continues at coordinate 18,367 of CALWPF010000009.1, forward strand.
TTTTTTTGAGAGTAAAACTGTACAAAAAAATTTGGAATGGATACTCAAGACTCGAGGCGTGCCAAAAGAGAATTGGGACAAAATGATTGACAAAGTATTGTCTGATTACCAAATCACCAATCTCAAAAAAGCTCGGATTAGTACATTGTGTCGGAGTGATAAGCGCCTAGTACAGTTTGCTAGGTTAGCATTGCGTCCTATTGATATATTGTTGTGTGATGAGTGTGATATAGATGGGGACCAGTCTACAAAAGAGCGTATGTCACATGCACTCAAGCAGTTAGTAAACGCTGACCCTACTGATAAAATTGTTATTTGTACCTATCAAAAGGAAGCGGACTGCGATGATTTTATAAACAAAAAAGTATATTTGCACTTGGGAAGTGTGGAGGATAAAAAGGTTGAAAAAAAGTGATTATGCTAGTAAGGTAGCTATAAATTCAACGATGTTGGGCACTTTGCTTGCCAATCTAGATGAGGATAGTCTAGGTGCTGTTAGTAATATTTTGCAAGAGGAAAATGTTAAAAATTTTTTAAATGACCAAGAGTTGGTTGCAATGGTTGAGGCATTTATGGCTAATAACCTTAATATGATACAGACGAGTAAAGTAGCAAATGTACACCGTAATACTTTGGTTTATAGGATAGAAAAGATAAAAAAGTTGCTAGGCTTGGATATACGCAAATTTGAAGATGCGGTGACTTTGCAAGTGTTGTTGGTACTCAAAAAGTTGGAGTTAAAACGCAAAAAGCGTACAAACAAAAAAGAGCGTGACGGACTACTACAGATGTCAATACTGGAGTAAGAGTATACGCTCTTTTTGTTTTAAGTATTTGTAGGCTTCATATTCAATATAGAGTTTGAGGATACTATAGATGTTGTATTATCGGTCGATTGACTTTTTGTATTTTGTTGAGATTTTATAGCAGAGAGTAATTCGCTGATTAATTTAATGATATTGGGCAAGTCTAATTGGTTGTTTGTGTTGTCTTGATTTTGTGAAAAGTTATTGCTTTGTTCCATATTGTTGTTTTGATATGTATTACTTTGCTGATTGTTGTTAAATTGATTATTGTAGCCGTAAGTATTGCCCATTGCTATATTTTGATAATGTTTTTTGGGCTGGTTTTGTTTTTGATAATTCATAATATCTGTACTATAATTGGGCAATGACCAATATGGGTTGTCGGTAAAATGAGTTTGGCTTTCGTTTGGGTATGAATTTTGGTATGAGTCTTGTTGCTGGATATTGTAATCGCTGGCATTTGCTTGCTGGGGTTGATTGTTTGAGTTAAATAAAGATAACACAGTGCTTAGTAACTGTGGATTTTTTTTTAAAATATCTATAATGTTACCTACAATGTTATCAAGACTCATTAAATATTTTTGACTCCTTGTATTGTCAAAATATATATATGCTTTCATATATATTCTTGTGAAATACTATAAAGGAGAATACTATGAGTAGTATAAAAGATTTTGCCAAAAAGCCTATAGACAATCAAGACTTGAGAGATAAAATTCCCGAAGATGTTTTAAAAAAAACAGAGGAAGATTATAGTGACCTTATTGACCTATTTATGAGCAAATATGGTACTATGAGTGAAGATGAGTTGATACAAGAAATGTTAAAGCTCATAAATGAAAAGAAAAAGAATGGTACATTTGACGCTAGAAAGATTCGAGATTTGGCTAGTAAAGTAGCACCGTTTTTGACCGATGAGCAAAGAGCTAAGATGTATCAGTTGCTAAATTATCTAGATTGATGTTTAATGACTGAGTTGCAAACTTTTTTGTATTGAGGTAGGTTATTGAGAATACTACAAAAGGTTGATAGCGAGTTACTATATCGTGTGCAGGTGGCTAATGCAGATGATACTGTATGTTGCATAGTTTGGCTAAATGACTTTTGGCACACCAAGAGTCAGTTTTTGGAATTGCTGGATCAGGGTGAACTACTAGCGGTTTATGATTTTATTGGCGCTGTTGGTGTGCGTATATCACAATCAAAATTATATGATTTAGCTCAATATGGTTGGGTTGAATACATATCCCAAGTACAGAGGGCGAATATTATGATGAACGATACTCGCAGAGAGATTAGAGTTGAGCATCTGCACAAAAATGGATACCTAGGGGGCGGGATAGGTGTAGCAATAATTGATACAGGTTGCGCTCCACACTTTGACTTAGTACTAGGTAAAAATCGAATAAAAAAGTTTGTAAATATCTTGGATAATCGGGATACTTTATTTGATGATAACGGCCATGGTACCTTTGTAACAGGAGTATTAGCTGGTAATGGATTGAATAGCGGAGGCGTTTATAGTGGTATTGCTCCACTTTGTGATGTAATTGTAATCAAGGCATTGGACCAAAAAGGTGAGACCCAAGCGTTTAATGTATTGAGTGCAATGCAGTGGGTGCATGAGCACTGGAGGGAGTACAATATAAGGGTCTTGTGTATGAGTTTTGGTAGTACACCACTAGCCAAAAATGACCCTTTGATTACTGGCGCAAAAGTATTGTGGGACGATGGCATAGTGGTGGTATGTGCTGCTGGTAATGATGGTCCAATGGAGCGCAGTATCAAGGCTCCTGGAGCGTGTGCTAGTGTAATCACTGTCGGTGCGGTCCAAAAGACAGATAAGGGCTATGAGATGGCACCTTTTAGCAGTAGGGGACCAATCTATGGGCAAACCAAGCCAGATATAGTAGCTCCCGGGGTGGATATAACATCTTTATCTAGCGGTATAGATTTTTATACCCAAATGTCAGGGACCAGTGTATCTACACCAATAGTCGCTGGAGTAGTAGCACTGTTGCTATGTAGGAATAGGAGTCTTACACCCAATCAAGTTAAAACTATACTTTTGCATAGCACAATACATTTACCTTATCCTCGTAACGATTGTGGTATGGGAATGGTTGATGCTAGCAAAGCGTTTAAATTTTGATTTTATATTAGATATAAACACCAAAAAATAGTGCTTTTTGCACTATTTTTTACATTTTTTTTAGCGCTTTTTTAGATAAAATTTTACTTAGTTAGGAGGAGAAATATGCAGGTAAATTCTAGACTTTTTCAAGATACACTATATTTGACTATAGCAGGTGAATTAGATGAGCATTCTGCTAATTATGCCAGGATTAATCTAGATGATCAAATGTCAAATGCAGATTTTAAGCAAATCATAATAGATTTGAGTAACCTTGATTTTATGGATAGTACAGGGATAGGTGTACTAATAGGTCGATATAAAAAGATGAAAAAAAGAGGTGTGCCTATCTTTATTTCTAATCCATCTAGCCATGCAGATAAAATCTTTCGTATGACAGCTTTGTACGAGATTATGCCAAAAATTAATTAATAAAAAGGAATAATTATATGAAATTCGTAAACCAAATGACTATTAGATTTGATTCTTTATCTATTAATGAGGGATTCGCTCGGAGTGCAGTAGCTGCATTTTGTGTACAGTTGAATCCGACACTTGATGAAGTGACTGATATAAAGACTGCTGTATCTGAGGCGGTAACAAATTGTGTTGTACATGCCTATCCAGATAAGGTAGGTGAGATAGAGATATGGGTAGGTCTAACTCATGACACTATTTATATAGAGGTACGAGATTGTGGTGTCGGTATACCAGATTTTGAAAAAGCTCGTGAACCATTCTTTACCACCAAGCCGACAGAGGAGCGTGCTGGTATGGGCTTTACTGTAATGGAGAGTTTTATGGACGATTTGCAACTTTCATCTAATGGGAATAAGGGAGTAACAGTAAAGATGACAAAACATTTGGAGGGAAAATTAAGAGCAGTGGCAGGAGGTGCTGATGGCAGACTATGAGCAAAATGTGGCACTGATTAAACTAGCTCAATCAGGAGATGAAAATGCCAAAAATTTGCTCATTCAACAAAATTATCCGTTGGTAAAAAGTGTTATTAGACGCTATCGCAACAAAGGGGTAGATTATGATGACCTTTTTCAGTTGGGGTGTGTGGGCTTTGTAAAAGCTATTAATAATTTTGATACCAAGTACAATGTAAAATTTTCCACCTATGCTGTTCCTATGATAATAGGTGAGGTAAAGCGTTTTTTGCGAGATGATGGCTATATCAAGGTTAGTCGTGCCATGAAAGTTTTATCCTTGCAGATAAAAAAATATATGGATAGTAGTATACAGACTGGCAAGGAACCCACCATACAGGATATTGCTGAGCATTTTGACATTACTCCTAGTGATGTGGTGTTTGCCCTAGATGCCTCTCGTTACCCAGTCAGCCTCTATGCACCTATTGATAATGACGAGGAAGGTGGCAATCTGGCGGATAGATTGGTTGTAGATGATCAGAGCGAGCATGAATTAGATCATTTTATACTCAAGGAGTTAATAAATGAGTTGGAGCCACGAGAGCGCAAGATTATCATCATGAGATATTATAGAGACAAGACACAGAGTGAAATAGCAAAAGAGCTGGGGGTATCACAAGTGCAAGTTAGTAGGATAGAAAACAAAATTCTCACAAATTTGCGTAAAAAATTCAATGAATGATATTCTATCCTTTTGTTTTATAAATTGATATTGTTTTGCTTTAGCGAATGTTATTATTGTTGCTTTTTATTCTAATTATGGTTTTTTGATTAGGGGTTGATTTTTTTGCGTTTATGTGTTACAATATATACGCTTTTCAAAAAGCATCTGTAAAGGAGAGTATATTTTGACAGTAATAATGATTATCGGTTAATAGACATAAACTTATGAGAAGGAATTTTTTCTCAGAGTTTTTGTCTGCCTTTAATATTTTTACTGACATAATTTGCTTTTATTTAGCAGATGCTTTTTCTTATTTTTTGGGAAGTGCAAATTGTGTCAAATAATAATTATAGGGAGATAATCATTATGATGCAATTGCATAAAGTAACAAAAGAGTTTGGTAACAAGATAGTGTTAGACAATGCCAATCTGATCATTTATGATGGTGAGAAAATAGGCATAATAGGTGATAATGGACAAGGTAAATCTACCTTGCTGGATATAATGGTAGGTAATCAGCAACCAGATGAGGGTAAGGTAATCGTTGATAACAAGTTTGGTTTTTTGCAGCAAAATGCTAAATTGAATGCAGATGATATTCTTTTTAGACTAGAAGATGGTGTATTTAGCAACCAATTTTTTATGTATCTCAAGCAATTGGATATTAGTATTAATGACTTTAGTCAAAGCAGGTTAGATAGTCTCAGCTGCGGAGAACGTACAAAGATAGCGATTGCTACTATTTTAGCAAATTCTCCAGACACACTGATATTAGATGAGCCAACAAATCACCTAGATCTTAATGGCAAGCAAAAATTAGTGGAAATTTTAAATAATTATTATGGTGCAGTGATACTCGTTAGTCATGATATAGATTTTTTGAATGGTACTATCCATAAAATTATAGAGATAAAAGATGGTAAATTGAGTGAATACTATGGCAATTATGACGATTATTATGCACAAAAAGAAAATGAAAAATTGAGTATCGCACGAGAGTATGAAAAGCATCAAAAAAAGATAAAGGATATCAATCGTCAAATAGAAGTATATCAGCGTGCCATGGCTATATCAGATAAAAAGGCACGTTTTGGCTCAAAGGAGCGTACTTGTGATGTATTAACTCAAGATGCTAGAGCCAGTAGCCTCAGTCGGTTTGCGGCTAGTCGTGTATCAAAATTGCGTCAAGAATTGGATAAAGATGTGCAAAGGCCAGAGCACGAGCACCTTATCACATACAAACTAAAAAAAGAAGATATAAAGACACGATTCGCATTTATCGCCGAAGACTTGGGGAAAGTGTTAGGTGATAAAGTACTATTTGAGCATGCCAATTTTTCTATAGAGAATGGTGATAAGGTAGCTTTGATAGGTGATAATGGAGTAGGTAAGACGACTTTAATTAATATTTTGACTGGCAAGACTGATTATGTTGGCAAGTTGTATGTTGCACCTAGTATTCGACCTTGTGTCATGCAACAAGATATATATGATTTGGACTTTAATCAAACTATAAATGATATGAGCCGAATGTATGACAAAGATTATCGCACTCATTTCATCAAAAATTTGTGTTCTATGGATATTGATAAATCAAGATTTGATACACCGATAGGGAAACTCAGCTCTGGCGAAAAGATGCGTATCAAATTGACACAAATAATATTAAGTGATGCCAATTTGATTGTATTAGATGAGCCAACAAACCATTTGGATATAGCTAACAAAAAGTATTTAGAAAAAGTCTTGAGCGGTTACTCTGGAACGATTATTATCATTAGCCATGATAAAGACTTTTTGCAGAATACTACGAATAAAACACTGGAGATCAAAAATAACACTATACTTGTAAAAAGTTAGTGCCAGGTCAAAGAGCATGGCAAACGCTATGCTTTTGTATTTTAAAAGCATTGAAAATATGCTTTTTATATGTTATAATGCTAAAATGGGTTTAAACAAAACAAAGGGTGAAGTATGGATACTAAGCAAAAGATAAAAAATGCTAAAAATAGAGTGACTGATACTGATGTGTATAGGATTGACAGGGTCATGTCTTACCTAGAGGAGATGTTCCCAAATCCTGATCCAGAATTAAAGTTTCAAACTCCTTTTCAGTGCCTGGTAGCAGTTATTTTGAGTGCTCAGTGTACAGATAAGCGTGTAAATATTGTCACTGAGCGATTATTTCAGGAATATCCAGATAGTTATGCTTTGGCCACTCTTAGTCAAGTTGAGTTGGGAAAATTGATCTATTCTACTGGATTTTATCACAATAAGGCAAAAAACATTTTGGCACTATGTAAAATACTAAACGAAAAATACAATGGTAATGTGCCAAGTGATCCGGAGGAGTTGGAGGCATTGCCTGGAGTAGGGCGCAAAACTGCAAATGTAGTGTCTAGCGCTGTGTTTGGAGCAAATCGTTTGGGCGTGGATACACATGTATTCAGGGTAACAAACAGATTGGGGTTGGTTAATGCAAAGACACCGCTTGAGGTGGAGCGACAGTGGAATGATAAATATCCACAATATATCAATCACGATGCACATTTTAGATTGGTGCTTTTTGGTAGATATTTTTGTAAATCTCAGAGACCTAATTGTGTTCATTGTAAACTTGCGGATATTTGTAAATATTATCAAAAAACAAAGCAGGATAATATTGATCAGCAAGATAAATAAGTTGATTTTGTTAAAATAGGAGGAGCTATGTTTATAGATAAGGTAAAGATTTATGTCAAAGCAGGTAATGGTGGTGATGGAGCAACCTCGTTTCGTAGGGAAAAGTATGTGCCCAATGGTGGACCCGATGGTGGTGATGGTGGACGAGGCGGTAATGTTGTCTTGCGTGTAGATGATAGTCTCAATAATTTGGTGGATTTTCGTTTTGGCAAACATTTTCGTGCCCAAGATGGTAGCAAAGGTGAGCCCAAAAATTGTGCTGGTAAGTGTGGCGATGATTTGATTATAAAGGTACCTAGGGGTACTGTTGTTCGTGATTTCAAAACTGGTAAAGTAATAGTGGATATGTATGGCGTCGAAGGCGGGGATTTCATTTTATTACATGGTGGCTTTGGCGGTAAGGGCAATCAGCATTTTGCTAATAGTAGACGCCAAGCTCCAGCCTTTAGTCAATCTGGTCAACGCACTGTCGAGCGTGAGGTGACATTGGAACTCAAAACTATCGCAGATGTTGGTCTGGTTGGATTCCCTAATGTTGGTAAATCCACTTTGTTGGCTAGTATAACAGAGGCAAAACCAAAAATAGCCAATTATCATTTTACTACTCTCAGTCCAAATCTAGGCGTGCTAAAATCTTTTGATCGTAGTTGTGTAATAGCTGATATTCCTGGTCTTATTGAGGGCGCTAGTGCAGGAGTAGGACTAGGGCATGAATTTTTGCGTCACATAGAGCGAACAAGGCTGATAGTCCATATCGTAGATATTAGTGCTAGCGAGGGAAGGAATCCTATTACAGATTTTGAGACAATCAACAAAGAGTTGGCAGAGTATAGTGAGATACTTGCCAAACGACCACAGATAATTGTACTAAATAAGATTGATGCATTACCACCAGATAGTACAAACATTTCTGATTTTAGACGGGCTATATCAAATATGCCTGATTACAAAGAATCACCTATTTTGGAGGTTTCCGCATTTGCCCACAAGGGGTTAGATGATTTGGTCAAAACAATCTTTGAGTGTTTAGGTGAATTACCTGAGATACCAGCATTAGAGCGTGAGGAATTTGATTTTGATTCTCGTGATACTAGCTCGTTGGAGTGTCAAAAACTAGCAGACGGACTATTTGAGGTCCGTGGTGGATTGATCAATGAGTTGGTGCGAAAAGTTGTTTTAAGTGATGATGATAGTCTAAATTATTTTCAAAAACGTTTACGCAACGATGGAATAATTGATAGGTTAAAAAAATTGGGTATGGTAGATGGTGACACGATTGTAATAGGTGATATGGAGTTTGAATACAAAGAGTGATATTAGTAATGTCGGTGCATAACATACTGCATAATACTGTGCATAGTATGCAAATTTGCGCACAATTTGATTAAATTTCAAGATTATTCACTATTTAAAAATAATTTATGGAGGTTGCATTAATGACATCAAAAGAAAGAGCTGAATTAAAACGACAGGCTATGGCGCTAGAGCCAATAATACAAATAGGCAAAGATGGTATCAGTGAGGCACTTGCCCTGACTGCTACGCAAGCTATCAAAAATAGAGAATTAATAAAAGTATCTGTTTTGGACAATAGTGGTGAGGATACTCGCAAGGTAGCGAATGATTTAGCGAATATGATAGGTGCAGAGATTGTTCAGGTGATAGGCAAGCGATTTGTACTGTACAAACATAATCCACAAAAAAAGAAGAAATAGTTTAGATATTTAATTTTAGTAAAATCAAATAAAAAAACTCCATCAATCAAGTTGGAGTTTTTTGTTAATTATAATCAATATGCAACTACGGTTTCTATTCATCATTTTGTTTTTATCTTTTTTTCGTAAGGGAATACCCTGGTCAATATTGCCATTAGTATCAATATGCTACCAAAACTTAGATAATATATCTTGTATGGCACGATGAAGGAGTATAGCAAAAGTACTAGTCCTAGTATGAGATAGGTTTTTGTCTTTTTGCGTGATAATGTTGCTAATGCTATTTCTTTTAGCTTTAGTTTTGGTATTTCTTGGTCGATTATTTGAGGTATTTTTATATCAAAAGTTTTGAATAGTTTAGTAAATGTATCCATTACATCAAATATTTGAATAGAGTAGTTTCGTATACTACTAACCAATTCTTTTGCTTGTGGACTTGATTGTATACAGGTGATCCAAATATTTTTGCATTTGTTTTGGAGTACGCTGACGCAAGCTTTGACTTGTTCTATATTAAGTGTTTCTGTATAGTAGTACGGCACCAAAGCTGTTTCTTTGTCAAGGAATAAGTATGCCTCTTGTTTTTTTATTTCTGGATAATTTGTCTTTAAGTTTTCACAAAAAAAATTTAATACTTGATTAGTTGTGCAAAAGGATATTTGTGTTGCAAAAAATGTTGCGATTTTTTTGTTTGCTTTTGTTAAATTTTTTTTCTTTTCCCTTTTTGAGTTTATAAAATATAGCAGTACAGAGCACAGGAGTCCTGCTAATACCCCAATTACAGCACTCAATAGTACATTTTTTGTGTAAAATCTCACCCAGCAAAATACAAGCAATGCTATTCCTATCGCTAGCACACTATAATCTATAACTCGTGGGACAACTCTATTGGACATATTGACCTCGTTATGATTTTGGTTTTTTAGAATTATTGCCAAAATTAGCGTGCTTTATCCCCAAAGTGATTGACAAATAACGTGTGCTAATATTATACTATCTACTAGTGAGATTGTGCCTTTTAGTAGTGAGGCTTATTGGAGGTTTTTGTATGAAAGATGATATAAAAGAGTACCAAGATTTAGCATTTAAGATTTGTGATATTTTGGACAGCAACAAAGGGGAGAATATACTATTGATTGATGTCAGCAAGATGACTAGTGTTGCTGATTATTTTGTGTTGGTTACTGCTACTAGTAAACCTCATACAAAGGCTCTGATGGAAAAAGTTGAGGAAGAGTTGGAAAAGCAAGATATCCGTATCATTCGCAGAGATGGAGTTGGTGATGGTAGATGGATAGTGATGGATTATGGTAATATCGTTATCCATATATTCACTGCGGAATTAAGAGAGTTTTATCACATAGAGAAAATTTGGACAATGGGCAAAAATACAATGACACTTGGAGATATCCAAAAAGTGCGTGAGCGTGAGGCAAAGTCAAAATTAGATGCAGCCAAAAAAGCGGAAAAGCAGGAGGCTATAGCCAAGGCTAAATTAGAGCGTGAGGAAAAGGCAAAGGCAAAAAAGGAGACAGCAAAGTCTGCAAAAGCAAAGGACAAGACCAAGGCTAGCAAAGTCGCTGATGACAATGATGATGCCAAAGTATAGTAATCTAGAATAAATGTTGTTGGAAATTGTAGCATGATAATAAAAGTGAATTCGTTATTGGATACTGTAGAATTAGCAAAAAAAATCGCCCCAAAACTCAAGAGGGGTGATATTTTGTTGTTGACTGGTGATTTGGGTGCTGGCAAGACAACTTTTACAAAATCATTGTGTCAGTCTCTAGGGGTAACGGATAATGTGACTAGTCCTACCTTTGCTTTGCTTAACGAGTACAATAGTGGAGTTATGCCTGTTAGGCACTTTGATCTATATAGGGTAGAGAGTATACTGGAGGCTATGGAATTTGGCTTTGATGAATATATAAAAAATAATGATGGTTTGGTTATTATCGAATGGCCGGAGGTGGTGCAATCATTGTTACCTAGCGACACTATCAATATTACTATTCGTCATTTGGGCGAAAATGAGCGAGAGTTTTGTGTGGAGGGTATAGATGTCTAAAATACTATCTATCAATACTACTGGAGTCGGCACACAGATAACATTACGTTGTGATGGTGATTTGGATACCGTTGATGCAGGATTTTCTAAACATAGTGAGACTTTTTTCCCACTACTAGAGGAGCTGTTATCTAGGAATAAAATATGTACAAAAGATTTGGATTATATTGCTGTAGTGACAGGACCTGGTTCGTTTACTGGCATCAGGATAGGATTAAGTGTTGCCAAGTCCTTTTGCTATGCACATAACATTCCATGCATACCACTAAATGCGATGGAGGTGCTTAGTTATTCGGCTTTTGATCAAAAAGTTGTAGTTGGTGATATTATATGTGCTGTTATCAATGCTGGTGCAGGATTAGTGTATCATCAGTTTTTTAGTGTTGTTGATACAAAAAATTGTGAATTACAGTCGATTAGTAACCCTGATGTGAGCAAAATTGAGCATTTTGAGGGGTTGACAAAAGCTTTTTATAGCGATGCCAAGATACTATACAACGCAAGCAATGAAAAAGTTGGTATTGACTTAGATTTCAATTATGTAATTACACCTTTTTCGCCTGCTGCATTGGATAGGGCGAGTTTAGATGCATTACATAAGGGGAATGCGGTAGAGCAAAATGCTGTAATGCCCCTATACATTCGAGGTTCGCAAGCAGAGCAGATTGTGTTAAAGGAGCAAGATTTACGCATTGTGGACTGCACAATGAATGATATTGAGGATATCAAAATGTTAGAAAATCAAGGGGATACAGAGGATTGCCCTTGGAGTGAAAAAAATATTTTGGATATGTTCAAAAACTCAGTGGCAAATTCATTCATAATTAGATATAAAGATAAGGCAGTTGGGTATCTTGTGTATTTGGATTTGGGCGAGCAATATGAGATAGAGAGAATAGTTGTTGTGCGTGGTGCTAGATTGCAGGGAGTTGCAAAGAACTTACTGTCAAATTTATTTAGTCGTGCTAGAGATAATGGTGTAAAAGAGATTTTGTTAGAAGTCAACCAAAAGAATTATCCAGCATATAGATTATATAGCAAGTTAGGATTTGAGGAGAAGGGAGTACGTCGTGATTATTACGCTGTAGGCAAAGATGCTATCTTGATGACAAAAACTATAGTGGAGGACTAAATAAGTTTGTTTAAAATTAGAGACCTAGAAACTTTTGTTCGTGACAGTGGCGAGGGCTCAGAGTGTGTGTTGTTAATGCATGGTTGGGGTGGTAGTAGCAATAGTTTATTGGGATTAGCACATGATCTTGAGTGCCATTATAGGGTGATTAATATAGACTTGTGGGGATTTGGTCAGTCACAGACTCCTCCACCTTTTACCAATATTTTTGATTATGCGGACATGGTTATGGAGTTGCTTGATGCTCTTGGCATAGATAGTATACATGTTATCGGACATAGCTTTGGTGGTAGGATTGCAATGATTTTGGCAAACAAAAATAGGGGACGTATAAAGAGTCTTGTATTGATTGATAGTGCTGGACTCAAGCCCAAATTATCAAGGAAAAGGGAGAGACAGATAGCAGAATACAAAAAAATGAAAGAAAAAGTTGCCAAAGGTGAGTTAGAGGAATTTATGTTAAAAAAGTACGGTTCTTCTGATTACCAAGCTCTAGATGATGGAATGCGTAAGATTTTTGTGTCTGTAGTCAATCAAGATTTGACAAGTGAGGCAAAAGATATTAAAATACCTACATTGATATTGTGGGGTAAGCAAGACAAAGACACTCCTCCATATATGGCTCGGCGATTACACAAATTTATACATGGTAGTAGCTTGCAATGGCTAGATGGTGGGCATTTTGCGTATTTATTTCAACAAGATAAGGTTTTGAGCTCGATTTATCAATTTTGGGAGGCACTATGATAGATTTTTTTGACTTTAGTAACCTTCATTTTTATTTTGCGATCGTATTGGCAGTGATCAATGCCATATTACTTTGCTTTGAGGGATACAAGTTTATGCAGATAATACAGCTATCTGGTTATCATCTGAGAGGCTATTTTGACTGGCTAAAAGATACTAGGGCAAAGTATATTGTGCGATTGCTGATGCTTGCTATATTGAGTACTGCTTGCTTTTTGGTAACCAATGTAATTTTTGATGCCTATTCAGAATATCTTTCTTATTTAGGTTTTCTATTGTATCTATTATTTAGTTTGATATTTATTACCCGCATTTATAGAGCTCCCAAGAAAACTCCGCTAAAAATGACCCACAGAATGAATCGTAGTATGGCGTTGCTGTTTGTAGTGAACCTAATTATCTCATTTGGATTTATTTTGTTGTCTAGTTTGTTTATAGATATCTATAGATTTGGCGCAGTAGCCTTGACTCCGTTGACCTTGCCATTGACTGTTCCTTTTGTTCATTGGGTGATGAAGCCTATAGAAAAAGCCATCAACCGTGGATATGTAAAGCGTGCAAAAGCAAAGTTAGCCACTATGCCTAAATTAATTAAAATAGGTATTACAGGTAGTTATGGCAAAACAAGCACAAAAAATTTTTTAAATACAATATTGTCAGAGCGTTACAGTGTGTGTAGTACGCCTATGAACTTTAATACCCCTATGGGCATAACCAAGACTGTTTTGCAGTATTTGACACCTTTGCACCAAGTACTGATCGCTGAGATGGGTGCTCGTCAAGTAGGTGATATAAAAGAGTTGTGTGATATAGTGGAGCCACAATATGGTATAGTCACAGCTGTTGGTGAGCAACATATGGCAACATTCCAGTCAATAGAGAATGTTAGACGCACCAAAAGTGAGTTGCCAGCATATCTCAAAGGGGTAACTAATGGATTGTGTATTTTTAATACTGATAGTCCAGATACCAAGATAATATTTGATAATGCCGAGTGCCAAAAGGTAGGAGTGTCAGCTACTGACTCATCTAGTTTTGTTTACGCAACTGATATAGAGACGACCACGGCAGGTACATCATTTGTATTGCATATAAGAGATATGCCAGATATACCAGTAAAAACTAAGTTATTTGGATTACACAATATAAATAATTTATTATTATGTGTGGCACTAGCGGTCAAAATGGGGCTAACTCGTGACGAATTGATTAGGGGACTGGCACGCATTATGCCAGTAGAGCATCGCTTGCAACTAATACAGGCTGAGAATGATGTTACCATCATAGATGATGCATACAATGCGAGTATTGAGGGTAGTCAACGAGCCTTGCAAGTATTGGCGATGTGGAAAGATAGACGAAAAATTGTTATTACACCTGGACTAGTGGAGTTGGGAACTATGGAAAGGTTAGCAAATTATAATCTAGGTCAGGAGATTGCAGGCGTTGCTGATATTGTAATAATAATGAATAAGGTACATTATTTATCGGTAAAACAAGGTTTGTTAGACAAGGGATTTGATGAATCAAAAATATACAATACCGATAATATGGATAATACAGTAAAATTGTTAGGTGAGTTGATGCAACCACATGATGTTATTTTGTGGGAGAATGATTTGCCAGATAATTATACTTAGTTTAATGTAGCACTCAGGTAAAAACTTGGGTGCTTTTTGTTGTGTGATTTTCACAAATAAATTTATGATTGCATATACAAATACAATAACAAAGAGAGGTATTATATATGCAAAATATAGCAGTTGTGTTTGGTGGCAAGTCTGTTGAGCACGATATATCTATTATTACGGGCGTGGGCGTATTGCAAAATTTGAGCCAAGGTTATCATGGTGTACCCATATATATAGACAAAGAGGGTAACTGGTGGACTGGTGAAAAGTTGTGTTATATAGAGAATTTTAAAGATTTTAATACCAAAAAGTTAAAAAAATGTAATTTTTGTCCCAATGATAAGCGATTGCATATTTATGGTATGAGGCGTACAGCGATGTATATAGACTGTGTTATCAACTGTTTGCATGGTCAAAATGGTGAAGATGGCTCTTTGTCAGGGGTGTTGCAACTGAGTGGTATCCCAGAGACTAGTAGTGGTGTGTTAGGAAATGCTGTTTGCATGGACAAAGGCATTACCAAATTATTACTGAGGTCAAAACGAGTACCAATTACTAGATTCATAACTATAAATATAAACGATTATAATGCTAATAATAGTTTTTGGATCAGGAATATAATACGGCGTGTTGGATTACCATGTATTATCAAACCAGCTAGGGGTGGTAGTAGTATTGGTATATCCGTTGCTAATGATATTGAACAGCTGGAAATATTATTAGGAAATGTAGCAAAATATGATAATGAGATTATTATTGAGCAGTACTTACCACAATTTAGAGAAATTAATATTGCTCTATTTGAGCATGATGGTAATTTGGAATTATCCTCGCTTGAGGAGGTCGTTGGTGCTGACAAAATATTTGATTTTGATAATAAATATACTACAAATACAAAGACCAAGAGGATTTGTCCAGCCAATATAGATGCATCGACAAAAGATAACATTTGTAAATTAGCAAAAAAGGTATATTCCATATGCAAGTGTAGAGGAATGGTGAGGATAGATTTTTTTGTGATTGAGGATAAGATTTTGGTTAATGAGGTAAATACAGTTCCGGGCTCTATGTCTTTTTACCTATGGAAAGATTTTGGCTACACTTTTGGTAGGGTGCTCTCAAAGTTGATTATAGAGGGTAAAAAACGTTTTGTAGATGACCAAAAACACTGTTACAAGTACAATTCTAATATTTTAGACAATCTATCAAAGCGTGATTTCATTATAAATAAATAATCAAAATATTGAATAAATATGCAGAGTGGAAAATAATTGACTTTATCATAATATAGAGATTGAACCTATGATGGAGAGTATATTGTTTTGCAAAATGATAGTTCTTATCATAGATAAACAAAACAACAAAAGTTATAAGTGGATAATATAGATGTTTATATAAAAGATATTGGAGTCAATATCTTTTATATATAATTGCTTGTAAAAAATGCAGTAAATATATATAATAATTATGAGGATAATAACAAGTTTTTTGTCAAAGTATTATATAAAAGGTGACACAATGGGGAGTAAAAAGTCAGGTAAAAAAAGAAGTGTTGAGTTGTATTTTGCGGTAGTATCTGTGTTATTATTACTAAGTTTTGCATTTTATATGTGCTTTAATAACTGGAAGGTACCATTATTACAGTATAACGATGTTAATTCAATATCTTCTAGTGATACTGGCAGTAGTGCTAGTTATGTGTCTGTTGGCGAATTGTGGGATGAAGAGAATAATATTATCAATACGGAAAATTTAGATACTTTGATGGGCTATTTGTCAGTCGATGGCGATGTGAACAATATACCTGTTACAGGTGGACTAGATTCTGTCAACACTGCAGATATCAAAAATTATACTTATGGAGGTAAGACAGCTGGCAAGAGTATAGTTGTACGCCTAGGTGGGCTTGATTGGTTAGTTACTTATCTGTCTAGCGATGTAAATGGTAATGTGATTGTTACATTGTGGTTAAGTAATAATTTACAACAGGGCTTTGCTGGCTATACGGCGAACGAAGGGGCTTTTTATGGTTTCTTGCAAAATAGCGCCACAGGATTATACGGTATGTATAGTGATTTTTCAGCAAACTGGTATGGCGATCGTTATGACACAGCAAGTGCTTATCCTACCACTTTATATGGGACGAGTTATATACGCTCAGTTACCCTCAATAATGGTGGAACATTTTTGAAAGGAGTAGATGGGGCTACAGATGATAACCCTACAGAATATTCATTTACACCTACATCTAGTAGTGTATTTGCTCCTTTTACTGTGGATAATACTGCTGTTGTTGGAGACTATGATTCCATTACTGATTACATAGTTACACCCAATCAAGTGTCTTGGCAGGTTGATTCTCAAGGTAGCAACTTTAATGTTGGATATATCTTGAATAACGAATCTTTGACAGTTGGGAGTAATTATTCTGGCTCTGATTGGAGCGATAGGGTAGGTTATGCCAATTGGGGAAGTGATAAATTATGGCTACCTAGTCTAAGTGAGACTGGTTATAGTGATACCTCATCAAGGCAAGGTATTTGGGGGCTGACTGATACAGAGCGTGCATCGTATGATGGGAGCACTACCTCTATACTTGGTAGTATAGGTGGTGGCACCAGTGGTACTTTGACTGGTTCGACTGGGAATGCATATGGGCATAGTTGGACTAGATCGGCTTATCTTGACAATCCTCGTTGTGGGTATCCTATAGAAGTTACGGGCAATGGCACAGGAGATTATTTGATACATTCTTCACTTGCTGTGCGTCCAGCATTGCATCTCAACCTTAGTTTGATTGTGGCTGTGAGTGAGTCTCAAAATTCAGTCAATGTTGCAGAGTTGTGGGATAGTGGTGCCCAAGAATTTAATAATGATAATTTGCAAATTTTATATAATTATCTATCGGGCAAGTCAAATGCAACTTTGGCTGATATAGATGCATTGGCTTTGGCGAATACAAATGCAACAACGCTACGCCAAACTTCTATTACATCAGGGGTAACAAGTGGCGGGGTGGCTTATCGCACAAAGCAATCTGGTGATAGTATAGTAGTACGTCTGGGTGGGCTAGATTGGTATGTAACATATGTCTCAAAGGACAAGAGCGGGAATACCATTGCTACCTTGTGGCTAGACAATAATTTGCAAGAAGGTTTTGGTGATAGAGTAGTTAATGAAGGTGATTACTATGGGTATTTGCAGGAGCCTAGTACTGGATTATACGGGCTTTATAGTGATTGGTCGGCCAATTGGTATGATAGTGGTGTATATGACGGGAGTTGCCCTAGCAATTTGTATGGAGTGAGTTATATAAGGGCTGTTACATTGAATAATGGAGGTAATTATGTTCAAGGCGTAAGTGGACAAAATGACCCCTCTATTTATTATCACACATCTTCTGCGAGTAGCGCTTTTGCAATTTATACTATGAGTTCTATTAATGGAGTCGCCAACAATCTGGTAGATTATATCACTTCTCCAAATGCGATGCCATGGCAAATGAATATACAAGGCACTCAAAATGCTGCAGGTGTTTTACTAAATAACGAAGCCTTGTTGTCGGGTGCTAGTGCCGATGGGGCAGGAGCCAATGATTATATCAACAATATATATTATGATGATTGGGGAAATGATAAATTGTGGCTACCTAGCTTTAGTGAGATAGGTTATAGCGATGCGTTGTCCATGCAAGGTATTTGGTCTTTGTCTGATTTGGAAAGGGCTAATTATGATGGGACTACTACTAGTATAATTGGTACAGTGGGTAATGTTAGTGGTAGTACATATGCACATTATTGGGTAAGGTCTGCATTCAATGATAATACCAGAAAAGCCTTTTTAGTACAGTCTACGGGTAATAGTTATGGTAGTAACGGTACATTTAATTCATTTGCTGTGCGTCCAGCACTGCATCTTAATTTGACTGCTATATCTACTCCTAGTATCAGTAATTATCAGTTTCAAGACGTAGATGATAGTGGTAATCCAGTAACTTACACTGTATCATCAGTGGGGAGTCTTGCATCAGTAGTCAGTGTGGAAATGACTGGTGCTAGTAGTCTCACTATGCCAGAGACCTTTACCTACAATGGTTGGGTCTATACAATAACAAGTTTAGCGGATAGCTCTAGTAATGCTACATCAGTCTTTTATCCATCGATGAGTTACTTAACAGGGGTTACGATGCCTAACACCATACGGCGAATAGGTGATTTTGCGTTTGCTAGTTGTACAAATTTAAGTAATATTACTATACCAAGTAGTGTTACCAGCATAGGTACATCAGCGTTCAAGAGAGCAGGTCTAGTTGAGGTGAATATAGATGCTAGATTTGCTAATATTGCGGACATTGGCAGTGATGCCTTTGCCCAAAATAGTAGCAGTGTTATTTATTGGTTTGCTGATACTAACGAACATTCATGGCAAATCGCTCGTAACGCTTATTATGCGGATACTAACAAGTTTACATCAAGTTACAATGGGCAGAATATCAAATTAGAGCGCCATATTTATATTGAATATCTGTATGGTGAAGAGCAAGATATCAAAGTGGGTAAAGGTGATAGCGTTACTATTACTCCGACCCCACAACTTGATGAGCGGTTTGTATTTGCTAGTTGGGTTGATGCAAGTACAAACAATATTGTATCTAGTGACGCAAATTATACATTTGTCGTTGATGAAAATGTATCGCTAAAGGTGCATTTTGCGTTTGCATATTCTACATTGGAAATTGGTCATGTTGCTCAACTATTTTGGTTGGCAGATAGAGTCGCAGATTATATTGATTTTGCAGGTGTCACAATTAATTTGACAAATAATCTTGACCTGACAGGTGTTACTGACCAAGTATGGGAATCTATAGGTTTGAGTAGTGATTTTAAGGGCACTATTAATGGGAATGGATATGCTATAATATATAATGCAAATGAAAATGCTATCATCAATGGCGGTACCAGCTTGCACGGAGAGAATATCACGTTGTTTAGTAATACCATTACTGGTATAGTAAAGAATATTATGCTAGTAGGTGATATAACTGCAGGGGTAGATGTTGTTGATGAGTTGGGTGGATTGGTATTCGATGATGACAATGCATTGGATTTGAGCAATTCAGAGGAAAATATGACATCTATGCCTAGATAAAATAGTTGACTGTACTGTTACTGTAGTCGGCTATTTTTTATATTTAGACTAGTGTTTTAAATTCAATATGTAAAGTTCGATTAAAATTTAGTTAAATTCAAATAATAATAGCGTAAAGAGTAATATTTTTGTTGTTTTGTGAGATAAAATTTAATAAAATGTCAAAATTTGTTTTGCTAAAAGATTAATTTGTGTTACAATTCAATTATAACAAAGAATAATAAATGGGAGAGATTAGTATGGGGAAAAGTGTTTCTAAGACACAAAAGGTGAGGACTTTCATTTGTGGAGTCTCTTTATCTGTGCTATGCTTATGTTGTGCAACCTTTTTGTTTACAGGTTGTAATGAGACCGCTGGACCTATGTGGTATTCGGGTAATGATGTTCCCACATATTCGGCATATCCAGGTAAATTGGGTGACTTTTACTTAGACGAAGACGACTCAGTGATATACAAATACACTCAAGATGGCTGGGTGGTAATAGGTAATCTAAAGGGAGAAGATGGTCAGGATGGTCAAACACCTACAATTACTATAGACACTGATGGCTATTGGGTAATCAATGGTGAAAAGACTGATGTAATGGCAAAGGGGCAAGATGGTACTAGCCCTACAGTTAGCATAAATAATGACGGCTATTGGGTGATCAATGGCGAGCCTACGAATGTAAAAGCCAAAGGTGAGGCTGGCTCATACTTTTATTCAGGTGATACAGATCCTGCAAGTGAACTTGGTAAAGATGGAGATGTTTATTTAAATGTTCTTTCAAATGATTTATTCCAAAAGACCGATGGCACATGGACAAAGATCGGTAATTTCCAAGGCTCTGCTGGTATCACTCCTCACATAGGAGAGAATGGTAATTGGTGGGTAGGCGATACTGATACAGGTTATGCTGCAGTAGGTAAAAATGGAGAAAGTGCTACAATATCTGTAGATGATAGCACAGGACATTTAATAATTAACGGTGAAGATACAGGTTACGCATTGGGCATAACATCGCAAGATTTATATAATAACCTACAAGGTATTATTGAGTATGATGGTGGAGTTACTGGCTTTGATGCTGAATATGAATCTGTGGCTGGTTATGAATACCTAAATCAATGGGAGTACGGTACTAGTACCTTTTCTGGTTGGGCAGGTAGTATAGGTAAGCCTGAGACGATAAACGCTATAAAATTTAAAGTTAGAGCAAGAGAGGATCCTATCACTAGTATAAGAGTGTTGTTGGCAGAAAATGGATATGATGGGACTTTAGTTGCGGAGGGGAATGTTAGTGTTAATGTCCAGCCTTATGAGACACAGGATATAGTTTGGCAATTGGATACCCCAATCGTAAACACAAATGGCATTAATTATTATTTTGGTTATGCTTGTGATGCACTTGTTGATAAATATGGGAATGTTAATAGTCCAGCTCAACAGTTGCCAGAGGCTGAGAGATCTCCATCAACTATAATACGTTATATCACAGTTGGTAGGGAGCGAGTTGATTTCAACAATTTTAGTGAGATGGCAGGTGATGGGGCAATAGAATATGCTTATATACCAGTGCAGGTAGGAGAGTTGACAGGAACATTCAAGTTGGCTGACGCTACTATTCAAGATATCTTATCCAAGGTAGAGGGTGAGTTGTATAAAAATTCGGACATTATTTTACCGTCTACTATCTATGGTTATACTGGTCAAACACTGCAGATTTACTTTAGGAGCATTTGTGCTTATCCTCTAGATGATATTTACATAAAGGTGAATTGTGCCAAAGGTAAGCAATATACCGATAGATGGGAGTACACTCCTGAGAGCGCAGAAAGTTTTGATTTAACTATTGAGATATATTCAAAAAACTGGAATTTGCTTGAATCTAATACATTCTCTGTGGAGATAAAAGATACCACAACACTTACATCAGTAAAGGCGCTTGTAATAGGGGATAGTACGGTTGCTGCTGATCTTGAGACCCAAAAGGTGCTAGATTTAGCACAAACTGATGAGTTTGACCTTACTTTATTGGGTACGAGAGGTTCAGGTGATAATAAGCACGAGGGTAGAGGTGGCTGGAGAGTTAGTACTTATGTGAATAACGAAAAAGATTCAGCTAGTGTTGTTAATCCTTTTTATAACACATCAACCTCTGCATTCGATTTTGCATATTATATGAGTGAGCAGAGTTATGAAGGTGTAGATATTGTGTTTATTCAACTTGGTATCAATGACATCTTTTCTAGTGATTCTGGCACATTACAAGATGCTATAGATGTCTATATCACTGGTTTACAAACAATGATCGATAGCATACATTCGTATGATTCAAATATAAAGATAGTTCTCAACATGATTATTCCATGCGATGCAAACCAAGATTCATTTACCAATACTTACGGTACTTCGCAAACAGTATGGGGCTTTATGAGGAATATGTACAAGGCAAATCAAGCTTTGTTATCCAATTTCTCTAACCAAGACAATGTGTATTTGTCTTGGTACAATGCGGCACTAGATTCCATAAATAACCAAGGTGGTAATGTTCACCCATCGACTGAGGGATACAACCAGCTTGGTACCCAGATGTATTATTTCTTAAGAGCAATTTTATAATTTGAAATATAATAAACAATAGTCCAATTGGTTTATTTGATAACATTTTACTACCGTATGATAAAAAAGGTTAGCTGTGGCTAATCTTTTTTTGTTGAATAAAGTTATTGCTGATAATAGATGTCTAGTTTGTTTCTTATTAATAATAATTCACATGATTTCATTGATGCTATACCACAAATTTTTGTAACTTGTGATTTGATTTTGTTTATACTTTTTTAAATTTTAATTTTCTTTTAGCGAGCGTAGTTTTGCTACTAATACCTTTGTATCCAAGTTGGATTCTATCTGTAATAAAGATAGTAATTTATCTAATTCTTCTTTTGTAAAGAATGATTTATCAAATACTGATTTTTGTACAAGACTAATACCACCATAACGCCCAGCTGTAGTGGTTACTGGTATACCACTCAGACTCAGGGCATCTACATATCTATATACGCTACGTTTGCTAATCTCATATTTTTCACTGAGTTGGGTAGCGGTTACTTTGGGTTGTTGCATTAGCTCAAATAATATCCCTAGCAGTATATACATCTGCAATCTAATTCACCTCTTTTGCCTTTTTGTTTGGTATTATATCATTGCTATATCAAAAAGTCAAACATATGTTCTAATTTTTAACCAAGTATAATGTTGCATAATTATTCATATTTTCATCAAGATAAGTTTTGATTTTGGGATAGTGCTGTATTGTATTTTGTAACAAAAAACTACCCAAATGTTGACTAGGTAGTTGGTGTTTAATTTTTAATACCAGTATCTTTGGCGGCTTTGTTTATTTCTCTTGTTATCCTATCTAGCGTGTCTGTTGGAGTAGCATTTTGATTACTTGCTCTTATGAGTTTTGCTCGTTTTTTTAGCGACCTCCACGCATCTAAAAATTTTTCTTTTGTCAAATTTTTTTCTGACAAATACAGCCCGTAGCCTTTTTTATTAAAGTATTCTGCATTCTTGATTTGGTCACCCCTAGTTCCCTTTGATAATGGTATTATTAGCATTGGTATTCGCATTGCCAACAATTCATGTATAGCATTTGAGCCACCTCTAGTGATTGCGAGGTCGGTAATGCTGAGTATGTCTGCCATATTCTTGCTAAATTCTACTTGATGATAGTCTTTGTTTTTTATATCTTTTTGTAATTTGCCTTTGCCAGTGATGTGTAGGATTTGATGCGTTTTGGTTAATTCGGGCAAGCATTCCCTTATTATTTTGTTTAAAGATGCTGAGCCTTGGCTGCCGCCAAGTATGGTGAGTACAGGTTTTTTTATATCCAAGTTATACAACTTTCTAGCGTTTTCTATGCTACCTTTTTTTAATTCGTCTCTCATAGGAGAGCCTACATATACGCCATTTTTCAACTTGTCGGCAGTTTCTTTGAATGTAGTACAAATGGTTTTATATTTTTTCTTGGTTATCTTATTGGCTAGTCCCATGGTCAAATCGCTTTCGTGCGCTACCATCGGTATGCCACATTTTTGACCGGCCAATACTACAGGGACGGCTACAAAGCCACCTTTACTAAAAATTACGCAAGGTTGTTCTTTTTTGATTATATCCTTTGCCTCTTTATAGCCTCTACGTAACAAAAAGGGTATTTTTAGATTTTGTGGAGACAGACTTCGTTTGAGCTTTACAGTAGTTATAGGGTAAAATTGTACATAGTCAAAATCGTTTAGCATATCTTTTTCCATTCCGTCAACACTGCCTATATAAATTATTCTGTCATACTGTTCTCTTAGTCGTGGTAACAGTGCTATGTTGGGGATAATATGACCAGCAGTGCCTCCGCCAGTAAGAATTATAGTCCTCATATAGTAGTCTCCTTTTTGACTAGTTTATGGACTTTTGTCAAAAATTATTAGAAAATTTGTTAAAAATTGCCCAAAATCTTTGGGCTTTTTTGCTAAAATGTGCTAAAATAAAGGCGATATCAATAGATTGGAGGCTTGTGATTTTGGCAAAGAGTTATGATTCAAAAGATATAATGGTTTTGGAGGGATTAGATGCTGTACGTTTACGTCCCGGTATGTATATTGGTACCACGGGGGTAAAAGGTTTGCATCACTTATTGTGGGAAATTGTTGACAATTCCATGGACGAATTAGCAAATGGATACGGTACAACTATTAGTGTAACTTTGCATGAGGACGGTAGCGCACAGGTAGATGATGACGGACGTGGTATTCCTGTAGACATTCACCCAACGATGAAGGTTAGTGGAGTTGAGGTGGTATTTACACAGTTGCATGCAGGTGGCAAGTTCAACAATAATAACTATGGATATTCAGGTGGTTTGCATGGTGTCGGTGCATCTGTAGCAAACGCACTATCTAGATGGCTGACTGTTAGTGTATTCCGTGATGGATATGAGTACGAGATGCAATTTGAGTCCAAAGAGGACAAAAAGGGCAAAATCTCTAGTGGTGTGCCTACTGGTCCATTGACCACGGTGGGTAAGACTGACCGCTCTGGCTCTAGTGTACGATTTATGCCAGATGATAGAGTATTTGAGGATATTACATTCAATCTTGATACAGTTGAGAAGCGTTTGAGAGAGTTAGCGTTTTTGAATAAGGGTATTCGCATCATACTTACAGATGAGAGAAAATTGACAGATGGTGAGCCTTATCGTCAGGTCTTCCATTACGAGGGTGGTTTAAAAGATTTTGTAGTTTACCTCAATGAGGGCAAGACTATAGAGCAAAAAGAACCTATCTATATCGAGGGTAAGAGCGATTTGGTGCAATTGCAGTGTGCTCTACAATACACCAATAATTATACCGAGAGTATATTTAGTTATGTAAATAATATTCCAACGACTGAGGGTGGTACTCATGAGAACGGTCTCAAGACTGCATTAACGAGAGCATTTAATGATAGTGCAAAAAAATTAGGCTTACTAAAGGAAAAAGATATATTGCCTCAAGGTGAGGATTACCGTGAGGGATTGACTGTGGCATTGTCCATAAAAATGCGTAACATAGAGTTTGAGGGGCAGACCAAGACTAAGCTAGGTAACCCAGAGATAAAGGGTGAGGTTGACAATATTGTATATACCGAACTCATGAAGTACTTTGCTGATACAAAACACAAGCCAGCATTGGAATTGGCGGTCAAAAAAGGTAAAGACGCCTACAAGGTACGTGAGGCAGCCAGAAAAGCTAAAGAGATTACCCGTCAAAAGAATAGTATTGAAAGTTATAATTTGGTTGGTAAATTGAGTGTTTGTACAGGGCGCAAAGCTGAGCAAAATGAATTGTTTATAGTTGAGGGAGATAGTGCAGGTGGTAGTGCAAAGCAAGCAAGGGATAGGTCTTTTCAGGCCATATTGCCGTTGCGTGGTAAGCCTCTCAATGCAGAGAAAAAACGTCTTAGTCAAGTTTTAGCAAATGAGGAGATTCGTACTATAATTAGTGCATTGGGTACAGGTATAGGTGAGGATTTTGATTTGTCTAGTCTAAAATATCACAAGGTAATTATTCTCAGTGATGCTGACCAAGATGGTGCTCATATCAGAGCAATCTTGCTAACGTTCTTTTATCGTTATATGCGTGACCTTGTCCTCAATGGCCATGTGTATATGGGTATGCCTCCATTGTACAAAGTACAAAAGAGAGATACGATCGAGTATGTTTATAGCGATGTAGAGTTACCTGAGGCTATAGCTCGTGTGGGCAAAGGCTATACCATACAGCGTTACAAAGGTTTGGGTGAGATGAATCCAGAGCAATTGTGGGATACAACTATGGATCCTAAGCAACGCTCTTTGGTGAGAGTCACAGTAGATGATGCAGCTAATGCGGAGCTCCTTATCACAACATTGATGGGTGATGATATAGAGAGTAGGAAGCGTTATATTAGTGAGCATGCTAATTTTAACAAATCGGATAATCTACATGTTTAGTTGATGCTGATGAGATAAAGGGGAAAGTTTTATGGACAAAAATGATGAGATTAATATTACAGAGGCGTTGACAAAAGTTGCCAAGGCTCAAAAGGGCAATGTAGATATGACTACTGAGTTGACTGCTGGTGGCATAATAGAAAGGAGCCTCGATGAGGTATTGCATACTAGTATGATGCCATACAGTGAGTATGTTATACTTGACCGTGCATTACCTAGGGTAGAAGATGGTCTCAAGCCTGTACAGAGGAGGATATTGTACTCCATGCTAGGTTTGGGATTGGAGCCCGACAAGCCTTTTCGTAAATCTGCTCGTATCGTAGGTGAGTGTCTGGGTAAATACCACCCACATGGAGATACGTCGGTATATGATGCTATGGTGCGTTTGGCACAGCCTCATAATATGTCAGAGATATTGGTCCAGGGGCATGGTAACTTTGGTAGTAATGATGGTGATAGTGCTGCTGCTATGCGTTATACCGAGGCAAAACTCGCACCGCTTGCGATGGAGTTGTTGCGTGATTTGGATAAGGATACTGTTACCTGGAGCCTAAACTTTGATGACACTACAAAAGAGCCTGATATGCTACCTGGTCGTTTCCCTAATTTGTTGGTCAATGGTGCATCAGGTATAGCGGTAGGTTTGGCTACTAATATCCCTCCACACAATCTTGGTGAGGTTATAGATGGTGTGGTAGCATATATAGACAATCCAAAGATTAATCTAAAGTCTATGATGCGTTATATCAAGGGACCAGATTTTCCTACTGGGGCTACTATCACTACAGATGAGTTGGAAAAGGCCTATGAGACTGGTAAAGGTAAGATTACCATGCATGCCAAGTATCACATAGAGACCACAGCTGGTGACAAAAAGAATATTGTTATTACTGAGTTGCCTTATCAAGTAAACAAGGCAAAATTATTACAACATATCGTTGAGTTGCGTGATGAGAAAAAGGGCAAATTATCTGATATTAGCGATGTTCGAGATGAGAGTGATAGGAACGGAATGCGTGCTGTCATAGTAGTCAAAAAAGATGGTGATGCAAAGGGTATCATAGAATTATTGCAAAAATATACAGATATTCGTTGTAGTTTCGGTATAAATATGGTGGCAATAGCAGGTGGCAAGCCACGTACACTAGGTCTACTTGATATAATTAAGTATTATGTAGAGTATCAACGAGAGGTTATACTCAGGCGTAGTAAGTATGACCTGGAGATAGCAAAGGAGCGTTGTCACATATTAGAGGGATTGCTAATTGCTATCAAAAATATAGATGCTGTAATAGCGATTATCAAAAAGGCTGCTAGTCCAATAGATGCAAAAATGAAGTTAAAAGAAAAATTTTTGCTGAGTGATAGGCAAGCTCAGGCAATACTTGATATGCGACTAGCTAGATTAACTAATCTTGAGGTAAATAAGATTACTGATGAGATGAAAGACCTAAAGTTGCGTATAGAGGAATTGACTGCTATTATCAAATCTACTGCATTACAGTACAAAACAGTTAGAGATGAGTTATTGGAAATCAAAAAGAAGTACAAGACACCTAGACACACTCAAATATTAGATGCAAAGCAGACCGTGACGGTAGAGACAGTTAGCCTAGATGCTCCTACTAGTATGGTGCTAGTGCTTACTAACGATGGTAATCTCAAGAATATAGAGGCAAAATCATTTGCTAGTGCCAAGACAGAATTTACAGATGGCAATAGCATTAACTTGAGTTGCAAACAAATATTGCATGTTATGTCAGATATGCGATTGTTAGCATTCACAAACAAAGGTTATTTTATGCAGTTTACTGCAAGTGAATTAAAGCCTTGTAAATTTAAGGATAAAGGCATTAGTCCACAAGAGGCATTTGTAGATTTTGCTATGGACGAGAAAATTGTAAAAATCATACCTGGCAACTTTAATGATGATGACTTGTTGTTCTTTACAGCGCAAGGTTATGTCAAGCGTACGCCTATAAAAGAGTATGATTTACAAAAAGCATATGCACAGGCTATGAAACTGCGTGAAGATGTTGATTATGATGAGGTAATTAATGTCGTAATAGATGACAAACAGCAAGATATGGTATTTGTGACATTGCAAGGACAAGTGTTGTACGCACGCAAAGATGATGTACCTAGTCAAGGTAGAGTGGCTGGTGGAGTCAAGGGAGTAAACCTAAATGACGGTGACTTTGTGGTATATGCTGATATCACTAGTGATGAGGGGGAATTAGCGGTAATTACCTCAAAAGGTTTAGCAAAACGAGTGGTAATATCTCAAATTGACATATTACCAAGATATAGGAAAGGAGTTCGATTAGTTGCCCTCGGTGATGATGACGAAGTTGTATGGGCTCATCACTGCACAAATCCTTTGGAGATTATAATTGAGGCAGGCGATACTTTGGTAAAGAGTACAAACAAGATAGCTATTGAGCCAAGGACTACCAAGGGTAAGGCATTATTTAAAACCAAAGGTACATTCAATGTTTATATAAATGAAAAGGAATAGTATTATAGTACTTGGTAAAAAGATATGGAAAGATATCCATATCTTTTTTGTTTACAATATTTAATGCAAATTTTTATCTTAATGTTGTGTTCTAATTAATTTACTAGGCTCATATTATGTAACAAAAGAATTTTATTTAAAATTCGACAAAATCAAGTAAAATATGTATTCTTTTGCTTTTATCAGTAAAATTACGCATATAGATATCGGTACTTGATTTAATACAATAGAGGTGAGGCTGTATGCATTATTTGATATTAAAAAAATCAACTATAATTTTTGTAGTACTTTTTTGTACTTTGGCAGTTATAGTTAGTTTGCCTTTTGGGCAAAATTGTGTCGCTGGGGTCTTCTTTGGTGAGACAGTGCGCAAGGTTCCTATATACAGCGTGCAGACTGATGAAAAGAAAGTGGCCATATCTTTTGATGCTGCTTGGGGAGCGGATAAGACAGAGAAAATAATGGAATTACTAGATGAATATGATGTAAATGCAACTTTTTTCTTAGTAGGTTTTTGGGTGGAGAAATTTCCAGAGTTGGTGACCGAGATCGAAAACAGAGGTTTTGAGATAGGTACACATAGCAATACCCACCCAGATATGACAAAACTCAGTGTAGAGCAGATGGAGACAGAGTTGCAGACATCTATTGATCTAATTCAAAATTTGACCACCAAAAAGGTAGAATTATTCCGTGCACCTTATGGTAGTTACAATAACCAATTATTGACAACAGCAGAAGATATGGGGCTAACCACTATACAGTGGAGTGTCGATTCATTGGATTGGAAAGGTATAAGTGGTGCAGAGATTGCAGAGCGAATTATGTCAAGAGTAAGTAATGGTTCTATTATACTTTGTCACAATAATTCTGACCATATAATAGATGCTCTTCCAATTATTTTTGACCGTCTCAAAAACCAAGGATACACCATTACCTGCATAGGTGATTTAATTTATCATGACAACTATACTATTGATCACACGGGAATGCAGGTACCGACAACAGCCTAATAAACAAATCAAAAAAATTATCAAAAATACGGAGGGAATTATGAATTTGGAACTTGACAACAATAAGGTATATCTGGTGGGTAGGGTGGCTAGCGAGCCAGTATTTAGTCACGAGATATATGGAGAGGGCTTTTATGATATAAACTTGAGCGTGGATAGATTATCTAGCCAAGTTGATACTATACCTATTACTATCTCAGAGCGCTTGTTCACAGAAAAATCTCTTACCATAGGTACTGAGTTGGCTATAAAGGGGCAATTTAGGAGTTACAACAAATTGGTAGATGGTAAGAGTAAATTGATGCTAACTGTCTTTGTGCGAGAAATTGTACCTAAAGTAGATAATCTAAATAGTAATATAATTGAGCTAGCAGGTTATGTATGTAAAGAGCCGATTTATCGTACTACACCATTTAAGCGTGAGATATGTGATGTACTATTGGCAGTCAATCGTGCTTATAATAAGTCTGATTATTTGCCTTGCATTGCTTGGGGGCGGAACGCTAGATTTATTAGTAATGTTGGTGTAGGCGAAAAATTATATATAATAGGGCGTATACAGAGCAGGGAATATCAAAAACGCATAGATGAGAATACTGTCGAAAAGCGTACCGCCTATGAGGTCTCTATTAGTCAAGTTTCTATGGAAGATACTTTTGAGCATATATTGGATAATTCAAATACAATTAATCACGGTACTCATGTGCATTCTATTGCTGTAGAATAGCGATAATTAATAAATAAAAAATGTGGTAGTATAATTTAGCCTACCACATTTTTTGTTATTCTAGGTCGCTATTGATTTGCTGAGCTTTCTTTTTACGATAATGTATAGAGACTATCATCAGGATAGCGCAAACTATCGCAATACACATAACACTTAGACCCACTATTTGCAAGTTACTGAATTTGCCATCATCAATATATTTGTGTGATACATATCCAGTCATAGTTACTCCATCAATTTGCCATTCAATTTGGCATACATCATTATTGATGCTCACTACATTTACTTTTGTTCCTTTGCTTAACTCAGTCAATACAGTAGATAGAGTATCATCACTATAAACCTCTATATCTCCTCTAGTGGTGGCGTTTGTTACAAAGGCGTCGTCAAGTGTAGTCTGACTTGCTTCTATTATTAGGTTACTATCTATGTAGCCAAATTTTTGTTCTCCATTATCGTTGTAAGTTATTGGTACAAAAGTAATATTGTTGCTATCCTTTGGTAATATAGCGCTGTCTATTGGCGTGACTATAGTATACTCGTTGTTTTGGTCTAATTTACTGATTGTATCAACGATACGAGGAGCGGTTGCTGAGGCGTTTGGCAAACTACTAGGTATGGCATATATGTTAGCGCTATTCAAAATCAATCTGCAGTGCTCTCTAGCGGGGGTGGTAGATACGATACCAGCACAACTTTTTTTTATAAAGCCTGTTACATTATTTTCACCCATATTATTTATTAGCACAAAGTAAAATTCTTCATTTTGACTATCCAACAGCACAACCTCATCACCAGCGATTAGAGTACCCAAGGTCACTAGGTAATTTGCATAACTATATACTGTAGCATCGCTAGTAAGTTGTAAAACTTGTAGTGGTGAGTCTGGAGAGTAAGTATTGATATCTACAGGTATTGTTTCATCTTGTAGAGAATTAAAGAAACCGTCACTCACCGTGGCTCTTATAATAGTAGTAGGAGTCAATATGTAAGTGTCTCCATTATCTGCATTGATGCAAAAAGCGGTGGCATTTTTACATTGCTCGGGTAGTGTAATAATCTGGTATTCTTGGTCGTTACATTTTATGATTTGACTTTGCTGACCACTTGTCAATACATAAAGACAGTTGGTGTGATCAATCAAAATATCTTGGATATTGTCACTTATCATTGGTATTGCAAAATTAGTAGAAATTACAGCGCTGGTTTGTGTTATGTCATATATGTTTGTACCAGAGCTAATGACTAATTTGTTACCATCTAGTCCAATACTTATTCTTGACTGCTCATCTATTTGTATTGAGAAAGTACTTAGGTCACAGTACTCGATAAATCTATTACTTTTTATTGTTTTTTGTAATATCTTGCCAGTACTATCTAGGAGATATACATCACCATTCAAGGTTATTGCAATGTCTACTATTTGTCCAAAACTGTTACCTATTTGACTGTCAGTATTAGCAAAATACCTAGTAAAACTAGTGGCGTCAGCCCAGTTGGTCGATGTGGATACATAAACGGAATTAACATTACTACTGCTGATAGCCAAATTGCCAGAATAATTTACTGCTATAGATTTTGCCAAAATACTACTTTCGTCAACATCAGTTAAAGCAGTAGTAGTGTGCTCTAATGTTGACAAATCACACTCTATCAAATTCCCACCCAGAGTGTCGTTATCTACTATAAAAATTTTATTTTCGTCTATTGTAATATCTTGTGCATTTTGCAACTCTAGGTCAAGCACCTGGGTAGAAATGCTAAATGTACTTTTGGTAGAGTAGTCTTGCAAATTTATAGAATTATTGCTGATTGCATTCACTGTATTAGTTGAGTCCGTATAGAGAATAGGGTATGCAATAGCAGTTATCATGCAAAATGCTAACATAAATAACCATTTTTTCATATGTACCACTTCCCCTTATGCCTTAATTATAACACAAGGGCAAGATTTTGGAAAATATTTTGAATAAGTTTGTACAAAAATTTAATATCACCGTTAGATGTCAACATTAAGCATATATAATGCAAATGCAAACTCGATAAAGCTAGGGTAAAACTTATTAAATAATATTGTAAAATATTTTACAAAATTCGACAACGAACCTTGACAAAAGAAACCTTGTATAATAAACTTTAGCGCAAATTCGGGCATTTGCAAGTAACTCGAGTTGTTAAAATATTTTAAAAAATAGGAGGTTAAAATGAAAAATCACTTGTGGACAAGAGCGATCTTTGAGGGTTATCAGTACCTAAAAAAGATAATACGCATTTTGGATAAACAAGTAATTAGTATGAGCGTGCATTCGTATCAGGGGTATCAAACTGGTGCTGATGCTACACTGCAACTCATGCAAGAGATTTTGGAATTGATTGAGCGCAAAAAATCATTGCTAAGACTCAAAAAAATTATTGAGGAGGTTTTGCGTAGCATTCCTCGAGCATCAGCAGTAATCTTGGTTAGGAGACATATTGATGGACTTACTCTAAAAGATGTAGCCAATGAGCAAAATGTGAGCTATGGGGTAATGCGCAGACTGTACAAGCAGGCTATACAACAAGCTTATATCCGTTTTTGTGCTTTGGGAATGAGTGTCAGTCAAATGGAGCAAGAATATGGCAGAGAAAAGTGGCTAATAGGTTTTTTGAATGATGACACTAAAAAAAGAAAATCAAAAAATAACTTAACTCTGAGTCATGTGGCTACCTATTGTCAAAAGTCAAATTCATCGTTGCCTTTTTGTTGTTCGTTATAGGTTATACTTCTTCTTGGCGTGTGAGATATTGTTCTTTTTGCTTTTCGTCTGCCACGCTCTGGTCGAAATAATAAATATAGCAATATAATAGCAGGGATAGATATTCCAATAATTAATAGTACGCTATCCATACTTTGTAGCTCTGGTGCTATTATGTCACCATTGACATTTTGTATTGGCTCGGTAGAAACAACCTCAGTATTTTCTGGGCTGTAGACTACATTTTTTGCAACACTATTATAGATATAGCCGGTGATTTTGCCTTGACCTGCGCTCTCGTATGTGCAATAGTACCACAATGTACCCGAGCCACTTAGTGCCTCTGTTCCTATACAATTACCATACATTTTTACATTTGATGTATTATATGGTATTACTCCTAAATATGTTGAATTTGTGTCAGGTTCTGCATAAATTACAGCGTTTGCTACGGTTATAATATCAAGGCTGGTGCTTTGTGGATAGGGGGTGGTTGGTGTTTCGTACACTCTAGTTAGGTTAATTGTGTCTACATAGCCATATATGCCATCAAACTCTACAAAGACTACATTGTCTATGGGGGCATCTAGTTGTTTTACAAAATAAGTTTTTGGTAACAAAAATAATTTAGTACCTGTTTCTTGATTGGTGTCTTGAGTTTTGTAAAGATAAGTACTTTCGTTTGAAATACGATAATAGATTTCTGTATCAATTGCATATAGGCCACTAGTGCTACAAAAACATATGCTAGTCATTAATGCGCTTAAAATGGTAAGACCGATAAAAAAGTTTTTCACTTATATTATCCTCCAGATATCAATATTTTAGCAAAAACAGTAATTGTAACATTGTGCAATTATTGTTTTTTATTGCAAAATTAAACTAAAAGTGAGATTAAAATGCGGATAAATGAAGTATTGACTAAAATTAAAAATATAGACAAAGAATTATCACTCCGCAAGGCAAAAAATAGATTACAAGAGTATAATACAGGTAAAAAAGTGCATGCAAAGCAAATGTTATTTCACAAATCGACCAAGCGTAATCGTTGGGTCTTTGGTGGTAATCGTAGTGGTAAATCGCAGTGCGGAGCAGTGGAAGCTGTGTGGCTTGCTAGGGGGATACATCCGTTTCGCAAGAATAAAGATAATGTTGAGGGGTGGGTAGTTTCATTATCTCAACAAGTGCAGCGTGATGTGGCACAACAAAAGATTTTGTACTACCTCAATCCAGACTGGATACAAGATGTGGTAATGTTATCTGGTAAAAAATCTTCTCTTGGTGGTGGGGTGATTGATTATATAATTATAAAAAATGTTTTTGGTGGACTGAGCAAGATTGGTTTTAAAACTTGCGATCAGGGTAGAGAAAAATTCCAAGGTACGAGTCTTGATTTTGTGTGGTTTGACGAAGAACCTCCTAGAGATATTTACATAGAGTGCAAGATGCGTGTTATGGATAGATGTGGGGATATATTTGGAACTATGACTCCACTCAAGGGATTAACTTGGGTATATGATGAGATTTATCTAAACAGCAATAATGACCCAGATATATTTATCGTGGAGATGGAGTGGGCAG
The DNA here is from genome assembly GCA_944383355.1 of uncultured Clostridia bacterium. Lineage (GTDB taxonomy): Bacteria > Bacillota > Clostridia > Christensenellales > UBA1242 > RUG666. Next base: position 53,116 of record CALWPF010000009.1, read on the forward strand.
ATAATCCTTTTTTGGATTCCAATGAGATAGAGCAGATGACAAGGACACTTAGCGAGAGCGAGCTTGAGAGTAGGCGTTACGGCAAATTTGGGGCTGAGGGTGGCTTGGTCTATAAGGAGTTTGATCCTAACGTCCATGTGATACAACCATTTAATGTTCCAAAGGAATGGTACGATAAGATCTCTATAGACCCAGGTTTACACAATCCCACTAGCTGTCATTGGTATGCTGTTGATTTTGATGGGAATGTGTATGTGATTGCTGAGCACTATGAATCAGGTAAAAATGTGGAATATCACGCTAATATGATTAAGAAAAAATGCGAGCAATTGGGTTGGCCTATTAGGAGTAATGGTTGTGTGGAGGCTTTGATAGATTCGGCTGCCAATCAGCGAACATTATCAAGTGCCAAAAGTGTCAGTGAGTTGTTTTATGACAATGGTATTTTAGTTAATACAAGGGTAAACAAAGATTTGTTTAGTGGTATTTCTAGGGTAAAGAGTTATCTCAAAAATGGAGAAGGCAAAGCTAGATTATTTATCTTTAATACCTGCACAAATATGATACGAGAAATAAAGGGTTATTGGTGGGGTGATGCTGATGTACCTATCAAACGTGATGACCATGCTATGGACGACTTGAGATATTATATTATGTCTAGACCCGAGACGCCTGTTATGCCCAATTGCTCTACGCTGACTCCTATTCAACGGCACAAGCAAAAATTGCTTGCTAGATACAATTTGCAGAGGAGGAGGTTTGGTTGATACGAAAAAAATAACGAAAAAAATGACCAAAAAATGTAATGATAGTTTATCCAGTGCCCTGTTGCAAAAAGCAACAGGTTTGGAGGTCGATGAAGTAGTAGAAGAGTATTGTCACGATAGTGAAACTGACGATTTGAGATTGGTAAAACGAAAGGTTACAAAAAAGCAATTGCCTCCAGACATACAGGCTGTTAGGGCATTGTTAGAGTACTATGGGAACAATTGTGCAGATGAATATTCTGCGATGAGTGATGAGGAACTGGTAAAAGAAAGAGATAGATTATTAAAAATCTTGACAAAACAAGGTCCAGAGGAGGATTATGATGGAATTAAACAAGATGAGTAGAATGTCAAAATGCGGTGGCGCTGATGAGTGTGAGGATAAAGCTGTATATAATATTAGGTTTGCAAAAAAGAGGATAGCATTATGTGAAAATTGTATGAAGGAATTACGCAAGATTATTTTGCAGTCCACAGTGCCACATTGTGTAAAGAATAGGTTTAATACAGATAATAGGGAGTAAAATATGCAAGGTAACAAAGAAGTAAAAAAAGTGAATAAAAAAACTACAAAGGAAGTAGTAGAAAGCGTTTTAAAAGATTATGAGCAAAGGAAAGAAGAACGAAAATCATTTGAGGCGCAGTGGCAACTGAATATCAATTTTTTGCTGGGCAATCAGTATTGTGGTATAAACGCCAATGATATAGTAGATGACTATCAAAAGCAATACTTTTGGCAAGAAAGAGAAGTTTTTAATCACATTGCACCCTTGATTGAGACAAGGTTGGCAAAATTGGCAAAAGTGCGCCCAGTAATGAACGTACAACCTGCTAGCAGTGATGAGGAAGATGTTAGCAATGCGAAAATTTGTAAAAATATATTATCATCAGTGTCTACAAATATAGATTTGTCTAGGATTATATCACAGGCAACAAAATGGAGTGAAATATGTGGTACAGCGTTTTACAAAATCGTATGGAATGACTCTGATGG
>CALWPF010000010.1 GCA_944383355.1 uncultured Clostridia bacterium
GAAAACATAGAAACCGAAAAGCAGATAAACTCTGCTTTATCTAATACCTCAGGTTCGTGCATATCACTTCACTCCGCACCAAATAAAAACTAAATTGAATCTAGGAGTTAGTTCTAGATTCAATTTTTATTTATGATTTTTTAATATTTGACCTTGTCTTGCCGTATATTTAAACTCATCAGGTTCATGTCATATTCATTAAGCAATGCTTCAATAATTGATAATTTATTTGAAGAAATTAATTTAACATCACAATAAATCCTAAATACTTAATTTATTTAAAATGTTTGAATAAAGACTTGTAATAACTAATGTAAATTCTTTTAGACAAAGTGATTATTTGCTCATTATTTTTACGAATCTTTCCATAATTAAAGGGCTTATATTATATAGGTTTAATGATATAGAATTCAGCATATCTAGAAAACAACAATCTAAAGTTCCCTTTTTAAAATTGTTTGTTTTATGATTAATAATTTTTTAACTGATGCTTGCAATTATTGGTGGGATTGAGGTAAAATGTGCAAAAGTGGATAAATGTTGTGGAAAACTTTATTTAATGATATTTTTTGTATTATGTATTCACATAATGTATCTACCACTTAATGCTAAACATTTACTAGGAGTAAATTATGAATAAGTTGGAGACGACCTTGTTATTGATAATACAAGACGGTAAAATATTGCTGGCAGAGAAGATGCGGGGATTTGGTAAAGGGTTACTAAATGGCATTGGCGGTAAAGTCGAGCAAAACGAAACCACCATCGAGGCTATGCTGAGAGAGACTATGGAGGAGATAGGGGTTGTGCCAACAGATTACCATAGTGTAGGTAAATTGTACTTTAAGGAATATGTAAAAAATGAACTCACAGACGTGTGTATGACGGTGTTTATTGCTAGTCTATACGACGGAATAGTTTCTGCCTCTGAGGAAATGTCTCCACATTGGTTTGATTTGGACAAAATCCCATACGACAAAATGTTCCCAGATGATGCTATTTGGCTCCCTTTGGTATTGGAGGGCAAAAAAGTGTATGGAAATTTTGAATATGATGAGCAATTTAATTTAATTAAATATGCTGTGACCCCTTCACAAGAGTAATTTTATTTGTAAAAATCTATAATATTTTTAGCAATATTTGTAGCAAAAATAAATTTTTGTTTTTTGGTAAAGCACTAATATTTTTTAGTGTTTTTTATTTGTATTTTTTTAGTAAAAAACTGTTGTTAATTTTGTTGTATCTCACTGCTTGATTTTTATAAGTATTTATTTTTATGTGTCATATGTGGTTAAGAAAATTTAAATAAAATATTAATAAATAGTTTCATGAAATGGTTAATTGATCATTTTAATTATTTGCAAAACAAAATGATTTTAACAGGAGTGCATAGTACTGATGCGAAGGTGATAAAAATATATAAAAATGACACTTTATATACTTTTTATAGGTGCTATGCACTATTTTTATTGCAGAATGTGCACGTTTTTATTATGTAGTACTATGCAGTTTTTAGCGTCAAGTGATGTGATAGAATCATTATTTATGGTATATTTTAAATGATTTTTATATGTAAAAGGTATTTCACTTTTATCTTTTGGTAAAAAAACAATTTAGGGAATAACTATATTTTTAATAGCTAATTTATTTAAACAAAAATTGGTTAATTAAATATAATATTTATTTTTGACTTTGTTGCGTAAACGCATCAAATTTTGCGGTGATTCATTTAATAGATTTTATGTTTTTTAGGAGTGTTTTTTATTATCTAAATTGAATTATATATTATCTTATTTATGTAATTATTAGATAAATTAATCTACATTAATTATTAAATATTTGTTATTAATAAAGTTGTTTTATAAAGTTGCGTACTGTTCTCTAATGTGATAAAATTAATTCAAGATTTATTTGGGAGATTTTATTATGAAAAAAACCATTTTGACTGCGGATAGACCTACTGGTAAGTTGCATATAGGGCATTTTGTGGGCTCTCTGAGCGGACGTGTAAAATTACAAAATGCGGGTGATTATGATCAAATGTATGTAATGATTGCTGATTCGCAAGCTTTGACAGATAATTTTGGGAATGTTCAAAAGGTTAGGGATAATATTATCGAGGTGGCGCTGGATTATTTGGCAGTTGGGCTAGATCCTGCCAAGATTACAATGTTTATTCAATCTGAGATAGCTGAGTTGACCGAGATGACCTTTTATTTTATGAATTTGGTTACTTTAGCACGCTTACAGCGTAATCCTACGGTAAAAGATGAGGTAAAGCAAAGGGGCTTTGATAACAGTATACCTATGGGGTTTTTGGCTTATCCAGTGAGCCAAACTGCTGATATAGTGGGGTTTGATGCTACTATTGTGCCAGTCGGTGAGGACCAATTACCGATGCTGGAGCAGTCTAGAGAGATTGTTAGGAGTTTTAATAACCTATACGGAGAGACATTATTTGAGCCAAAGGCGTTATTGCCTGAGAACAAAACTTGTTTGCGATTGCCTGGAATTGATGGTAAGGCAAAAATGAGTAAATCACTGAATAATTGTATATATTTGAGTGATTCGGCTGATGTTGTGGCAGAGAAGGTGCGTCAAATGTACACAGATCCGACTCATATAAAGGTAAGTGACCCAGGCCATGTTGAGGGCAATATTGTATTTACATATCTTGATGCATTTTGTGAGCCTAGACATTTTGCTAAGTACTTGCCAGAATATGCTAACCTTGATGAACTCAAAGCCCACTATGAGCGAGGTGGATTGGGTGATGTAAAAATTAAAAAATTTTTAAATGCTATATTAGACGAGATTTTGAGTCCTATACGAGAGCATAGGAGGGAATTCGAAAAAGATAAAGGTGCCGTGCTTGATATGCTATTCAAGGGAAGTGATAGGGCTCGTCAAGTCGCAGCATCTGTGATGGATAGGATAAAATCCGCAATGGGTATCAACTATAGGAAAGATAATAAGTTGTAAAAACCAATTTTTGACAGTAAATATATATAAAAATGTGGTATTATGCACAAAAAATAAGTGCATAGTATATAAAATCGTGTTTGTTGTGGTTACACAAATTGAATACTTGTCGCCTTATATTTGATTTATTTTTTACCAATTTGATAGCCATTTTAGTGAAGAAATTAAGTGTAAAAAATTGCCTTTTTACAAATTGAGTAATTAATCCTACTTTTTTTATGAGGTTAACAGTCGGAGGGATTTTTATGGTGGCGAATAATTTTATGCAAAAAAACAAATTAAGCATTGCTTTGATAGGTAATATAATTTTTGCTATATTAATGATAATAGCGACAGTGGTTTTCTTGGCTACAGACATTACTCCATATATTACCAAAACTATAGCTAGTGCGTTATTTGTATTGTGTGGAGTTTTTAATCTTGCTTTGGTATTTTACAAATGGGGTATCAAAAAATGCTGGCAAGCTTGGATAATGCTCTTAGGATTGATTTTTGCGTTCGTTGGAGATGTGGTACTGATAAGTAATTTTGTGTTGGGAGCCGTGTTTTTTGCTATAGGGCATATATTCTTTTTGATTTATTTTTGCCTTTATCAAAAAATTAAGTGGCAAGATATTGTAATCGCTCTGGTTATATTTGTACTTAGCTTGTTATTGATATTATTATTTCCCCAATTTGATTTCAATGGTATGCAAGTAGTTGCGATAATTTATGCGTTAGTCATATCAATGATGCTAGGCAAGGCTGTTGGCAATTATGTAGTGAATAGGTCAGTAGTAAATCTTATCATTATGCTTGGTGCTATATTGTTTTTCTTTTCTGATGCGATGTTGTTATTTAATGTGTTTACCGATATATCGCCTTTATTTGATTACTTTTGTATATCTACCTATTATCCAGCAGAATACTTGTTGGCGCTATCCATATATATTAGGTATGCATATTTACCAAGCACACAATCAGAGCAAACTGGGGCAAGTGATAAAAGTAACACCACTCCAGCAATTAACGATGGGGCTAGTCAATCTTGATTGTTGATAAATGGCTAAAAGATAGTAAAAAGCATACTTTATCGCTTAAAAATGATGATATAATAGTCAAAAAATAGTTATTTAGTGAGTTTTTTATGCGTTTTTCAAAATATAATATTAATAAACACTCAATTTAATCATTTGAGTGTTTATATTTTTATTTTTTTGTTAGTTTCATATGATTTTTTATGTATTTAGTATCAAATTTTGCATATTTAAGTTAGTTTTTTTGCAAAAACTCAATTATTTTTGCTTAGGTAATGCTATTTACCAACTCGCAACTATTTGTGCACGAGATTGCAGATAGAGTTTTTTGCAGTTATTTAGCACTTTGCATCATAAAGTATTATACTTTACCCTTAAAAAATAGCTAGATACAAACAAATAAGATATTTTATGAGTGTTAGAATTGCTTTTAATATTTTTGTGTTGATGTCAGGCTAAATTCATGCCAAACAGGCTATTGGTCTTGCATAATGGGGTTTTTAATCTCAGTACAAATAGCATAGTTGACTATTTACTACTATTGATTGGTAGTGCGGTATATTATAATTTGTTTTTAAATAGGTTATAATATACTCGGATAAATCAAGGATATAGTAAAAAGGGTAAAAAGAAATGATTGATGTAGTCAATAGAATTAACGAATTGCGCAAGGCTCGTGGTTGGTCTGTATATAGGTTGTCTCAAGAGTGTGGCTTGTCTGCCACTACAATACACAAGTGGTTTGAGCAAAAGTCCTACCCAAACCTGCCTGCTATTGAGACAGTGTGCGAGGCTTTTGGTATTACACTGCCAGAGTTTTTTTCGGAAGGTAAATTGGTCGAGATCACACCAGAAAACAAAGTTTTGTATACTAGTTGGGGGTGCCTCACTCGTGAGGAAAAGACTCTCATTACCAAATTAATAGATGTTTGCGTGAAAAATCATAAGTCAAAAAATTAAGATAAGGATCGCATTTTTGTCTTGAGAACATAAAAGGCACCAAAACTAAAAAAGTTTTGGTGCCTTTGTTTGCTCTTTGGTGGTAGTGTAAATTTGCTACTGCATGAAGATTTACTTGTAGCATGGCGTGGGGTTATCCAGCCTACAGAAACTGCTCATATAACTATTGTTGAGGAGTATTTGGGGCTTGATAAATGCCTCATGAGGTCAAATTATGGAAATTTATCAGCAATGTGATTTTGCTTGGATTATTTATCTTTGTTTGTGATAGCGTAATTGGAGATAAATTAACTTTTTGATAAAACATTTTGTCCATATGCTTTAATTTGTGATTATAAATATTATACTCTTGATTCAATATATTAAAATTTATTACGCAAATAATTGTTGAGTGTAGGATTTATATCATTCGCTAGTGAGTCTTGCGACAATTCTTCATTAGCCTCATTGTCTACCACAGTTTCTTCAACCGATTTTACAGGCTTGTCATCATTTTTATTGATTATTTCCTCATCTGTTTTGAGGAACTCTAGATCTTTTTCGCTTAGATTAGATGGCATAGATTTCACTCCCTTTTTATTATTTAACAATTGCTGTGGATATTATTTAATTATTTCTCTAAAGTATGTATCCAAAATTGCTCAAATTATTTTACAGTGTATTTTCCATCGTTTTATCTTATTAGTCAAGTCATTATTAGTAAATTTTATATATTTGTAAGTGTTGCTTATCGAAAATAGTTAATTGCAATACTATAAATGACTGCAATAACCAAGACAATCCTAGTTGGTTATTTTGTGTTTTGTAGATAAATACAAAATTGACTTTTATAAATAACAATTAATTTTTTATGCAAGTTTGAGCTTTTCCATTTTGTATATCTGTTTAAGGTAATTAGAGGAATTTTTAGTTGAGTTTTTTGAATTTTTAATCAATTTTTTATTAATATGGTACTTGTTAAAATGATTTATCAGATAGGATATGAACCAAAAACTTTACAGGCGTGCGTTGCTATAAAGAATAATTTTGTTTGTTATTCGTGAGTTTGGGACATTTTAGCGTGAACTTATCAAAAGGGTAGCAGTTATTATTAAATTTAGATGATATTAGAGTGGACAATCAAAATAATTTTATGATATATTGATTTTAGTATTAACAAATGTGTTTAAAGGATATTTTATGAATCATATTATAGAAATAAAAAATTTAAAAAAATATTTTGGCGACACAAGAGCAGTGGACAATATTTCGTTTTCGGTGGAGGAAGGTGATCTATTTGCCTTTTTGGGACTCAACGGAGCAGGTAAGAGCACGACTATTAATATCCTGGTTGGAGTATTAAAGCGAGATAGTGGCGAGTGCTTTGTTAATAATTTGTCAGTAGATGATATTTCAAAAATTTTACCAAGTATTGGTATAGTTTTTCAGTCATCTGTGCTGGATAAAAATTTATCTGTTTATGATAATTTGAGATATAGAGCCATGCTTTATGGAATGGATAAAAAAGAATTTGAAAAAAATCTAAAATATTTTGTAGACAAGCTTGATCTCCAGCCAATATTAAAGAAACAGCTTGATAAATTGAGCGGTGGGCAAAAGCGGAAAGTGGATATTGTGAGAGCGCTCTTGCACAAGCCAAAGATTTTGATACTTGATGAACCAACGACAGGTTTGGATCCAAAAACACGAAAACTTGTCTGGGATATGATAAATGAATTTCGCAAAAATACAAATTTAACTGTCCTTCTCACCACACACTATATGGAAGAGGCTAGTATTGCTGATGATGTAGTGATAATTGATGGTGGTAAAATTGTGGCACAAGGGTCGCCATTGACTCTAAAAAATAAATTTGCAAGCGACTATATCAAAGCATATAAATATGACAAAAAGGTTTTGGAGATATTGGATAAAGCAAATATTCCATACAAAAAAGATAAAAAGCACCTAGAGATAAAATTTAAAAATACTGATGATGCTAAAAATTTTCTTGTAAAAAACAACACGCTTTTTAAAGATATAGAGATTTTAAAAGGCTCAATGGACGACGTATTTTTGGCTGTTACAGGAAAAGATCTAAAGGAGAATGTATGAATAGTCAATCTGAGTTGAGGAAACTTACATATTTAACGTTCCGCAATATAAAGTTGTATTTTAAGGACAAAATGACATTTTTGGTCTCACTAATCACGCCTATTATTTTACTTATTCTTTTTATTCTCTTTTTGAAATCGACTTACGAAGATAGTATCTTGTCTATTGTAGAGAGTTTTAATTTGGACCAAAACCTTATTGATGCATTTACTGGTGGCTGGCTTTTTTCCTCTGTGCTTGCCACTTCTTGTATAACTGTGGCTTTTTGTTCGGGAATGATGGTCATAGACAAAATCAACAAGGCGAATGTTGATTTTTTGGTATCTCCTGTTAAAAAAAGTACACTGCAAATTAGTTATGTTCTCGCCAATTTGTTTTCTACACTTATTATTGCTTTTAGCTTACTAGTGATAGGAATGATTTATCTTGCTTGCGTAGGTTTTTATATCACTTTTGTGGATTTTTTGTTGATTGTTTTTAGTATTGTCATAACTTCACTATTTGGCACCATTTTAGCAAATATTATTTGGACATTTACTCGCACTCAGGGAGTGGTGAGCGGTGTGTGTACTCTCGTATCTGCATTGTATGGATTTATTTGTGGAGCATATATCCCGATAAATACAATGGGTGAGGGCGTGCAGGGCTTTGTATCGCTTTTGCCTGGAACTTATGCTACAATTTTGTTTAGGCAAGGTTTTTTAAATGGAGTCTTAGATGAAATGGGTAAAACTTTACCAGCAGAAATGACAACAGGTATTGCAGATGGCTTTGATGTAAATATGTCTTTTTTTGGATATGATGTTTCTACACTTGGCTTGATTTTGGTTATATCCATCTCAACAATAGTTTTGTTAGGAATATTTTTGCTTATAAACAACTTAAAGAAAAGGCAAAAAATCTAAAAATAAAAGGAAAATTTATACTCCTTTGGTTTGTAAAATATTAGCGGAATTGGGCTTATATGTTGCTGGTATTTGTCTCGCTCCATGTGCTGATTGAGCAAAAAAATAAGTCATATTGTACAAAAAATTTTTGTAATTATCCTGTAATTCGTTTGGCTTTTGGATAACAAATTAGTATAATGTTTGTATAAAATGTCGAATTATGGGCTAATTTGCCTTGGATATTTTGACTAGACTTTTGGATTTTGCAAATACTAATTTGTATGAGGTATGTAGATATGAAGAAATTTCTTACAGCGATTTTATCTTGCTTAACATTATGTGTAGGCTTGGTAGCGTTTAGTGGCTGTAACGGTCAAAATGAGATAACAAACATTAGCGTAGAGACTTTGCCTACTACCACAATTTATACTGTGGGAGATAGTATAGATTTGAGTGGTGGTGTGCTAAAGGTAGAGTACAAAGATGGTAAATCTGAGGAGTATCCTCTCAGTGTGGCTACACCTAGCGTATATACATTTAATACCGCTGGTAGCCCTGTGATTGTGACCTTGACATACAAGGGGAAGGATACTACTATAGGTGTAACTGTCAACAAGCGCGAGTTGGAGATAGATAGGACACAGGTTACCATACCTGATGCGGTATATACTGGAGAGGCATTGCCTGTAGATATTACAAAGGTAGTGGCTCTGCCAAATGAGGTTAGTGCTAGTGTAGAGTACAAGGTACGCAATGCAGATGATGCTACCTATACTAGTACAGCGCCAATTGATGCTGGAGAATATGCTGTACGTGTAAGCATTGATGGTAATGATGTATATGGTGATTGGACTGCTGCCAGAGGAAACGCATTGGTATTGGACTACACTATCAACAAGGCATCTTTGCAGTCTCTTGCAAAACAAGCAAATGGCTCTGCTTATCTAGATTATGATATGTCATCACTTGGTACTATTACTTATGGTACAGTTGTAGATTTTGCTAGACTCTGGTCATTGATTAATGGTAGTAGCATTACACAGGGGCTTGCTCCACTTGATGCTGATATTAGAGCAAAATTAAACTATGAGTACAGGGTAAAAGGCGAGAATAGTTGGTTACCTATGACTAGAGGTGAGAACGAAAGTGTTACAGTAAACCTCAACGCTGGTGAGTACGAGATGCGTGTTAGTCTATTGGGTGATAGCAATATTTTGGACTTTAGCAAAGAGTTTGCCCTCAACATATCTCCTAGAGCGTTGGTACAAGGAGTAGATTATACCTTGCAGTTGGGCAACTTAGATGAATTTATCGACCTCAGTACAGATACATCTAATGTGACAACTGTTACATACAACGGTAGCGCTTATGTATTGGTACTCAAGCCTAGTGAAGCATTGACGGGGCAAATTCAATTCGCTGATAGTGTAAATTATAACAAAGTCAATGATAGCGCATATTTTTCTCAGGCTCCTATGAATGCTGGGGAATATGTTGCGACTTATGCCATTGATGGTGGAGTGAATTATACTAGGGTAAACGGTGTTACTATTAGATTTAATATTTCAAAAGTGGCTATAGAGACTCCAGAGTTGGCTCCACAACAATCTGCTCACACTGGGGACGCTATACCTTACACATTTGATGATAGAGAGCTTGGCAGTGATATTAATTATGTAATCGAATATGCCGTGGATAATGGAGGAGAGCTCAGTTTCTCACAGACAGCGCCTTCGGCAGCTGGTACATATGTAGTTAGGATTACATTTAACCGCTCTACCCAAGACTTGACTAATTATGATATGCAAAAGGTGGTTGAGACTACATTAACGATTACAGAGTAGAGACTTGGCTTGGTTATAAATATTTTAGATAACAAAAAAGCACATTACATAAAGTTAATGTGCTTTTTTATTATTCTTTTTTGGAATTTTCATCATTAGAGTTTGTATCTGCTACTACTTTTCCTGTTGCTGTGTTTGCTTTTAACAAATCTCTTATCTCTTTTAGCAAGCCTTCGGTACTGTTTTTGTATTCCTCATCTTTTTTACGCTGTTCTTCTGCTTTTTTGTCTGCCTCTAATTTTTCGTGATAATCCTTTAATGCCTCATGCACGGCGTGTCTATCTTTTATATTTACACCTTGCTCTATCAAGTATTTTTTCTCTTCTTTTGTAGCTGGTTTTAGTTTGCCAGAGACATTCTTAAATAATTGTGAGCTTTTCATCATTATTTTGAGAACTATGAATATAGTCAACGCTATGATGAGGAAATCAATCATCGATTGAATAAAATTACCATAATTCCATGTAAGTGTTGCTGCTCCATCTGTATCTTGCTGTAGTACTATAGATAATTCTGCTAGACTATTTGCTCCCAGTGCCCATGTTATTAGTGGCATGATAATATCATTTACTAGGCTGGTAACAATTTTATTAAACGCTGTACCTATTACTACAGCTACGGCAAGATCTACTATGTTACCTTTGCTAATAAATGCTTTGAATTCTTTCCAAAACTTCATTTGTTATTCTCCTTTTTTTGATTAATACAATAATAACACAATTGTAAATTTTGTACAACACTTTTGTTTGTTTGATGCTGATAAAAAGGTGGAGAATAGAAAGATAGCAAATTTATTAACATATTCAATATTTCGGCAATAAACAAAAATACCAATGACATTTACATTGGTAGAGGTTATGTATGTTTGGGGGGTTTTAAAGTATATATGCGTTATGAAACACTTCATTATCCATCTATAGAGACAGAGGGTAAAAATTTTTTTAGCACAAATAGGTGACCAATTGCAGCAAAATACATTACAGAGAATGCCAGTGTTTATAAAAGAAATAATCTGAAATAATATAGAATGAATAGTCAATTCAATTTTAAGTTTGCTTAAATAAAAGAGGATTATGCTAATTGCTAACACAATCCTCTTATTTAATAGTTTTACAATTTACTATCATTATATAGGTAAAAAACTAATCATATAGACTTATTGTTTCAACTAGTCTGTCCATTTTTTAACAATTTTACCATCGCTGTCTTTTGCAGAGCCTGCAACGATCATAATCCAATCTACAAGCGCCCAAATGGACGATGCAATAGAACCAATTATTGTGATTGTTAGAATAAGTTGTGCTATGCCTAAACCTGTTTTACCCAAATAAAAGTTGTGTACACCCAGTACACCAACAAAGAATGCAAGCAAAAAAGCAACAAGTCTGGATTTTGAGCTAACATTTGTATCTACAACTTCGGGGGTTACTGTTTGTTCAGGCTTTAAATTGTATCCGCAGTGAGCGCAAAATGCCGCATCATCGTCAACTTTATTCCCGCATTGTTTACAAAACATTTTTATCTCTCTTTTAAATATTGTTTTATATATTTATATTATATACAAAATTATATAATATGTCAAACAGATTAAATAAGTAGAGAAACTAATCTAATTTTTTATAAAATAAAAAGATTGTAATAAAAAATTTTGAAATAAAAGTATGGGATTAATCAAGTAATTTTGCAACAGCAAAATAAAAAGTTTAACTTAAATTTTTTAGTGTATTTGTCTTGCTGTGAGGCAAAGTGACACTGATTCATATCAAGACAAGCACACATTTAACTGCCAAAATTTTTAATTTTCATATTATTTGTGCACACAGGTAAAGTAATCAGTGATATTTTCTGCGCGCTCACTCAACTCCTCATGTGTGTCGTCCAAATTATCCTCTTCGTTTTGGATCATTTCATCGAGTTTATCATATTCTTCATCAGCATTTAACACATCTTCGCACATGGTTCGCTCAACGGATTCAGCAAGATCGGGAATAAGATCGGTTTTTAGTCTATCAAAAAAGTCATTAATGTCTTTTGTTTTTGATTGATATAAAATATCATCGGCAATATAAGATATTCCGTCATAAGTTTGTCCGTACTCATCTAATTTTTTCCAAAAAAACTCACGGGTCTCATCAGCTATCTGGTATAGTGCTTCCTGCCATTTTTCATTCTTGTTTCGCTCTATTAGACGATCTGCTTCCTCTTCCCACTTATTTCTTTCTTGTACCAATTTTAGTATTGCATTTTCACTTTTTTCGCTTTGGTAATATCTCAACATTTTTTCATACTCTTTTGCTTCCATTATTGCTCTTGTTTCCTTCATATTCAATATCTCCTTTGGTCTAGTTTTCGCATTTTAGCACAGTCCCAAGCAGGTGTCAAGAATAAAACCAATAATACATTAACTATATTCATTTAGTTAATAAATTTTTGTGCATTATGAGTCTAATGTATTTTTTTATAAAGTTACTGTTAATAAGTTTATAATCTTTGTAGGACTCTTTTTAGTACAAAAAAATATATCAGGTTCAAAATTCAGGCATTAAAAAATTTTACGAGATTAAAATAAAAAGTTTTAAGGCTGTTGTAATTGTCTTGGATAAATGGACAGCTAAAGACCTTGTGTAAATATTAAATAATAAAAATAAAGAACTACTTGCTCCCCATCACTATTAGTACGAAGACAATGAAATTTTAAAAGAAAAAGAGGCTAAATTAGACCTTTTCGTCCATCAGCCTCCTCGTGGCGGAAGAGGGCGGATTCGAACCGCCGGTACCTTACGGTACACTTGTTTTCGAGACAAGCACATTCGACCACTCTGACACTCTTCCATAATTTTTTAATTTGTACGATAAAATTAATTATATAGTATTTGTTTGCTTTTTGCAAGTGTCAAAGCGCTTAAATTATTTTTTGTTAGTTTGGTGTAGTACCATTGTATTATCTGTATTGTTGTTACCAATAATATAAAGATCGAATAATGGATATATACACTTTGATATGTATTCGGGGTAATTCTAACTTTGATAGATAATTATAGTCTTTATATATTCATTGTTTGTTGTAAAATAATACTAGAGCCGATTGATGACTGAGCATTGTCAGTGATAGTAGTGCATGGTGTTTGGGATTAAACCACATATTGAGGAATATAATTTTTTGACTCATTGGTCAAATCTTATAGTCTTGATGTTTTGGTAATTATGATTTGACTTTGGTAGTTTTGGTATAGTATAATGAATTACTAATTTTGCGTTAAATTTTTTTGAGAAAAGCATTTCATATGGAGGCAATTATGGCAGAGGACAAATTCCATTTAGGCTTGTTTTTGGGTAAATTTTTACCACCACACTTGGGGCATAAATGGGCTATATTAGATGCGTCTAAAAAATGTGAAAAACTAATATTGTTAGTATGCTATGAGCCCCATATTACAGAGGTGGAATGTAAAAAGGCGGGCATACCTGTACTAACATTAGAGCAAAAAGTTGCTTGGTGGCGTGAGGAGTTGGTAGATTGTGCCAATATTGAGGTGAGGGCATTAGATGAGACGGGTTTACCCCTGTTCCCAGAGGGGTGGGGACCTTGGGCTGATGCTGTAAAGCGAGTGATTCCTGAGCATATAGATGTGATATTTGGTAGTGAGCCTGGTTATGGGGAGGGCTACAAAAAATATTTTGTAGGCACACAGTATTTGTTACAAGATACTGCTAGGCATAATGTGACAATTAGCTCCACTATTATTAGGTCGGACATCAAGAAATACATTGATTACATTATACCTAGTGCTAGACCTTTTTTTGAGAAAATATATAAGTAGTACATTTCATATTGTGTGTTAGATATATATTTTCTTATTTTTGTGGTAAAAACATCGCATATAGTTAGTAATTTATGTTACGTAAGAGCACTATCTTTTTATTTTTGTAGATTTGATTACATATTATTTATATAATATTTACACATAAAAATTTTTTAACTAGCATATAAATTAGTTATAATAAGAGATAGTCTTGGTGTTGTTGGGTATGTGAATAGCATTCACAGTTGATCAGACAAGTATTCAAATAGTGTATAATTATGCAGAAACATACTCCAAAACGCTTGACTTTTGTCTTATTCAAAATGTAAAATTTATACTAAAGTGCAAAATTTTGTATTATTTTGCCAAAATAGCGGATACTATTAGTGTATGCGGTTTGTTTTTCATCGCTGTTTGCAAGTTTCGTAGCGATACTAATAATGCGAATTGGTGCGATAGACAATCTCGAGGTTTTTTTTTGGTAACTTATACTATTTTGGACTTTGAGTAAAACTCGTAATATGACAAAAAGGAGAAAGATTATGCAAAAGACTGCTTCAAAAGCCAAGACAACAATGATATCTTTGTGTGCTTGTTTGCTTCTAGTAGCCGTTGTATTCGGTTTCGCTGCTTGTGGTAGTGGCTCTTTGTACGCTGTGGACTTTAGTGGCACAATGGGGGATAACTTCAAGGAAGAGTATCAGTTGGAGGGTACTACTTGGAGAGCATCTGATGAGGAAGGATTTGAGAAAGTTTATACTTTGACAGGTGTTGTACCTTACAACTATGATTTTGCTACATTGCCTAACATGCGTTATGACTTGTTAAACATATATAACTTTGCTGTTATTCACATTTCATCAGAGGACATTGCTAGAGTAGCATATGATGAAGAGACAGGTGATGGTTTCTATGCTGAGATAGTTAACCGTTATGGTACTGATGCACAGGAAGAGCCTGTAATAAAGCACAGTAGTTTTGGTGCAGCAAAAGATGGTGTTGACACTAGTCATGACTACTACCTATTCCAAGGTATTGATGACACTGTTAAGACTATGACAATTAAGATTAGTTTTGATGGTACAGAGGAGAACGCTCGTCTATTCAAGTTTGTTATAGACCCAGAGAACTACACTTTGGAAGAGGCTCCTACTCAGGGTAATGAGTAATCAATCATGAATTTTTGTAATAAATAGGTACTAATTCCCGCCGTATATGAGGGCGGTTTGAGGTACCTATTTTTTATTTACTAGATGTGATTAGTAGTGAGGTAAATGCACTTAAACAAAAAGAGATTTTGATTGCGAATAGCAATTTATTTAGCTGATAATTTGCCTTTGTTAATTTATTTATTATACATATTTTTGCAAAAACATAATGTTAGATATGATACCATTATTTTTGATGCACCAAAGGGTGAGCGGATATTGGTTAATGATACCAAGCCAGATGGTTTGGTGTGTGCATATGCAATTAACACAATTAGAGATGAGTTTCCTAATCTACTGGTAGATAGGAGTATAGATAAGATACAGAGGTAAAAATGGCTAAATCAAAATTTTTAAAGGGCTTGGGCATGGGATTTCGCTTTGCCTGGGCTACTATTACATTTCCGCACTTTTTGCGTAAGATGCGTAAACAAAAGCAAGATGACGAGGTGATAATTTGTTTGTTTCCGCATCTAGGGGATATCGTATATGGTTTGTCTTATGCAGAGCAATACAAAAAAGAGACTGGCAAAAAAATTTGTGTTTTTTGCTCAAGTAACCTCGAGTATTATGTGCGTGAGTACAAATTTATAGATAGGATAATTTTATATGATGCAACTAGCCTAGACCAGGTATATGTAGCATGTTTTCCTTTTTTGCGCTATGGTCACACGAGGGGTAAAAATCCTGATGGGATCATTGCTACTGTACCAGATACCAACCATTTCAAAGGTATGACAGCATTGGAGGTTTATAGAGATTGTATATATAATGTGCAAAAAGACAAGTTATCTTTGTACCCACCACAAGATGTGCCAGTAAGTGCTATAGATGATTTTGACAATATAAAAGATAAAGTAGTGCTGATTAATCCTTATTCTTTTTCGCATGGCAAAAGTGATGAAATGTTTGAGTGTATGGCAGAGGAATTAAAAAAGAGAGGTTATATTGTCTACACCAATGTAATGAATGTGCTCAATCAACAACCTATCAAAGGGACGTTACCTTTTGATTGTCATATGTTTGAGAAATATACCGTGGTAAACAAAATACCATTATTTATCTCTACTAGATCGGGTATGTTGGACATGATGGCGAGCAGTCAAGGTAACCTACTCACCATTTACATCAAAAAGCCAAAAAAGAGAGATTATTTCTCTGTCAAGGAGTTGCGTAGCGAGGGTGTTAGAGAAATATGCTGGCAAGGCAAAAAAGATACACCTAGAGTGATAAAATTGATGAATAACTTTTTAGATGAGATAGAGGCAAAACGCTCAAAGAATATCGATTAAATAATTTATTATCTTGTTTAGATTATTGACTTTTGTGCTTTCACTGAGTATACTAACCAATGACAAGTCAATAGTGTTTACACTACTTGACCTATTATCGACAAGCAACACTTTGGTCGTTGCCCAAGGCGAGGATATTGCTCCTTGCCTTTTTATTTTTAATTTAACTGTAAAAAGGAAGTATTTTTTATTATTTAACACTTATTCATAAATTTTTTATCCAATTTAATTAAATCATAAAAATTATTATTAAATAAAATAAAAAGCACCTCAAATACTGGTGCTTTTAATTATATTTTTGGTAAAAAATAATTTTATTAATTACGTATCGTTTTTAGTATCACTTGTTTTCTTGGGGGATTTTTTATTTGCTTTGGGAGTATCGTCACTTTGCTCGGTATTGTTGAGATTATCTATAGGATTATTTGTTAATTCTTCTTCTCTAGATTTCGCATCAATATCTTGTTCTTTATTTTTAATATTTGTTGATACATCAGCGCCTGTATCGTTGTGGTTTGTATTGATATTGGTATCGCCAGTGTTTACAGTATCGTATGCTAACTTTTTGTTTTTGTGGAATATTTTTTGCATCAATTCTCTTGTGCCTTTTGGGTCTAGTGCCATATTCAATAATATTATCACCAGTAAACCAAATACACTTAGAGTAATAAATTGTGGCACACCAGGTATTACAAATGGCAAATCGCTCCTAAAGAACATGTAATCACCTGGCAAGCCTATGAGTAGGCTGATGCACTCGGAGTTGATTATGTGAATAATTAGCCCTAGGAAGAGCCACCCAAAATCTTTGATAGCTGGGCGGAAAGTCCCACTTACATATTCAATAACAGGTATCAATATCAATGCTGTGTGTTGCAATATGCTCTTTAGTATACCAAAGGTCAAGACCTCAACATTAAATATTCCCTGAGGTATTGCAAAAGTTATTATACCACCCAAGAATCCAAATAGATAAAACATCTTTTTTAGAGTCACATTATTAGTAACGACAGCTAATGGTACTAATATGCCTGCTAAGTTACATGGATATAGTGGCCAGATAGTATTGACTGGGTCACCTAGTGATAGGTACCAAATTCTCCAAAATACCTCAAATACCAGCTGGAATATTGCAATAGTGAGTAATATAATACGTGTTACTTTTTGTCCTTTTTTGGCAGCAACAATGCTAAGAATAATTGTCAGTGCTATCAATATCCCCATAGCGACTAAATGTGTAGTACCATAGGAATAATCTCCAGGAGTACCACCTATGTTGTGCATAAAGTCATAAAAACTCATTTTGTTCCTCTTGGTAATGATTTTATCTAATTGTAATACATAATAATGTAGTATGCAACTAAATTTATAATATTGTATTTTTTTGTAGTAATTTATGGGCAATACATAATTATCACATTACCTTGATTGTTTTATTCTCTATATTTTTTGATTCTTTATCTACAAATATTATGAATTTGTATGGGTTACAAATTATATGTTACTTTTACTTTTGCTTGGATAGTGACATTACCAATAAGGTTGGTATCTGTCGTAGATGCCTCTACATTCTTATACAGAGTAGCACAGTAGTAGGTGTTTTCTTCGCATATTTGTGTAGTAATGAGTTGAGTGTCGTTTCCTGCAATCTCGCTAGCCTTTTGATTTGCATTTTGTACTGCCTCAGTCAACAATTCGTTATATATATCCTTTTCGTTTGATACACTAAAAGTTATACTATCCACGACTACAACTTCGTTATCATTGAGTATATCTAGGGTAGGTTGTATATCTGCTAAGTTATCTATGTTATAACAAAAATCTAGTATAGCGTAGTAGCCTATCAAAGTTTGCCCATTTTGATAATCATAGCTAGGATAAGTGCTAAACCTCTCCATGCTAATACAGTCTTTGTCAATACCATACTGTACCAAGCTATTTATAGCCTTGTCAAATTGTGTCAGGGTAGCGTCTTTTGATACTTTTGGATCCATGTCTAGGTTTTGTATACTTACTCGTATCTTTGCCTCATCTGGAGTAACCTCACGCTCTGCCTCACCATATACGCTTATTGTCGTTTCATTTTCTAGTGCACTAACTGCCATTATGGGTGCAGGTTGCATTGCTATACATCTAGTGCCTAGTATGCAAATGGCAAGGCTTGCAACTATACTATATTTAATCCAGTTTTTCATTTTATTTTACCTCCGTACCCATATCTATCTGCAAAAACTAAATTTTTATTTATAACATACAATATTAGCCTAAATTAGACATTTTAGTACAAAAAGATATTGGTTGCTTTTAATATGTTATTATTCGTTTTTGTTAGATAAAAAACTGGGGGTAGACAATAATTGTAAAATATGTTATAATTTATACAAAGGGGAATAATTATGAACAAAATAATGAGAGTTTTTGCGGTATGTTTAATTTTTGGTGCAACTGTATTAAGTTTTGCTGGGTGTGGTAATCAAGACCAAAATACACTTACAAAAAACGATGAAGAAAAGCTTTATGCTAAAATGGTAGACACTATAAATGCCATTCCACAAGTTGATTGTACTGTTAAAAGCGTAATAGAAGAGTTTTATGGGGAATTAAACACACAAGAAGATTTATTTGTGTTTGATAGTGGTGAAAAACGATTATATTATAATAGTGTATCCAAAAACTTTAATGAATTGAATGAAATAGAGTCTGGCAATACTAAAGAAATTTGGGTTTTTGAAGACGAAGAGAATAACATTGAGTATAAAAAAACAAGCGATTTACAAAATTTAGATGATTTTTATACATCAGCAAAATTGGTTAGTGTTAATCATGCCTATAATGGATATGTGAAACAAGCCTATAAGCAACATTTAGAATTCCTTTTCCCTTCCAGTTATAATGATTTTTTGAAAAGTGTTGATGAAAATATTTTAGATTATGATAAAGTTTATGAAAAAACAATTAATTGGGAATTAAAAGATGAAGAACGCATCTTTAATGTGAGATATAAAGTAGAAAAAAATAATGAGGGTAAAAATACTGTTAATGAAGGGGTGTTGGAAATTATTTTTTCAGACAAAGCCATAAAAAGTCTGAAAGTTTACTATAGTGTTAGCAACAATGGGGAAATAGTTGATTTTTTAAAATTTGATTTTGTTGTAGACTATAATTTTGATGCATCAAAATTTGCAACCTTAAGTAAAAGCGAATTTGAAGGTGTTGAATTGCAAAAAGATTATGTGGTAAAAAAGAATTTAATAATTAATAGTAAGACTAAATTTAACTACTTTAATTATTTTAATTTTAATACCAATGTTGTATCGACTTTGAGTGCAAGATTGCAAGATTATAGAGCAGTTTTTAGTTTTTATTCTGATGCTGATTGTAAAAATAGAATTTCAGATACTGATAAGTTTACTTCTTATGAATCTACTATTTATTGCCAAGCAGTGCCAGAATCTGGTTACGCATTAATACTATTTTATGGCGATGATAATAGTTTGATGACGACAAATGAAAATAATATAGAATTAACAGATACGGATAGATTTATTTATAAAATTAATGGGAAACAAATAAGTGGGAATATGTTGGAAATTGAGCCAAACGAAGTTTACTGCATTGAAACTGTTTATATAAATTAAAAGGATTGCAAATAGTTTATCGCTTTGAAAACTAAAGAAGTGACTTTACTATTTTGAACGGCACCCAAAAAGATAGACAGTAAAAAAAGACCTCCTGTTGTATAATGAATTTATCACAGGAGGTTTTTTATTATGACTGGCAAAAGGCATAAAACCTTATGAAGTGTGCCTCCCAAGTTGGACAACTTGAGGAAGTTCACCTCATTATGTATTGTTACTTTTTAATTTTACTAAGTTAAAAAATGTTTTAATTTTTACTTTCAATTTTTAACGGCTTAAAAAATTTGTTACATGTAGCATATTTCATTTCTTTCATTACTCAGCATAATTATTCACTATAGATTTGATGCCCTCTATTATAATATCTAGTTTTCGCTCTAGTTTGAGTCGCTCTCCCTCTATACTTTCCTTACCCATGCTGAGTTCTATCAGTGAGGCAATCAGCATGGCGAACAAAATCTCTTCTGCAATCTTGATACGCTCCTCCAAATCTTCTGATATCTCTATATTCATAGATAGTATACTCTGGCGTAGGCGATTTTGTATCTCGGTGTCAAAATTGGTAAAATTTGTAGAGAATAATTCGTGAACCTTGCTGGTCATATTGCTACTAATTTTTTCAAACAAACTTTGCTCAAATGTGGATAAGTGTGAAAAGTAATCATATACCTCCAATATCACATTTTTGGTAGAGGTAGCGTGTGAGTAAATATCCATTAGGTCATTGCGTATTCTGTCTTTGTGTGCCTCTATCACAGCACAAAATACATCTTCTTTGTCTTTAAAATACAAATAAAAACTACCTCGGCTAATGCCTGCCTCATCAGCAATCTTACTAATGCTAATCTCGTTGTATTCCTTTACAGCAAATTCTCTACTCGCTGACCTCAATATGTATTCTTTTTTGTCAGGTTTTAGTCTTTCAAATTTTTCTGTAGGCATAATTTCTCCTTTATGTTGTTAATAATATTTGACAACTGTCTAATTTAGCCTAGCATATTATTAGACACTTGTCAAATTTCTTTATATATTTTCTAAAAATTTTTTTATTAGTTATTTACTTGATTGATTTTTTTGTAGGGGGAAGATAATTATATTTTAAATAAAAAAAGTATAACATTGCTGTTATACTTATCGTTGGTTTTTGCTCAATACAGGTGTGTATACTTCATCTGTTGTGTAGGTGGGGGTTTCTGGGTAGTTAGTGAGAGGGACAATATTGCCTGCGATTATCATAAAACCTTGATGTTGATTTATCAATTCTTGTGTTTTTTCTCTACCCAATTGGAATTTTTGGTATAAACCTGTTGATTCGCCAAATTTTTTTCGTTCCTCTTTGAGTATTAATTGTAATTCCTTTGTGCTTTCATCAGAACTTTTTATCCAAAATGATTTATGCGTTTTATTGTATTTTGCCCTAATTTGTGCAGGGATATCAGTTTGCTCAAATAAGTCTTCTAGGTATATGACTTCAGCCTTTTCAAGCACTGCTAGATTAAATAAATGCTCAGGAACCTTTTCTTTTTTCTTTATATTTTTTTGCTCTATCAGTGCAACATATTTACCAAAATCTTCTAGTCCATACGCCTCTTGCGCTATTTCAGCTAGATTATATGTACTACTTATTTCTGTTTCCATAATATTTCTCCTAAATACCCTTTAAGGTTTCCCCAATAGGCTCAGTACCACTGTCGTCAAAGATAGGGTCACGCTCTGTATCAACTGGTGGTGGCACATCATCAATGTCAAAAGGTGGTGGCTCATCAATAGGCGTATCAAATACACTATCATCAACTCTTGTTACTTGCAAGTCTTCATTTTTTACCGTCTCATATGCATCTTGGAATTTTTTTGGTAGAGGTGGTGCTGTCTCGGCAATACTAGCACGATTGGCATCGCTTGGTAAATCTCTAAATGTAGTAGTTTCACCGTCCCATTGCAGCTTGATTGTTCCCTTTTCACCATTACGGTGTTTTTCGATAATTAATTCTGCTATACCTTCTTCACGCTCACGCTCATCGATATCTCTATAGTTTTCGGATTTGTAGATAAACATTACTATATCAGCATCTTGCTCAATACTACCACTTTCACGCAAGTCAGATAGTACTGGTCGGTGGTCTTTACGTCCTTCTGCTGCACGGTTTAACTGTGACAGCACCAGTACTGGCACATTGAGCTCTTTTGCCAATACTTTGAGGCTCCTAGATATCTCTGATACCTCTTGTTGCCTATCTTGGGTCCTAGTACCACTGCGCATCAATCCTAGATAATCTATTACGATAAATGCCAAACCACGGCTAGGGTCACTCTTGAGTCTACGGCATTTGGAGAGTATTTGCGCTGGCGTGTTGAGTGATGAATCATCAATATATATAGGAGCATCAGCCAATAGGTTGACCGCTTGACGAAAACGGCGTTGCTCATTTTCATCTAGTTCTCCACGCATTACTTTTTTCATACTCACTCTACCTACGCTGCAGGCCATACGGCGTGCCAACTGTACTCTGGGCATTTCTAGTGAAAAAACAGCACAAGGCTTTTTGTACTTGATTGCTATATGCTCAACCATATTCATCGCAAGTGAGGTTTTACCTACACCAGGACGAGCGGCCAGCTGGATAATATCACCGTTTTGTAATCCGTTAGTGATTAGGTCTAGTCCAGATATACCTGTGAGTAGTCCTCGCTTGGCTCCAGGGTTTTGGAAACTTTCATCAAATTCGGTCAGCACATCAGTTAGACTGTCTCTAATGTGTTCTAGGCTGTTGTTGCTAGATTTTTTGGATATATTATATATAGCACTTTCTGCACTGGTTAGGGACTCATCTTTGTCAGTAGAGGTATACGCATCTTCTACTATTTGACTACCAGCCTGTATCAATTGCCTAAGCACACTATCTTGTCTAACTATATCCATATAGTATTGAAAATTGGTAGCACTAGGTATTACATTGGTAAGTTTTGCTATATAGGAAACTCCACCAATAGAGTCTAGCTTTCCCTCGCTATCCAAGCAATCTGCCAGTGTAATATGGTCTATTACGCTATTGTTCTTTTTGGAAAATAGCTCTTGCATAGCCTCAAATATTATTTGGTGCTCTCGTGCATAAAAGTCCTCAGGTTTTAATTCGTTGAGTATCACTAGTGGAGCGTCTGGACTCAACATCACAGAGCCTAACACTGCTTGCTCAGCCTCATAATTAAATGGTAATTTGCGAGCAACCACGCTTTCTTTTTTTTGTGCCATATACATCACGCTCCATTGTTATTTTTGTCTTTTGCCTGTTTTGTATTGATATCTTGCTGAGGTGAGTCCGTACTAGCATCTACCTGAGTGGCGTTTTCTTGAGCTTTTTGCTTTTGTAATTCTTGGCGTGCGACAAACTCCTCACGCTTTTTTGCTATGCGCTCCTTACGCTTGTCAGCAATATATTGTGCAATAATATATCCAATAATCAACAATACAACATCAATTAATACCAATACCCACATAGCTACTGGACCATTTAATAAAATTAATAAAATATTGGCTCCAATGAGTATGGGGAGCATACACAATACCATTATGCCATAAATCTTTGCACTTTTGATATAATCGTTGCGGTTCATAGTAATGCCTCCTTTTTGTGGTTGATGTTTTACTTTATTGCACTGGATAGCAAGCTGTTGTGTAATGCCTTGTGTCGCCAGCAAAATCTTGTCAAAAAATATTCTAGCATATTTTGTAGAAAATATCTAGACCAAAAGTATAAAATTTTTATATTTTGTAAAATTTGTGTTAACTGTATAATACTAGGTCTCTGATTACCTTGACAATCATCTTGGTTTAGGGTAAAATCAAATATTATTACTATATAATTTTAGGAGAGATAAAAATGTTACATTGGGCAGATGAGATAGCACGCAAGTTGGTAGCAAAGCACCCAGATCTAGAGTGTTTTACTTGTGCTAGTGGTATTAGTCCGTCAGGACCAGTTCATATGGGTAATCTTAGAGAGGTTATCACTACTTTTTTTGTGGCAAAGGGACTGCGTGATTTGGGTAAAAAAGTAAGGTTTATATATAGTTGGGACGAGTACGACCGCTTGCGCAAAGTGCCCAATGGTGTAGATGAGCAATTTGCTAAATATATCGGTATGCCTTATACAGGTGTACCAGACCCATTTGGTTGTCACAATAGTTATGCTGAGCATTTTGAGGCACCATTCTTGGAGGCTCTAAAAGAGCTTGGGATTGAGGTGGAGTTTCTGCATCAGACAGAGCGCTACACTAGGGGGGACTATGCTGATGCTATCATAGAGGCTATGCAAAAACGCAAGCAAATTTATGATATACAGTATAGTTTTAAGACTCAAGATGCTGATGCGACAGAGCGTGAGCATTATTATCCTATCAATATTTATTGCGAGAACTGTGGCAAGGATACCACTACAGTAGTTGGGCAAAATGATGATGCTAGCATACTAGAGTATACTTGTAAATGTGGACATCATGGCAAAATTAATTTGCACACTCAACACAATTGCAAGTTGCCTTGGAAAGTCGATTGGCCTATGCGTTGGAGAGCAGAGGGGGTAGTATTTGAGCCTGGTGGTCGAGACCACTCTAGCGAGGGCGGTAGTTATCAAGTCTCTAGTGTCATTGCTCGTGAGATATTTGGTATAGAGCCACCTATGTATCAAATGTATGACTTTGTGCGACTAAAAGGTCAAACTACAAAGATTAGTAGTAGCAAGGGTACTGATATGCTACCAGAGATAATGCTCAAGGTATATTCACCTGAGATAATATTGTGGCTTTACACTAGATTTTTACCAGAAAAATCCTTTGACCTAGCTCTAGACAGCGATGTGTTGCGTGTATACCATGAGTTTGATAGAATGTATCAAAAGTACCGAGATGGTTCGGCTGATGAGATTGAGAGACGTATTATGGAATTGTCGTTAGCAGGTAGACCAGCTGACTTTGAGCCTGTATCCGCTAGCCTTATAGCTTCGTTTGCACCGATAGTAAACTTTGATATTGACTTGCTCGTGGAGGTTATGAATAAATGTGGCGAAAAAGTCACAGTCGACCGTGTAAGAGATAGATTTGAGCGTATCAAATATTGGATGGAGCATTACTGTCCTGAGCAGATAGTACATCTATTGTCTAGCCCAAATACACAATATTGGGCTACTATGAGTGATGAGGAGAAGGCTTGGATAAGGCGACTGAGTAGTGAAATGCAATCTAGGGACATGTCATTGGAGGAAATGCAAGCGTTGCTTTATGATATACCAAAGATTGATGGCGAGGAAAACAAACAGAGACAAAAACGCTTTTTTGAGGTGGTATATAGTTTGTTATTAGGGCAGACTAAGGGACCTAGGCTGTATCTATTCCTTGCTGCAGTAAATAAGGACCAGTTGTTAAAATTGTTGCAATTAGATTAACGGTAATATATAAATAACTTATCTATAGTTTTAATTATTGTAACTATGGCTAATTGTTAGCAAAGCATTTGGTCAATTTTGATTTGATGACTAGGAGTAACGCTCGCAAAAGTAAATATTAGCGTTACAAAATAATATTTTTGGGGTGTAAAATGATTGATATTAATTTGATTAGGGAAAAACCTGAGTATGTACAAAAAGCGTTAGCGAAAAAAGGTTGTCATGAGAATATAGACAATTTGTTGGAGTTGGATAAAAAAAGGCGTAGCTTGATAGCTGAGGTTGAGCAAAACAAAGCGGAGCGCAATAAATTGTCTAGTACTGTGCCTATGCTCAAAAAAGAGGGTAAATCTGCAGATGAGGTAATATCAAAGACAAAAGCACTAGGTGAGACAATCAAGGCTCAAGAGGCAGAGTTGGAGGCTATCACTGAGCAATTTAACACTATATACTGGGGTCTACCTAATCTGCCTGATGATGATTTACTCGCTGGGGGCAAGGAGAACAATCAACCAATTTATACTTTTGGTAAAAAGCCAGAGTTTGACTTTGAGCCAAAGAACCATGTAGACCTATGTACTAGCCTTGGAATGATTGATTATGAGCGTGGGGCAAAGTTGAGTGGTAACGGTTTTTGGATATATCGTGGCATTGGAGCGAGACTGGAGTGGGCATTGTTAAATTACTTTGTCAGTGAGCATCTAAAAGATGGGTATGAGTTTATTTTACCACCTGAGATGCTCAATGAGGAATGCGGTTTTGGGTGTGGTCAATTCCCAAAATTCGCTGACGAAGTGTATTATGTAAACAAAGCGGGCGGTGAGCGTACTCAACAATTTTTGCTACCTACCGCAGAGTCTGCATTGGTTAACATGTATGCTGGTGAGATTATCCCAGAGAGCGAGTTGCCAAAGCGTTTTTTTGCATACTCTCCATGCTTTAGGTGTGAGGCAGGTAGTTATCGTGCTGAGGAGCGTGGTATGGTGCGTGGGCATCAGTTTAACAAGGTGGAGATGGTAGCATATACCAAACCTGAGGACTCGGACAAAATGTTTGAGGAATTGGTGTCAAAGGCTCAAAAACTAGTAGAGGGCTTGGGCTTGCATTATCAGTTGAGTAAGTTAGCTAGTGAGGACATCAGTGCTAGTATGGCTCGTACATACGATATTGAGGTATGGATACCTAGTATGAATATATACAAAGAGGTTAGTAGTGTCAGCAACGGTAGAGCATATCAGGCAAGGCGTAGCAATACTCGCTACCGCAAGGAAGATGGCAAGACGGATTTTGTTCACTTGCTAAATGGCTCAGGTTTGGCAACATCTAGACTGATACCCGCTATTGTAGAGCAATTCCAGACCAAAGATGGCAGTGTAATAATACCAGAGGTATTGAGACCTTTTATGGGGGGACAGACTGAGATAAAAATACACTAATAGTATTTAGCGTTTTTTTGCTATTTTAACAATAATAAAACTGGCAAAAAATATATAATTAGGAGACAATTATGTTATCTTTTGAAGAAACTGAGGCATTGTTGGAGAGATATCCCAATTGGGCAAATAGAGGGTGGCACTTTATTTCCGATGAGGAATATTTGCGTTATAGATTCAGTGGCAAGAATATAAATTACAGTGTGCATGTAGGGCGATTGGGCTCAGGTGTGCGTCCACTTAACGAAAATTTGGTGTATGACATCGTGCGCAACAAGGATATGTTTGATGAGATGCTGTATGATTTTGAGTCAGGCAAAGAGGCATCTGTATTGGTGTGTCCTAGGAATGGAGATACTTTGAGTATTGGTGTCAATCGTGTGGAATTGTTGCACTCAATAGAGCAAATGGTAGACAATGGTGATATCAAATTGTATAACGAGGATCGTGAGTATATCACTAGGTTGCGTGATGCTTGCTCTTTTCGCAACATAGACAAAGATTACGAGGACTATGTGCAAAACTTTTATTTTGGTAATGAGTTGTACCAATTAAAATATCAAGATATCGCAAAAGCATTTATGCTAGACGAGCAAGCTTTTGAAGATTTTTTGGAAAATTTTGATGAGCAAAAGTATGGTGTAAAAAAAGAGGTCTTTTTGGCAGGAATGGAAGGTTTTATTACTAGTCAAAATATTTTTGCCAAGTATGATTTTCCACAAATACAATTAGTAAGAGCAATCAAGTTAAATGATTATGCTTATATTGATTATGAGGCAGAGCACGATTTTGTAGCCAAGCCCGAAAAAGCAGTACATGATGCTAAATTAAATCCTGTTTTGCATAATTATATTTACAAAGATATGCCTAGCAGTTATTCGAAACTAGAAAAGGCAAGTTATATTTATTCTAAATTATGCAAGACGCTTAGTTATGACACTGCATTTTTTGCTGTTAATCAAGACGATGTCCACAAAGTACCTTTTCATCGAGACCTGGAGCACATTAGCGAGATTACTCCGAGCAATAATCAAGTGGTCTGCTATGAATTCAACCTAATTTTTGCAAAATTTTTGGAGGAGTTGGACATACCATATCGTATGGAGCATCAGTGGGCAGACGATTTCCAACTTGGTGGTCATTCTTCACTCAAATTTTGTGTTGGTAAAAGTATAGTAAATGCTGACTCTACAGTGTCAATTTTTTCGGGAGATTTATCTCTTAACAAGTTTGGTACTCATATAGAGGGGCTTTATAGTACAAACAAAAATTCGAATACTGCGATGCGTTGTAATAGAATAATTGAGTCGGTAGACAGAGTGGTTGATGAGCAATTAAAGACTCAAAAACGTATATATCCTATGCCTTTGACACAAGTGAGGCAGATTAATTATGAGAGCGCAGTCAGTATTTACCAAGGATTAGTGAGGCAAAAATCACAAAATCAATGTGACATTAGTCAAAAGGTCTTGATGGTACTACAGGGATTGGAGAGCGTAAAATTATTCGATTTTGATGCAATTGCATATTCGCAACGATTGCAACGGGCAATACTTACCAAAGATGAGGTGGATAATAATATGCGTATTGCTTTTGTAAAAAACAACGGAGATAATAATCAGTTTAAGACTAGCGCTGTAATATCTATAGGTACTGATTTGGCAAAACTTGGTGAGGCTGAGCAATACTATACATACGAGGGTGGGGATACCTTGCGTGAAATCACGCTGGAAGGACTCAGAGATGAATTTGAGTCTGGTAAACTGGAGCGCATACCTACGAGTACTCCACCTATACCTGGACTGGACAAAGTGGAGGTGAGCACTGATGCTGACGCATTTACAGTTACTAAATAAAAAACTGATACATCAATATGCCGAAAAGAATGATGTAGAAAAATTATTGAGACAGTACTTGATAGAGAAGATTTTGTCTAACCCTAGTTGTTTTTTTGATATGGATATAGACACTAGTTTGGCGTTGCTTGCGGACTTGGGGCTGAATAGGGAGCAAGCTTTGGTGGAATATTCACAACTAATTGGCAAGCGTTATTATGACTATGCAACAAAATACAAAAAGGCAACAAAATAAATTGGTATTTAGATACCAATTTTCTGATTTTTATATATTTTTTATTTTTACAAAGTGAGTTTAATAAACAAATGCAACAGATGCAAAAATTTATGGAAAAATTGGTAAAAAATGCTTACAAGTTGATAAAAAGCAACAAACCTGAAGTACACGCAAAGGGTAGGAGTGATATAGTCACTAGCAATGATTTGTTTGTGGAGAACTTTTTGATAGAGCAATTTTTGGAAAAGTATCCTAATACAAAAATAATCTCTGAGGAAACTAACTCAAATAATGTCTTGACTGATGCTCCAGCGTTAATCATAGACCCAATAGACGGTACAACCAATTACGCTCTGGGCTCATCAATTTGGGGTATCCAGATGGTATATTGTGATGGCGGTGTGCCTCTAGTAAGTGTTTTATATTTGCCAAAGTTAAATTTGTTATTAAGCGCTACAAAGGGTAGGGGGATGTCACTCAACGGTAAGCCATATACCGCAACAACTCCAGATTTTGCTAAAGGTACAATACTATTTGATGGACGCTGTAATGATATTGCCAAGCGTATTATGTCATCAAAGTTGGGCAAAGTACAACCATCTATGCGAGTTTATGGTAGTGCTTGTTACTCTCTAGCTATGGTAGCATTACATAGGGGACTGGCTTTTGTCACTACCAATAAAAATTTATGGGATAATATGCCAGGTATTTTGGTTTGCTTGGAATCTAATTGTAAGGTACTCTACCGTGATGATTGTACTATAGTGACTAGCCAAGACTGGATATATGATACGTTATCAAATTTATTATAATTTTATATTAATTAATTTAAAACAAGTCAACATCAAAATAACAAAAACTACTACATAATGTAAATAAAAATTACTCTGTAAAAGAGTATTTTTTATTATGATTTTATTGATGCACTAATAGAATTAGTATTTTTATTACAATTTACCATAATTTATAGTATTAAAATATTTTTTGCTTTTTGTAAAAATACTTTACCTGACGCTTAATATAATTATTTCTCTTGGACTATTGACCATGGCTCCAATGTCCCACTTGGTGCATTAGGTGATACAAATACCTAAACTATATATGGACTCGTAGAGTCTTATTGTTTGTACTTTACTCCAAGTTATTTAAATTCTCCAATATACTTTAACGCCGATAAATTGTGGTAATATTAAATAACACCAATTATCACGCTGGATATTCTTTGTGTGATTTTCCCTCAACTATAACCTATATTTCTTTTAAACACGAAATTACAACTTAATGTATTCAGTGAGATTTATTATGCAGATGATAATAGCAACAATACAACAATTTATTTACTAGACGGTATCCACTCTAATTAATGGTCACTTATAAATAGCAGATGCTCTGAGAGATTATTTGCTATAAATAAAATATAGTGATGGGAGTATGCCAATCTTTATGTGTTGTGTTGTAAAAAACTTTTCTTAATATGGTAAATAGCGTCAATATAGACATTAATTTTAGCAGAAATATTTAAAAAGTATTGACATCAAAATTTTAATATGCTAAACTATTGACACACTCTCCTAAGAGTGTAATTTTTTATTATTGTTATAAAAGAGGTAAAATAATATGCGTACAGGTATCACATTGGCATGTACAGAGTGCAAAGAGCGCAATTACACTACAGAAAAGAACAAAAAAAATAACCCAGACCGTCTGGAAGTTAGCAAGTTTTGCCCTCGTTGCAAAAAGCACACTGTACACAAAGAGAGCAAATAATTTATTTTTAGCGTAAGCGCTAGGAGGCATAATGTCAAAGTCAAAATCAAAAAAGAAGAAAACTAATCCAAACATTCAGCGTGGCTCTAATAAGAATTTTAAGCCTGTAAAGCCAGTTACTCCACTTGAGGTCGAAAAAGACGAGGAGTTAAAAGAGGTAGAGGCTGATGAGATAATCACCTTACCAAATAGTCAGTCAGCAGATGCTAGCAGTGATAATGCAGTAGTGCAAGATGCAGAGACAAATGCTACTGATGCTGGTGGAGCAGAATCAGCAGAGAATGAGAGCAGTACTCATAGTGAGGCTGGTGACACTGTTGCTACTGCAAAGCTATCTAGAGCAGAGCTCAAGGCTCAAAAGAAAGCGTTAAAAGATGCTGAGCAAGAGGCAAAGGCTAGTGAAAAGGCAAAGGCAGAGCAGGCGAAAGCAAAGGCAAGTAGCAAAAAGCCAGCCAAGGAAAAACGCAAGTTTGGTAGTCGTATCAAAGAGACCGCTAGTGAGTTAAAGAAAGTGTCTTGGCCATCTGCAAAAGAGACCGCTAAAAAGACTGGTGTAGTTATCGCAGTAGTATTGTTTTTTGCTGTGGTATTGTTTGGTATTGACAGATTATTTGCTTGGCTATATAGTCTATTTACAGCAGGTATATAAAAAAGCCAATTATTTTGGAGTGAATTATGACACAAAACAAATTTATTAGTACAGAGCCAAAGTGGTATGTATTGCATACTTTTTCTGGCTATGAGCAGGTTGCCAAGCAAAATTTGGAGCAGGTAGTAGAGAATGGTAATTTGCAAAATAGAATATTTGAGATAGTGATACCAACCGAAGATGTCATCGAGGAGACCGAATCAGGCAAGCGTAAGATTGTTAATCGCAAATCTATGCCTTGCTATATATTCATCAAAATGATATATGGTGATGACATATGGCATACTATCACTCATACACGTGGTATCACTGGTTTTGTTGGGCCAAAGGGTAGACCATTACCGCTGACTGATGACGAGATACGCAAGATGCATCTTGAGAAAGTCGCTGTAGATTTTACATTGCAGGTGGGCGATGAGGTGCAAATATTGTCAGGTGCACTCATTGATACCATTTGTAAAGTTACCAGAGTAGATGATGTCAATCAGCGCTGTAGTGTAGTGGTAGATATGTTTGGTCGTGAGACACCACTAGAGTTGTCTTATTCTCAAGTAAAAAAATTGTAATTTGGGATAAACGGTGGCAAGTTTTGTTGCCGATTATATATTTATCCACACTGAGGTTTCTTAGTGTTATGTGGGAGAGGAGATAAAATCTATTTCATTATCTTTTCGTTATCACCACCCAAGGAGGTTTATTATGGCAGAGAAAAAGCCTATGCAAGTGGTTAAATTACAACTTGCGGCAGGTAAAGCAACACCTGCACCACCAGTAGGTAGTGTATTGGGACCTACAGGTATCAACATTGGTCAATTTGTAAAGCAGTTTAACGATGCTACAGCATCACAGGTAGGTACAATCATACCTGTAGTGATTAGTATTTATGCGGACCGTTCATTTAGTTTTGTAATGAAGACCCCGCCAGCACCTGTGTTAATCAAAAAGGCAGCAGGGCTAGAAAAGGCTAGTGGAAAATGCAAAAAGGAGAAGGTTGGTTCTATCACAACTGCTCAAGTTCGTGAGATTGCAGAGCTCAAGAGACCTGATCTAAATGCAGCATCACTAGAGGCAGCTATGTCTATGATTGCAGGCACCGCTCGCAGTATGGGCATCACAGTAATTGATGAGGAGAGCAAGGCTAGTGAGTAATCATTAGTCTAGGAGGTGTAGATTATGCAGAGTAAAAAAGGTAAGAGATATAACGAAGTTGCTGGTCTAGTAGATATGTCCAAGTCTTATACACCTAGTGAGGCTATAGACTTGGTACTCAAGACTGCAAAAGCAAAGTTTGATGAGACTATAGAGTTGCACGCAAAGCTCGGTGTAGATGGCCGACAGGCTGACCAACAGGTACGTGGTACAGTAGTATTGCCTGCTGGTACTGGTAAAAAATTGCGTGTATTGGTAATTGCCAAAGGTGATAATGCTGATATTGCTCAAGCAAATGGTGCTGACTATGTGGGGGCAGAGGAAGTTGTTGCCAAGATCGTAGGACAAGGTTGGTTAGACTTTGATGTATGTATCACTACTCCTGATATGATGGGTGTAGTAGGTAGAGCTGCAAAAGTATTGGGACCAAAAGGTTTGATGCCTAACCCAAAGAGTGGTACAGTGACTACTGATGTTGCAAAGGCTATTAATGATGTCAAGGCTGGTAAGGTAGAGTACCGTCTAGACAAAAACAACATTGTACACTGTCCTATTGGCAAGGCTAGTTTTGGTGCAGAGAAATTGCTCCAAAACTATCAGGCTCTAGTTGAGGCTATTGCCAAGGCAAAGCCAGCTGCTAGTAAGGGTACTTACTTCCGTCCTGTTAGCATTAGTGCTACAATGGGACCTGGTATCAGAGTACAGCAAAACTAATTTTGACTATTGTTGATGAATCTAAAAGTAGTGTCAATATTGATACTACTTTTTTAATTAAATTTAAATATATATTATTAATATTTTTGATGTGTTATAGGTTTGTAATTACTCTTTGAACATAATAATATTTATACGGTATGAGTATACCTTTAAAATTGTTTGCTGTATAGTTTTGAGACACTTTTACTGCTATTAAGATTAAACGCTCAATCTTGGATTTACATATTGTCAAATATTGCATTATATGCTATAATTATCGCAGAGGTAAAAGTGATGCGAGAACGAAATTATGATGTTACATTAGAAAAAAGTGAAGATGGCTTTTATATAGTAAATTTGGAAGTTACACCAGCACGCAAAATGGGCGTTTTGGAAAAATTTCTTGACAATAGTAAATTTTATTATACTATCAATCCAAACGTATTTTTGGATACTCTATACTACGGATTGTACAGTGATGAGAATGTGCATGTTACGCCCAACGAGTATACCTTGGCGTTGATGGATATAGCGAGCGAAATGATGAGACTGGGTAATTGGGATGTTGTCAGAGAGGATCAGAATGGACATTGTGTAGTAGAGAACGACAAAAAAATGTTGGTATTGTCTACACAGTTTTTTAAGACACTCCAAAAAGCAACGGCACAACTTAATATCGATGCAGTGAATGCCAATTATGATTTTCGGTATGCTGCTACAAAAGCAGAGCAGGATACTGCTATGGACAGGATAATGGAGATAATGATTGAGGAAAATGCTTTAGGAAAAGCTATAGAGGAATCTTATACCATGGGTAAATTGTATTCTCGCAAGGAGAGAAAAGATATAATTAACGAGTATATTACTACAAAGCGTAATACGACTAAAAGCGATTATTACAAACCTACAACTGATGGTTTGGAGACGGAAAAGCACGATACTGCGGAGAGTTTGTCTCCAGAGTGCTATTTTGGTAGGAGGTATTGACCTCCTTTTTTATTTGAATGAGGCTTGCTAATTTTTTGTAAATGTGTTAATCTTAGGCAAATTTATAATTGGAGTGTACAGTGGAAACAGCAAAAGATATTTTAATGGGTTTGGAGAGCCAACTAGTCAAGGTAATATTGAGTAAAGCACAATCTGGTAAATATAATAAATCAGTCATATTACCATTTGATAGTAATAACAATGTAGTATGGTAGATACAAGAATTCACTGACAAGCAAGTCTTTCATAAAAATACTACTTTTTTGAATATATTGCAGTATGTTGAGCAATCTTTTGGTTCAGTTTTTCGTCAAATAAATATAATAGCTACAGACTGTGAGTATAGTGGTATAGTGAGCAAAAAAGGGAAAGTTACATTTGTAAAAATAAAAACAACACACAAAGAGCGAAACACCTTGCATAATAGAGTCAAAAATTATATATTAAACGAAGGTGACGATATACCTATTTTGCGAGACTTGGGTATTTTTACTGCAGAAAACAAAATTGTAAAAGCCATGTATGATAAATTCAAGCAGGTAAATAGGTTTGTTGAGATGATAGATGATGCTCTCAAGAGTTTTCATAAGAGCGAGATTACCATATTGGATTTTGGTTGTGGCAAGTCCTATTTGACATTTGTTGTATATTACTATCTCACTATGATAAAGGGATTAAAAGCCAATATTATTGGTTACGATATAAAACAAGACGTAGTTGAAAATTGTAATAAATTGGCTCAAAAATATGATTATAATGGTATAAAGTTTTTTAACAATGATGTGACGGTAGATAGTCTGTATCAAGGTAAAGTTGATGTTTTGATTACTCTACATGCTTGTGATATCGCTACAGATTATGCGCTGGCGTATGCTATTCGCAACAAAGTGCCTTTGGTTTTTAGCGTGCCATGTTGTCAACATGAGGTGAATAAACAAATCAAATATGGTGGAGAATATGATCTGCTACTGAGAGACGGTTTGCTAAAGGAACGCTTTTGCGCATTACTCACCGATAGTATAAGAGCGGAGATTTTGAGAGATTTTGGATATAAGGTAGATGTTTTGGAATTTGTAGATTTTTCTCATTCTCCAAAAAACATAATGCTAAGATGTAAACTGAGTACACCAAGAGAACCTGCACAAAATGAAAAACTAAAAAATTTGATGCAAAAATATCAATTCCATCAATCGCTGTATGACTTGATGTACAAGTAAATTTGGAATTTAATTTGCTATAAATAAATATTTGGGTAGTAATTTGCTTATTTATCAAATGATGTGTTAATTTTGTCACTAAGTGAATAAAAAATGCGGTATACCTGCATAATTTTGTTACTTAGTGTTATTTTTTGATATACTATTTATTTTACCATTTTAATAATAACTAAATTATAGACGATATGTTTGTAAACTAATATAGAATAAATTGTATTCCAATGGATATGCTCATTTTGATATAGACTGTTTAACCTAGATAATATTAGTGATTAAGTTTGACAAAACATATGCCTTTTGTTACACTACTCACAAAGACTATTTTATTGGAGAATTAGATATGTACAAAAAAACGATTAGGACATTGTCATCTATAATGGGTTTAATGACAATAATTGTTTTGATAGGTTGTATTGTTTTTTTGTTGGCGGTAGGTGACCAGCCAGATGATTGGATAGGTTATATTATCTTTGCGGTAGTTTTGGGTGTGTACATTATTGCTGTTGTAGTAATGTCGTTGGTATTGATGAAGTTACGCAAAAAGCAAACTGCCATAGACAAGGATTTGACTGACAAGATGGATGCTGAGCTTGCAAAAACTAATAGGTTTGTTGCTTATTGGGTGCCAACACCTGAGAGGACTGTTATTTGTGTTCGCTTGGATAATGACAAGGTATGTGTTCAGCAGGCTGTCATGGATGCGGATACCAACAAACCAAAGATGAAGAATCCAGATATACTTACCACAAATCGTGGTGGATTGATTTCGCCTGATGAATTTGAGACTAATGATGTTTATTATGAATACAAAGATATTGAGGCTAGATTGGACTTTAGTCTAAAAAATTTTAAGACCCCTGTAAATAAGGTGGTTAATATCACAGTAAAATTGGGCGAAGGTAAAGATTTTTTAATTAGTTTGCCATATACTACTGCTTTGATTGAGACACTGCAGGCTAGAGGCGTAACTGTGGCTAATTTGGACAAAGAGGCAGAGTTTACTTTTACTGAGCCACCTCAACCGATTAAAAAATTTTATTATCAGTCTATGCACTGGGCGCTGAGAATAGTTTTGGTGGTAATAGCTATCGCAGTGGGTGTTGGATTGGGACTATTGACCTCTGTTACAGTAGGTACCATAGTAGGTGTAGTACTAGCATTGTTAGTAATGAGGGAGTGGATAGCACCATATCGTGCTAGATTGTTTTTTTACGACAAGTGGATACAAGACGCCTATGTGATAATGCCAAGAGATAGTGTAAAAAGAGTTGTAATATTGACTACACTAAATGGTAAAAAATTGGTAGTGATAGAATATGCGGATTATCAAATGACCATGGGGTGTGATGCAAAGCTCGTTCAATTCTTGCCAGAGTATTTTGCCAATGTACCTATAGTAGAGCAGACTTTGGCAGATTATGACAAGGATAGTGACGAGTTGTCACTCAATGCTCAAGCGGAATTGGGCGAGGCAAAGGTGGAGGATCAAAAAGCTCAAAAACGCAAAAAGAATACAGAGCAAGATGCGACTAGTGAGGGAGCCGAGGAGCCTACTGAGTCCAAAAGTGTAGAGGAGTCCACTACTGATAGTAAGAGCGAGACAACTCCTGTAGCGCAGGTTGCTAGCGAGTCTCGAGTGGACGAAGCTTTAAAAGAGGTTGACAATGAAGAGACTAATTTGACTGGAGATAAAAAGTCAAATGATGCAGGCACAGGAGAATCTACTAAACAAACAAAAGTCAAAAAAACTACTACTAGCAAGACTACAAAGGGTACAAAATCAAAAAAAGAGTAGATTTTTGTGTTTATTAAAATCTGAGCGTTATGCACATATTAAATTAAATAAAGTAAATTAATATATAAAACAACCAAAGATATATTGTTGAGTGATGACTAAGTATTATTTTTGGTTGTTTTCTATTTATGTTGGTGATATAATCAACTTGATAATTTTATAAAAGGAAGTGGTGGCAATGTCAAAATATTTTGTGACAGGTGCGACAGGGCATCTTGGTAATGTGGTTGTAAAATATTTATTAAAGCAAGGGCACAAGGTCAGGGCACTGATACTGCCCAATGAGGATATCTCTCCTATAAAAGGTCTTGACCTAGATATGGTTTATGGAGATGTACGTGACAAGCGATTTTTGGAGCAAAATATCCATGATGATGAGATAGTGATACATATGGCTGGTATTATTGATGTCTCAAGCAAAAAGAATGACTTGTTGCTAGATGTTAATGTAAATGGTACAAAAAATATTGCAGATGTATGTTTGGCAAAACATTTGAGATTGGTATATACTAGCTCTGTTCATACTATACCAGCCAAGGAAAATGACGAACAATTGCTCAGTGAGCCTACCGAATTTAATCCAGATAACATAGTTGGTGCATATGCAAAGAGTAAAACTATAGCGACAGGGTATGTTTTTGAGAAGTGCAAAGAGGGCTTGAATGTAGTTGTTGTATACCCATCTGGTATAATAGGACCTTGTGACTACAAAATATCCGATATTGGCCAAGTGATACTAGACCATATCAACGGTAAATTATTGGCATATGTCAAGGGTGGTTACAATTTTGTTGATGTCCGTGATGTTGCCAAAGGGGTAATCAATGCTAGTCAAATTGGTGTCGCTGGTGAGGGGTATATTTTGAGTGGTAATATGTGCTCTGTAAAGCATTTGCTAGAGATAATTAATCAAAAAATTGGTAGAAAGAAAATGCCTCCAAAATTGGCTTTGTGGTTTGTCCGTGGTTTTGCTGCCTTGAGTGAATTTTATTACAAAGTGCGTGGCAAAAAACCTAGTTTTAGTGCATATTCTTTGCAGACACTCAATGTAAATTGTAATTTTGACAATTCAAAAGCAAAAAAAGCACTAAATTTTGTAACTCGAGACACCAAACAGAGCATAGAAGATGCAGTAGATTGGTTTTACAAAAATAAACCAGAATGTTTAAAAAATAAAGCAATACAGCCTGCATAATTTTAGTTACTTACTTATTAAATAATAGGGGGTGTCAGTTGACAAAGTTAGAGTATGCTATAGGTGATATCACAGATAACTGGAATGTAGATGTGATAGTAAATGCTGCCAATGAGAGTCTGCTGGGTGGCGGTGGTGTCGATGGGGCTATACATAGGGCAGCAGGACCACGACTATTGACGGAATGTAAAACACTAGGTGGTTGTAAAACAGGAGAGGCAAAAATAACGTTGGGATATAATCTACCTTGCAAATATGTAATACATACCGTTGGACCAATTTGGAATGGTGGTAGCAATAATGAGGCAGATTTACTTTATAGTTGCTATCAACAATCTTTGATGCTAGCAAAACAGCACGATTTACGCAAAATTGCTTTTCCATCTATATCTACAGGTGCGTATGGATATCCTATACTAGATGCCGCCAACATAGCGGTATCAAGTGTAAGAGATTTTACTAGTAGTTACCCCGATGCCTTTGAGCGAATATTGTTTGTATTATTTGACTCAGATACTGCCACGGTGTATCAAAAAGCAATTGAAAAAATACATAAAGATTAAGTATAGTACTATACTCAACTATACTTAAAAAATAAAAAAAATTAAGGTGCAAGCAGAAATGTTTACACCTTAATTTTTACTTTTTATATAAATTCATAATTGCTTCTTTTTGATATGGAGATAATGTTTTTAGAAAATCCAATGTTTGTTTGTCTATTTTGTATTGATTTATATCTTCTGAAAAGAATTCTGCAGGGGTTGTGCCACAAGCTTCTATAATATCAAGCAGAACTGATAAAGATGGTTCAAATGTCGTTTTCTCACTCTCTAATAGGTGAATATAACTTGCATTCTTTCCAATCATCAAACTTAAAGCACGAGCCGACAAATTGGCACGAGTTCTGATTATTCCTATTCTTGCTACAATTTCCTTTAATTCCATAAATACCAAGCTCCTTATGTATATATAATTTTATCAATTTAGGAGCTTTTACTATATTTGCAACATAATACAATTATATCCAATGTTAAATAAAATATTTAATAACACTAATAAACTTAAATTTAATAAACAGAACTTAATTCAAAGTTCGCTACGAAAGGTTTTTAACGCACTTATTCCTTAGTGCGAATCAACTTAAACTATTGATTGCGTGCCTATGTATTAGGTAGGACTTACAGTTTTATTAAATTGTACTTTGAAAATGCCGAACGCCAAATAGTGACGACATCGACACTTTTTAATTTTTTGACTATAAAGGGTTGACTTTTTGATTTAAATTGAATATAATAATTTTGCACATTGCGGATGTTTTACATCTTGTCGGCATTGTTCCGACTTGCACGGTGCGGATGAAGTAAGGTTTCCTTACTTCCTTTTTTTATTATTTCTAGATTTTGTATGTTGAATAACTCGTTTAGTATCTCTATTAGTTAATTTAAAAGCAATTTCTTGGTCAAATATATCAATATCTTCAAGACTTAATTTTTCTTTACTATTTGCTTTATATGTATGAACAAATTTATCAACACCACTGCGTTTTGATAACGGATATTTATTTCTATCTAATTCGTATAATCGGCAATCATTTTTAGGATTTCCATTACAGCCACGAATTTTAGATACTTTTACATTTTTACCATTATCTTGAACTACGACATATTGTCGTCTAGGCTTATCAGTTTTATCAATTTTATAACTATAAGCCCAATGAACTTCGCCTAATCTTTTTTTCAATCAATAATTCAACTCCCTTTACATTCTTCTGTCTTGTGTTTTACGCTTGTAGTTCTTATGTTTAGCCCTAAATGCTCTGTTGCTATCTTTTTGATGTTCCAAGTAACCAGCACGAAAAGCGAGTTGCTCTTTTGTTAATTTTTTAGTACGCCCAGTCTTTTTATCAATCTTACGCTTCCCAGCGTTAGTAATGGCGTGCTTTGTTTTTAACTCAAAAGCATACTTCAAACCTTTTTCACTCGGGTTTAATAGCACAGAACCAGTATTAGTAACAAATGCCAATAAACATACCCCCTTTTAAATGAAAAATCGTGCAGTGAACCAAATCACTACACGAATTAAAAAGAGTTCTATAAATCAGCCAACTGCAATAATCTGATTCAACTGTCAACCAGATTATATTAAAACAATAAAATATTTAATAACATTAAATACTATTGCAACAAAACCACTTTTATGATATACTTTATTATATGTTGGAGGTTTACAAATGAAGAATAAAATTATAAAGCTAAGTGCATTACTTGTAATTCCGTTTATAATGCTTTGTTTCGTTTTTACTGGTTGCTCAAAAAATGCAAATACACAAGATGATACACAAAAAATTATACTGCCATATCATCTATATAATTCACAGGCAAAATGTATAGCTTATACAAGCGATAATTATTTGTATGACTATTCCACTTGGGAAGCTATAGGCGTGTTCGATTATGAAAGAAATATTTTTATTAGTACGAGAGGAGAATATCTAGGCGAGATTATTTATGACAATGTATTAATAAAAAATACCCAGTCTGAGTATGTAAATGTAGAGTTTGACATTCCACCAACCATTCCAACAGCTCCAGTACCAAGAACTGCTCCAACAAGAGCAACAGTGCCAACGCTTCCAAGTTGGTATCAGGACTTAAAAAAAGAGTAATAATTTATTTATGAATAACTTACTAAACGAAAGCAACAAAGAAGAATAGAGTATATAATATATCAAAGTGAGAGGAAAGACCAATTTTAAACCCTACCCCAAGTATTCGTTATCTCCTTTGTTGCTGAGGTGGTCGTATGTGCTTTATAACATAAGAATAAGCTATTGATATAAAATAGCTTTTTTCTTTTTATGGGACTCTGTCCCAAACCCTGAGGCTCTAAGGATAACTATTTTGGTGTAGTTTGAAATCAATCACAATATTTGTTTATCCTTGTCGCCTTGATTTGATTAGCACAATCCAAGAACCTGTCAAGGTTGTTTTGTTAAAAAGCAAACTCCACCTTGACCGAACCTTTAAGGCTTGTGCTTTTTGTTTGAGCAGGCGACGAGGATAACAAAACAAATATAAATAACAAAAAAGCGATAGCTTATTGCCATCGCTTATTTTTGTCCTTATTGCTCCAATACTTTCTAGCTCTTTCAGTTCGTCCGTCTTGGTGCAACTCGTGTTGTGGAATTATATAAGAAAATGCAAAACAACTCTCAAAATAGTAAAAATTATTTGCGTTTGTTCCTATATAACTGATTTGGCTCCTCAAGCAGGACTTGAACCTGCGACCTGCCGGTTAACAGCCGGACGCTCTACCAACTGAGCTATTGAGGAATAAACGCTGGATACAACTTAGATTATTGGTATATGGGAAGGCGGTTCTCCAAACAACCAATATCCTGTCCACTCAATGTATTGGGGTATTTGTGGTAAAAAGGAAGGTACAAACCACAAATTCATTTCGAGAAATGATTGGACCACAAAATTGAATTCAGCAAGTCAATTTTACCAAAGAGCGGAATATATGTCAATAATTTATATGAATTTTTTCTAAAAAAATTGTGTTTTTTTAGGTTTTTATGATAATCGCCATTTAAAAATTATTTTGTAGATGAGGTGTTACTAAGGAAATTATTTTATTTATA
Organism: uncultured Clostridia bacterium; assembly: GCA_944383355.1. GTDB lineage: Bacteria > Bacillota > Clostridia > Christensenellales > UBA1242 > RUG666. The sequence continues at coordinate 41,767 of CALWPF010000010.1, forward strand.
AATCTTTTGTTTATATTAATGTCGGCTATTTATATGATTGATGTTGCAGGAGAGTGGTATTTTATGGTACAATACGAATATAACTAATCTCAAACTTTACTCATTATATTATCTATAAAATTAGGAGCTGGTAGATTATGCAGATAGCAAACGATGTTTTTGAAATAAGTTTTAATAAAGGTGATGAGCAGTTTGCTCAAAAGGTTTTGGGTGTGCTCGAGCATGAACAAAAATGCATAATGGATTTTTTTGAATTAGATAAAATGTCAAAAAAAGTAAGAATAATTTTTTATAATGATTTGCAAAAGTTTATAGACCTGCAGACTCAAAATGGCAAGTATCCCAATAGATACCAAGGGTGGAATGTTGCAACTGTAAAAAACGGCGATATACATATTTTGAATTTTGACCTTTACCGCAAAGCGCCACAGCACGAGGGCACAACTTTTGAGGACTACAATAAAACTCTTACGCATGAGTTTGTGCATGCTTGTCATGAGGAAATATTGATAGACAAAAACATAATGCCACCATTATTAATGGAGGGAATTGCTACTCAACTCGCTGGGCAAACTAAATACAAGTTAAAGAGCACAATTGATTGTGAGGCACGAGACCTAATAGAGAATTTTTATGCCACTAGATTTTCTTACGCTTTTGCATATGAGATTATGGGATATTTATTGGATACAAAGACGCACGAGGAAGTATTGGATATTTTGAGGGCACCACAAAATGTAGATGTACAGGAGTTGATAGACAATACTAATGAATATTTGACTCAGAGTAGGAGTTTGTCCCCTAGGAAATAACTTTTATCTAATAGTACCACGCAGGGTACTATTTTTGTATTATTGAGCGAAATAAATAATTAAAATTTTATAGAAATTATATGAATTAATTTAAAAACATAATAAGAATTTATATCTAATTTTTTATTTAATTACTATTTTTTATAGATAATGCAATAACTGTATTTAATAAAAATATCCTAAGAGTTATTTATTAATAAATTGCTGGTTAGGTGTTGAAAGTTATTGAATTTATTTTTTTATTGTTACAGCTCTATTTATATATTGGCGATTTTTTGGCAAACAAAAAATATTCCTTTATCCAACACATTATCTATATTTGTTTATTTTGTTTGACTTTTTTGTTTTTCACAGGGTATACTAAAATTAAAGTCTTCAAAATTTTACAAATTTTGACATTTAGTTGTTGTGTTTTTAGACTGATATAGACTAGGGGAGGTAAATATGAGTAGAGCTCATACATTTTCAAAAAGAAAAATCATATTGAGCGTATTTTGTTGCTTGTGGCTGGCGGTTTTTGGCCTTGTTTTTGCTGGTTGTAATGAATCGTCTACCACAAATAGCACATGGTTGTCAGGTACAGATGCACCTACAAATGAGTTGGGAACCAATGGTGATATGTATATAGATACTGATGATAATATCTTGTACCAAAAGCTTGGCGGTATATGGACAGTAGTAGTCAATAATTTTGGCGGAGGGGCTAGCGGTGATTCGGCTAACAAATGGATGACTGGTACTAGTGCTCCTCATCAAAATCTAGGTATAGATGGAGATATGTATCTAGACACTGTTAGTAGTACACTTTATCAAAAAATAAGTGGTGCTTGGACTATAGTAATGGAAAACTTTGGCAAGGGCGAGAGTGCTCCAGCAAAGCAATGGATAGTGGGTACAGAGACCCCAAGTACTACTATAGGTAATGACGGCGATATGTATATAGACACAGATGACTATATTTTGTACCAAAAATTGAATGGTGAGTGGGCTATAGTAATGGAGGACTTTGGCAAAGGTGAGTCTAGTCCTGCAAACAAATGGATGACAGGTACGGCGACCCCAACCGATGATATGGGTATAGATGGTGATATGTACCTTGATACTGATGATTATATATTGTATCAAAAGACTGCTGGTGCATGGGTAGTCGCTATGGAGGACTTTGGCAAGGGCGAGAGCGCACCTGCCAGTGAGTGGCTGGTTGGTACAGGGACTCCAGATGCGAGCGTAGGTAAAGACGGTGATATGTATATAGATACCGACGACTATATCTTGTATCAAAAGGAAGATGGTATCTGGAATACTCTCATTACTGATTTTGGCAAAGGCTTTGATGAGAGTGAGTTGCAAACCAAACTTGATGAGCTAGAGCAAAAAATTAATAGCGGTAAAATTGATATTGACAGACTTTCCTCATATCAGAATGAAGTTATATATGACAAGACAAATTTAATTACAGATGATTTTTCATGGTTAGATAATAGTTATGTGAGCGCTACAACTGGAAACATATCTTCTAATAATCCAATTTATATTACTACAGAAACATATGTGCCAGTTGAGGCAGGTAAAAACTATGTATTTTTTGTGGACAAGGTGGCTGTTTCCGTTCTTCATTATGCTTTTTATAACGAGGGTTATAGCTATATCTCTGGTTCCAAATCGGGGACATTAAGGTTAGTTGCACCAGAAGATGCAGCATATATTAGGTTTACCGTTCAAAAAGTTGGAATTGTTGTAGATTTTGATACTTTTATTTCAAGTGAACTAGAATTTTACAATCAAAATTCAACTGCATATTCAGCCCCTCAATCAATTGCTGTTATTCAAGGTATAAATGCTAATGATACCTTAATTGACAATTCAATATCCGTCGAAAAGTGTGAATTTTTTGATAAATATGATTCGCCTAATTTGATACAACCAGGAAAGGTCTTTGATGGTTATTATATGGGGACTACATCTACTATCGTAGCGGAAAACCCAGTATATACCGTCATGACAGAAATACCAGTTGTGGAGGGACAAATTTTAAATGTTTGGCAAGGTTCCTTTAGTAAAGTATCAATGAGATTTATTACTCAATTTGATGAGAATTTTAGTTTGATTAGTCTTACAGCAACTAATAATGAAAATGCCAATATAACAGATTTTACCGTTCCTATTGGGACAAAATATGTCGCAATCACAATTAGCTCATCTGCTTGGAACGGAACAGAAAAGATTCAAGTACAATGTAGTATTGATGGACTCTATTTAGGGAAATATTATGAGCCAGGTGTTCCTATTTATAAATTAAACGGAAACTATTATGACATGGTTGCAGAGCAAGCTCCTCTTCACGTTTATCTTCCAGACGAAATCTGTGTTGCTGAGGGTAGGACGATAGAGTTATATAATTCACAAATATGTCTTGAATACGAAGATTATAATTTCCAATGGCTGGCATCTGGATTTGGTCGTCCGTACGAAAGGAAATTTAGTATAACAGGAACAGAAAATTTGACTGGGCAAACAAAGACATTAACTCTCAATTTATTTGACGATAATTTGAATATAAAATATACAGCATCTTGTACTGTGCGTTTTGTTTCAAATGTTATAGACACAGAGCAACTTATCATACCTATTGGTGATAGTTTGACAAATAACAAGGCTTGGCTCACCAAAGTAAATGAATATTCTGATGGTAAAATAAAATTCCGTGGTACACAAGGAACAATGGACAAGACTGACAGTACCACAATGTCGCACGAGGGAAGGAGTGGTGCTACGACTGGTTGGTATAATTTGGGAACCTCCAAATATACTTTTAATCCTACCAATACAACACTAGAGGTAAAAGAGGATACAGACGGAACACAATATACCGAAAACCCATTCTGGAATCCAACGACTGATGCTTTTGATTTTGATTATTATTGTAACAAAAAAGCAGAGGGCGGTGCAGGTTATTTCCAAGATGAAAACGCTCAAGAAATCAGTATAACCCCAACAGGTGTTCAAATATATTTGGGTACAAATGGCATTAGTCTTGATTCCACATCTTCGGTAAATAATATAAAAACACTTATCGATAACATTAGAAAATCATCAAAAGGTGCAACTATTCCAATCTATGTTGTAAACACTTTGTTCCGCCCAAATCAAATATTTGCGACCAATAGTGATGGATATGCAACAAATGATTCTGGAGAGTTTAGTTTTAGGGCAAACATGAAAGTTATGAATCTCGAAATTGGCCTGTACGAAGCATTGCAAGATTATGATAACGTATTCTTTGTTCCAGTTGCTGCAACACACGATAGCGAATATAATTATCCTTATGAGGAGGTGCCTGTAAACCCACACAGTGAGGAGACATTTAAGCAATATACTGATTGTGTACACCCTACGACAGCTGGGTATTACCAAATGGCAGATATAATGTTTAGTACTATTGCAGCACATTACAAAGATTAAAATATTATGATACAATAAAATATAATTTAATAAAAAGACTGTATATCTATGACTATCTACAAGTTGGGTAACTTTTGGCAAGTCACTGTAATAGATACAGTCTTTTTTATTATTAATATTTTTAATTTTACCAGCATTACTATTTTTTGTGTGCAAACTGTATGATAAGTATATTTATTGGGAGTAGGCAAAAACAAAAAAGGCAACAGGAGTAATCTCCTATTACCTTTTTACCTACTAATGAATTAGCAGTTGAGTAGACGCCAAATGCGACCATTTGCGATCATCAAAATCAAGTCGATTAGCCATACAATCCAGAAACCTAAGAAAATACGCAAAATACCAGCAACAATCTTGCCCTCACTAATCCTAGTGATGACACCACATATCCAAGATGTCACAGGGATAATTGCCAAAATGATACTGATTAGCCTATTCAAGCCAAAGTAATCTGCCTTGATACCCATATTAGTACACCCTCCTTGTCTTTATACTAAGTATATTATCATTGGTGGCAAGTTATGTCAAATAATTTGCATTATTTTGTCTTTTTGATTATATTTGTATTTTTTGTTTTTTTATCAAAATTATTCATATACAAGGTCATAAAAAAATATAATTTTTACTCTTTGTTTTGTAATGTTTTTTGAAGGTATATATCAAAAGAGTATAAGTTTAAAGGTAATAAATAATTAACTACAAAAAGCAATAGACTTTTTTGTGCTAGTAAGATATACTGATATCAATAATTTGTTAGGTGGTGCAATATGCTGAATATTAATAATGTTCACAAATCTTATAAAAAAGGAGTAGAGGTATTAAGAGGTATTAGTCTAAATGTAGAGGCAGGGGACTTATTCGCTTTTGTTGGACAAAATGGTGCGGGCAAGACTACGCTCATAAAGTGTTGCTGTGGTATACATGATTTTGAGCAAGGTGAGATCTTGATAGATGGTGTGGATATCAAAAAAGAGCCAATGAGATGTAAAAAAAATTTGGCATATGTGCCAGATAACCCTGATATGTATAGTTTTTTGACTGGATATGGATATATCAATTTTATTTGCGACGTATATGGTATGGGCGATGAGAGGAAAGCACGACTAGAGGAGCTATCTCGTAGATTGGATATACAAAAGTCGTTGGGGCTAAAAATATCTGAGTACTCTCATGGTATGAAGCAAAAAATAGCGTTGATAGGTGCGTTTATTCGTAACGCAAAAGTTTTGATTTTTGATGAGCCTTTTGTTGGACTTGACCCTTTTGCTAGTAGCGAATTAAAAAAGATGATGCGTGAATTTTGTGATAATGGAGGTTGTATATTTTTTAGTACACATGTGCTTGAGGTGGCAGAGAAATTGTGTAACAAGGTAGCGATTATCAAGGCTGGGCAAATTGTCGCAAGTGGTACAATGCAAGATATTAAGGGTGACAAATCTTTGGAAGAAGTGTTCTTGGCAGGAGGAGAGTAGTATGAAAAGTGTTTTTTGGCAACTGGTATCTCTAAATATCAAGAGCAATTTTACAGCCAATTACACTACAGGTGCTCGCAAAAAAGCTTCTCAGACGGGTACTATGGTATTATACTTAGTTTTAGTTGTGTACTTGTTGGGTGTATTTGGTTGGACTGCCTATACTATGGCGCAACAATATGCTAGTGCCAATATGACTGAGTTGTTGGTAGTCGCTGGATTATTGTACAGTTTATTGTTTATAGTACTCAATACTATTTTTTCGGTAAATCGATATATATTGGGCGCAAAAGATTATGATTTTTTGATGAGTATGCCTATCAAAAAATCAACTATAATATTATCCAAATTCGCTAGTTTATTGTTGTTGTGTTATGCGTTTGAGTTTTTGGGTTTGCTTCCATTTTTGGTGATGTATTTTGCGTTTAGTGGTGTAACTGTGCTAGGCATACTATTTTCTATAGTGGCATTTATTGTGTTCCCACTGTTTCCTATAGCAATATCATACCTTTTGTGGCTATTTATTGGTTGGATTACTCAGAATTTACCGCAAAAGCAATTAATTACCATTATATTTAGCGTACTCTTGCTCTTTGGTATACTGTATCTCAGTATGTATTTTAATGAGTTGCTCACTGCCTTTGATTTGAATAATGTTAATGCTAGTATAGCTACTGTTATATTATATCCATTGATATCTACCGCTCAAGCAATATGCTTTGGTAATTGGCTGAGTTTGTTGTGGACGATATTAATTTGTGTGATTCCTTTTGTTTTTGTAGTGTTTTTGACACAGCGTTTTTACACAGGTTTAAATTATATATTTGTAGCTCACCCAAAAGCAAAAAAAGTGGATATTGCCAAGGGACAAAAAGTACGCTCACCGTTTTTCGCCATGTATCGCAAGGAGATGCAATGCTTGGTGGGGGCGCCAATGTATATGCTCAATACTTGTATGGGTGCTATTATGTTGATAGTTTTGTCAATTATCATGGGAGTAACCATGCAAGATGTTAGTGGTGATGTTGATGCTATAAATGTTTTAAAAGATATGAATTTGTTTTTGTCTGGATTTTATATAATATTGATGCTCGCTATGACCAACCCAATGGCGTCCAGCATCTCTCTAGAGGGTAAAACGTGGTGGCAGCTCAAGAGTATGCCGGTATCGTTTAATCAAATTATTTGGTCAAAAATGCTTGTATATATCACCTTTTTTGCACCTTGTGCGGTTATATCTGTTATTATTAGTTGTATCTGTTATGGTTTGAGTGTATGGGCAGGTGCGGTTTTGCTGTTATTATCTATGTTAGTCTTGCTGTTTTTTGGATTGTTTGGCTTGGTACTAAATCTAAAAAAATATAACTTTAATTGGACTAATGAAATCATGGTAGTAAAGCAGGGAGCACCTGTGATGATAAATATGTTAGTAGCGTTTGCCATTGCTTTCTTGTTTTTGATACTTTATTTTGTATTGTTTATGGGTTTAATTAGTTCGTTATTATATCTAGGTATAATTTGCATATTGTTTGCTATTGGTACAACTATTTTGTTGGTATATATAAATAAAAATGGCAAACAATTATTTGACGCTATAGAGTGTTAATTTATTAAAATTTGATTAAGCTATAAATTATTGTATTTATTAAGGTAATATGTTTTGCTAACATAATTTTTGTCATTTTTTGTCCTACTAATAGTTATTTATGCTTTTAATCTATTTTTTATCAAGTTTGTATAATAAATTACCTGATAACATCTTTTATATTTTATTTAAGTTTTTAAGAGTTGAGGTTTGATATGGAAAATAAATTATATGGATTATTAAAAAATAAAAAATATTTTATATTTGATTTTGATGGGACTATTACCAACAATGAGCCACTGCAATATTTGGCACATGTTAGGAATTGCAAACAATATGGTTTTGACCTAAACAAAGAAGATTTTAGGCATCTCATTATCCACAATCAAATGCAGGTAATACACCAAAATATGTGTAAGCGATTTAATTATCTTTTTGATTTCGCTAAATTTGCTAGTGATTTGCCCAAGTTTTATAATGAATTGGTTGAGCAACAAGGTATGCCACTAAATGAGTACTTCTTGGATATCTTGGACAATTTCCCAGACAAGCATTATATTATGTTGTCTAACGAAAAAGAGAAATTTTTGGAGTACCACTTATCCCAATGGGGTATACGAGATAAATTTGAGCAACTTATATCAAGTTTTGATACATCAAAGGTGGATATTCTAAACAATATTAGCGAATATATGCCCGCTAAAATTAATGATATGGTAATTTTTGAAGATGCTAATAAGTACCTATTAACAGCAAAAAGATTAGGTATGACTACCATTGGTATTGAGCACGAATTTAATGAGGGCGATTTGGTCGCAGACTATATTATCAAGACAAATTAGATATTGATATCCTCATTATTTAAAAATCAAAATCAATGATGTTGACATTTACCATAATATTTTTTTATTTTAAAATAATCAATTTTTTTTGGTTTTTGGATAAAACCAAAAAAGTTTTGCAAAAATTTATTGCAAACATATAATAATAGTGTTATAATTGAAACATAATAATAAAAAAGAAGGAGTGTGGGATTTTATGGCTACAAAATCTACAAAGTCAAGTTCTAGCAGTTCTAGTAGTTCTAGCAGTTCTAGTTCAAAAAAGAAAGTTTTTTGGGGCTTAAACAAAATATCTTTTTACACTATCTGTGTAGCAGCATTTTTGTATGTAATAGCCTTGATATTGAGTGCTGTTGGAGTCAACTTTAAGATAGTTAGCGCTATGCAAGGTGTGGCTACTGCTGTAATGGTTTGTGTAGTGGCTGTGCTTGCTTGGCGTTATGTATCTAGCAAACCTACCGTATGGAAAGTATTGTATGTATTGTGCTTGCTATTAGTTATCGTTGGTATTATTGTACCTTTGGTAATAGCATAATCGTGACAATATTTTGTTGGTTAATGACTATCTATCTACCTTGTAGTAGTTTGGATAGTCATTTTTTATTTTTATTTATTTGTCAAGATATGTACATTTGGGGTATAATATCATCAAAGGAGTATTTATAATATGAATAAAGTAGTGATAATAGGGTGTGGTAATGTGGGTATGGCATACGCATACGCTATGGTGGTGCGCAATATTGGCGTGACAGAGCTTGTGCTAGTAGATATCAATAGAGCAAAAGCCGAGGGTGAGGCTCTTGACCTCAACCATGCTGTGAGTTACGCTGACAAAGGGGTGCGTATTTATGCTGGTAATTATGCAGATTGTCGTGATGCGGATATTATTGTCTTGACAGCGGGAAAAAATCAAGAGATAGGTGAGACTCGCATAGACTTGTTGCACAAAAATTATGAGGTTTTTAAATCAATTATCACTGAGATAAATGGGGTAGGTTTTGGTGGTATTTATATCGTAGCAACTAATCCTGTTGATATTATGAGTCTTGTGACTTATAAATTATCTGGGCTTGCTCATAATAGGATAATAGGTAGTGGTACATCGCTGGATACCGCTAGATTGAGATATTTGGTGGGGGAGGCTATAGGCGTCAGTCCCAACAATATTCATGGTTATGTGTTGGGCGAGCATGGCGATAGTGAGGTAATACCATGGGACAAGGTGACAGTAGGTCTCAATCCTATTGACAAGTTGCTTAGCCTTGCTCAAAAGTCGCAAATAACTGCAGATGTGCGCAATAGTGCGTATGATATAATTTCAAAAAAAGGTAATACGGCGTATGGCATAGGTGTGGGATTGGTGCGTCTGACTAGAGCTATTTTGCGTAACGAAAATGCAATATTTTGCATAAGTTGCTATGATCCAAAAGAAAATATGTACTATAGTATGCCTGCTATTATAGATAGAGATGGGGTGAGGGAGATTTTGCCTCTGTCTCTCAATTCAGCGGATAAAAAGATGCTCGAGCAATCTATTACTACTCTCAAAGATGCCAGAGATACTTTGCTAGAGCGTGCAAAGTAGCGAACTGTGACAATATCTCCCTTTTATACAAGTTTATATTTTGATGTAAATTCAGTTTTTTATAAAAATCGTTTGTTATTTTGTATTAAATTATATATAATAAAGGTGGAATATTATCCAACTATAAGAATGTTTCCCTTTTACATTGTTAAATTATCACATTTTATTATCGTCTGGGATACCTTAGGGGGAATATAAAATTATACTGTTTATAAATTACATTAACAGTTTAGTGGAGGATATATGAAATTAAAGAATAAACACAGCATGGGTACAAAGGGCATTAATATAATGTCTGGCATACTATGCGTAGGAATGTTGGCAGCAATCGCTGTATGTGTGTGGTGGTTAGTTGGCGTATTTGGGACGTAATGTCCACTGACTATTTTATATTTTTTATTTGCTTAAGATAAAATAATTTGGAGTAAAGATGTGGAGGATTTATGAAAGATAGCAAGAGTATTGTATATAAATTTCTATGCATGATCTTGAGCGTTGCACTTTTGAGTACAAGTGTGTTAGGAATAGGTCTATTGTATAGTGGTTATAGTGCTCTCAATGCATTGTCTACTAGTACAGATACTAGCACCTATGTCAAGGTAGACGAGCTCTGGGATAGTGAGGCAAAGGCCATGAGTGGAGACAATGTGAGTAAATTGCTGAGTTATCTATCTAGCGATGGCACAATAGATGGGGTACAGGCTAGTACACCACAGACTGCGACAGATATCCGAGGCTATACATATGGAGGCAAGTCAGCAGAGCAAAGTGTAGTAGTGCGTCTAGGTGGGTTAGACTGGATAGTTACATATATATCTACCTCTATATCTACCTCTGACACAGGCGACAAGATAGCTACACTTTGGCTGAGCAATTGTATCCAAGATGCCTTTGTTGGGCGTAGCCAGACAGAGGGCGAGATGTATGGTTATGTGACTACTAGTGTAGGTACAGGGCTATATAGTGACTGGTCATATGATTGGTATAGCGAATCTGTTGATACATATCCAAGCAATATGTATAGTACTAGTTATATTAGAGTAGTCACACTAAATAACGGAGGATACTACGCTATTGACAATTCAAATTTAATTGACGAAGAATATCAGAGTAAAGAGGATAGCGTATTTGCAGAGTTTACTATAGATAGTACTAGCTCTGTAGGAGATTTTGATGCACTTACAGATTATATAGTGACACCAAATCAAGTGAGTTGGCAGACAGGCAGACA
>CALWPF010000011.1 GCA_944383355.1 uncultured Clostridia bacterium
ATAAAAGCCCTAAAAATAGGGCTTTTGAAAGGTTTTTGCAACAAAAAAGAGAGCTGTAATAACTCTCTTTTATTGGTAGGATTGAGTGGACTCGAACCACCGACCCCCACCTTATCAGGGTGGTGCTCTAACCGGCTGAGCTACAATCCTATATCTATGTTTTAACGACTTTAACATCTGTCTATTGACATAACTTAGTTGATTAAAACACCTTATCAGGGTGGTGCTCTAACTGACTGAGCTACATCTCTATATTTGCACGAAACTATCCAAAAGATTACTTGTGCTGCCAATATTATTAAGTGCGGGATTACAGAAACAATCTATAATCCCACAAGTGGTGGAGATAGTCGGGATCGAACCGACGACCTCCTGCTTGCAAGGCAGGCGCTCTAGCCAGCTGAGCTATACCCCCATAACATTTTGTTTATCAAAAATTGACTTTTTAATAATAACATTATTTTATAGTATTGTCAACAAAAAAACTTAAACTTTTTTCAAGTTTTTGACACCTAAAAATATTATAGATTAACTAAACTAAGTTTGACAAAAATTTTATATTATGTTACACTAGCGCCGAATGAAATCTATTTAAAAGAGGCAAAAATGAAAGTTTATTTAGTTTCCACTACGCATAGTGAGTCAATTGTTGATAACAATGGTCAAGAAAAATTATCCGAACTGTCAGATGTAGATTTTGACATAATTAAGCAAAGATTTTTACAAAACGCAGGGCATAGTGCTGGTATTTGTTATATGAAAGCCAGTTATGATGGTATAATCAATGAGTCATTGGATAAAACAATGAAGCGAGCATCACAAACTATTACGAGCGGTCATCATAGTGTCTATGATCATGACAAAATAAGTTTGTATTTGGAGGATATACCCAAAGCTCTCGCTATGGTGTTAAATAACGAAAAGTACTATGACACAAGTGAGAAATCTGCTCGTTATACTCAAATGCATCTTGATGGGAGAGAGCAGGCACTTTACAATAAATGGGTAGATATTTATAGGCAATTAATTATAGATGAATATCAATCGAAATATCCTGAATTCTTTACAAATACTAGAGTAACTAAATTAGCACAAGAAAATGCTAGGTATTTAATATCTGTGTATACACCAACGAGTATGCGATATACGACTTCTTACAGGCAATTAAATTACATATACGGATTCATGCAAAGTGTGGTTTCGCAAGATTCTAATAACAAATTTTATAAACCAATTATCCCCGCAATGAGGAATTTAATGAAAGCCTTAAAACAAGTGATTGAACCTACTTTAACTGATACTCAAAAGTACAGGCATTTTAGTTTGCTAAATAATAGCCCTTATGAAATTACACAGTATTATGGTGATGTTTATGCCACACATTACAATGGCTCATTAGCTCAATTAGCGCAGGCTCAAAGGCACAGAACTATTGACTATAGTTTTAAACTACTGGAAACTGATGAATATTATGTACCACCAATATTAAGAGGAAGAAAAGAGCTGATAGAGGAGTGGTTATCAGATTGTTATAAGAGTTCAAGTGCTACTCCGCAGGGAACCTTAGTTGATATACAAGAGCGTGGTAATCTCGATACTTTTATAGAAAAAATGAAAGAAAGAGAATGTAGTTATGCGCAATTGGAAATTAATCAGCAAACTACAAAAACAAATAAGGAATATTATCAAGCATTGGTAAAGCAAAATCATCCAAGGGCACAAGAGTTAAAAGAGTACCAAAAAGGTGCTAGATGTACTTTCCCAACTTATGAATGTAATTCTCCATGTAAATTTTCTGAGGGCATTAATCTAACACGTCGTATTTAAAAAATAATTACATAATTTTACATAAATAAATTTTAGTTACAATCATAAAAAAGAGGTGATAACCAATGGTCTAATCACCTCAATAAAATTGTCTTAAAATTTAAGAACAGATTGGCAGGGGAGCAGAGAATCGAACTCTGACCTATGGTTTTGGAGACCACTACTCTACCATTAAGCCACTCCCCTAAGACAACATATTCATTATATAAGATTTTTATGATTTAGTCAACAGATTATGCTAATTATTTACTGTTTTTAAATTTAAACAAAATGTAAGAGTGGTGTAGTATGAAACATGTCATTATTTATACTGATGGAGCTTGTAGTGGTAATCCTGGCCCTGGTGGTTGGGGGGTATTGTTAATTTATGGCACTTACCAAAAATCTATGAGTGGCTTTGTCAATAATACAACAAACAATCAAATGGAAATGTATGCAGTTATAAAAGCACTTGAACAGTTAAAAGAAGAATGTGAGGTAGACTTATATAGTGATTCAGCTTATGTAGTTAATGCATTCACATTGGGCTGGGTTAATGAATGGCAAAAACATAATTGGAAAACTTCTAATAAAGAAGATGTAAAAAATAAAGAGTTATGGGAAAAATTAGTAACTTTGACCAATCAACATAAAATTAGTTGGCACAAAGTTAAAGGTCATTCTGACAATGAATACAACAATACTTGCGATAAACTAGCCAGAGCAGAGGTAGATAAATATCTAAAAAATATGGTTTCATAATCTTAGTTCAAATGAATTAACGTAAAACGCAAATTGAATCAAAATTTTGTTTGATTTGATTGCGTTTTTTGTTAATATGTTCTATAATTTATTAGAACATATGTTTGAGGGGGCAAATATGCTACAAAAAGTAAGTATTAAAAACTATGCGTTGATAAAAAATATTGACATAGACCTTGTAATGGGATTGAATGTATTAACTGGTGAAACAGGTGCTGGTAAATCTATGATTTTGTCAGCTATTAATTTTGCTTTAGGGAGTAAAGCAGATAAGTCTTGTATTATGAATGGAGCAACTCAAACAAAAGTAGAATTGGTATTTGGTGATAACAATGAAATGCTATACTCAAAACTGATGGAGATGGGTATTGTATTTGAACAAAACGATGATTGTTTGATTGTCAATAGAATTTTATCACTTGATGGGAAAAATGAAATACATATAAACGGTCAGAATGCTAACATTTCAATGCTTAAAGAATTAGCCTCAATCTTAGTAGATTGGTGTGGACAGCACGAACACCAAATACTCTTAAATAGTAAACATCATATTAACTTAATTGATAATTATATAGGCGATGATTTATTTGCACTTAAATCGGCGTTATCTTTACAAATACAAGAATTAACAAAAATCAAAAATGATATAAAAAAGTTATGCGGGAATGATTTAGATATTCAGCGCAATTACGATTTGCTCAAATACCAAATAGAAGAACTAGAGCAAGCAAATTTAATAGAGGGAGAAGATATAGAATTAATAGAACAAAGGCGAAAATATCAAAATTCACAAAGAATTGTAGAAGGACTAAGTGAAATTGTGACATTACTCGATGGTAATGAAGATGGTGGTATGGTAAATGCTATAAATAATGCAAGACATAATCTGTCTACCTTATCTACATTTGAAAACAAATGTGCAAATTTGTCAGAAAGATTGCTTGGAATAAAAATTGAATTAGTTGATATAATTGAACAGCTAAAAGATCTCTTATTGGATTATAATTTTGATGAAAATGATTTTAATCGCATAAATGATAGATTGGACATAATTAAATCTTTGGGTAGAAAATATGGTGGAAGCGTACATGAAATGTTGGAATATTTGGGCAATGCGAAAAGACAACTAGATGAATTTGAGGGGAGAGAAGAGTTATTAACAAATCTAAACAAGAAAAAAATTAATTTGGAAGAAGAGATACATAACACATGCGAGGCAATATCAAAAAAGAGAAAAGAAAAATCAAGTATTATGACTAAGCATATAGTTAAAGAATTACAAGAGTTAGGAATGACTAATACAGTTTTTGATATTAAATTCGGCGTAACAGATCCAACAGCAACTGGCAAAGACAGTGTTGAGTTTTATTTTAGTGCTAACAGTGGATGTGAGTCTAAACCACTTTCGAAGGTTATATCTGGGGGAGAAATGTCTAGGCTTATGCTAGCATTTAAAATTGTTTTTGGAGAAACTTTTCATACAAACACTATGATTTTTGACGAAATAGATTCTGGCGTGAGTGGAGGAATTGCACAAATAGTTGCAAAAAAGCTAAAAAAGCTAGCGGTAAGTAACCAAATAATAGTTATTACGCATTTACCAGTCATCGCAGCTTCTGCAGACAAACACTATTTCATCGAAAAAGTAGATAATGGAGAAACGACTACCACTACATTACGTACTCTACAAGAAAATGAATGTTTAAACGAGATTGCTAGATTAGCAGGAGGGCAAAAAGGTTCTCAAGCAGCTTTAGCACATGCAATGGAGATGCGCGAATTATCCAAAAAGCACGCTAGCCTTTAACATTTTTTTCCTCATAGTTTTTTGTATAATTCCAATATTAATTTGTAAAATAATTCTCTGTATGGAGAATTAAATGAAACGAGTCAATGTATTATTTATAGCTTTTGCATATTTGATAGCAATTTTATTTTGTATAACTTGCTGGGCTGTCCCATTTGATAGAATATTTAATACAAATGAAATTGTTGTTCTCTCAAGTGAATTGGGTAAAATTGATGAACAAAAAGATTTTGGGGCTTTAGTAAATGCAAGATTTAATTCACAAAATAACACTGTAGAATACTATTTACTAAATGCAATCAAATTAAAATCTGTCGCCGCTATGATTGTGGAACCTCAATATGTGTACCTGGGCGGTGATGTTTTGGGATTTGTTTACAAGACAAATGGTGTTTTGGTAATAGGGACGAATCCTATAGTAGACAATTCGCACATAGTGGAAGATGCTAAACAAAACGAACTACACACTGGAGATATACTCACAGCCATTAATAATAATCCTATAACATCTGTAAGTGATATACCAGCCATATTAAATACTGGAAGTGAAGAAAAAAATGATATTACAATACATGGAATACGTGAGGGGGAAAAGTTTAGTGTTAAAGCCACTCCTAGATATGATGATTTGACTAAAACATATAAATTAGGCATTTGGGTGAAAGACAGTATGAGTGGTTTAGGTACACTTACATACATAGTGCCAGAAAATAATAAATTTGGAGCATTGGGCCATGCGCTAACGGACAGTAGCACTGGTAGCGCCATAGATGTCGCAAAAGGATATGTTTATAACTGTGATATACTAGGTATCAAGAGAGCCAGCAGGGGAGTGCCTGGAGAAATACGAGGCGTTTTAAGAGCGAATAAATCTCAAGGGGAATTGGAATCAAATACCGAATGTGGTCTGATAGGTTATTTCGATCAATCATCGCAAAGTCTCAAAAACAGAAAACTTATTCAAGTAGGTGGACATAATACTGCAGTTGCTGGAGAGGCTGAAATTTATACTTGCCTAGATGGGAGCAATATTAGACCATACAAAATTGAAATTATAAAAACGAATTATCAGTCCGCATCAAACAAAAAAAGTTTAGTTTTTAAAGTTACTGATAAAAGATTAATAGATACCACCGGTGGAATAGTACAGGGTATGAGTGGTAGTCCAATAGTGCAAAATGGTAAACTTATTGGCGCAGTGACTCATGTATTTGTCAATGATGCGACAAAAGGATTTGGAATATTTGTAGAGAATATGTTAGCTCAGTAATTTTTTAAAAAATTATTAAAAAATTATAAAAAATATTTGATTATTTACAATTGATATGTTATACTGCCAGTGTACTGAGGAGGTTAAGGCAGTGGGAGCTAGCATAAATGCTCTATATTTTTTTTCTAAAAATAAATATTTTGATAGTAATTTGAAATCCACAATGTATAAAAATAAAGTTGATGTAGATTATGAAACCTCATTAACTTGTTTTTTGTCAAAAATAGTGATTTTACAGCCCGAAGTGGTGTTTATAGACGATAAATCATTTGCAGAAGGCTACGATTTTCTTAATTTATTCTCTGTAGATTCACCATTTTTTGTGCCGTCTGTAATACTTTTGACTGATGAATGTAGCACAAAAGATATAATCCCACAGAATATTTTCATATTAGACAAGCATTCATATTTGGATCAAGCTATATTAATTTGTAACAAACAAATAGAATCTAGATTTTTTTACAAAATTCCATCTTACTTATCATTTTGTTATTATGACACAATTAATACTATACTGCGTGAAATCGGTATAAACCCAAAATCTAGTGGTACTATTTTTTTAAGAGACTGTATAAACTTGGTAATATCAAATGGATGCAAAGCTACCTGTTTTAATAAAAGTGTGTATTCGAATATAGCAACTTACCACAATACTTCAGTTGCTAATGTAGAGAGATGTATTCGATCGGCACTTAATACAGCATGGACATCAACAAAAATAAAGATCAAGGCACAATTTGATTGCCATAAAATATTTAATGATAAGCCCACAGTAAAAGAGTTGATATACTATATTGCTAATTATATAAAAGATAGAGAAATAGAAAACAAATTTAAAAACACTATTAATCCGTGTTTAATCGAAAAAGTTTCAAACCTATAGAATATATCATTATCTTAAATCATAAATTACATTATGAATGTAAAATTTATGAGAGCTTTTGATAGAATTAAATTCTTATTATTTGAACACTTTTCATCTTATAAATGGGCATATTTAATTATTGGATTGTTTGCAATATTGGGCTTAATTATTGGCTTAATTGCAGGTTTTAGCAATTCTTCAAACCTTGATATGGACGATATCCCTGATAGTATATTATTGGGTGTATTACAGCATAATATTAGTGCATCCGCACTTTTATTTTCTAGATTATTTAGTTTTATTCTAACATCTTTATTAATTTTTTTAATCAATTTTAGACCTTGGCTTAGTATGATCGCTATATTAATAGTTATGTATAAGGCATTTATAATTGGCTCCTCATGCGCTATTATCATTAACCTATTCCAAATAGGTGGTTTTATCAATGTATTTATTGTTTATTTACCATGCAATATATTTTGGCTTTTCGCATTAGTATCTTGGTGTACCATTTGTTCGTATCATAATTGGGAAACAAGACACTATGGTGGCTGTATAGTTGGTCGTGATTTTGTTTGCAGAAAAAGGGCAGTTATGTTAACACTAATAATGTTTATCTTTATAGTTTCACTTATTGAGTGCATTTTGTTACCTGTATTTTGTTCAGCTATTATTTTGAGTTAATTTTACATAAAAGGTAATATTTCGCATAAAATATCTTCACAAAAGGGAGATAGTTACATGGAAAGGTATTATCTAAATAATCTAGCAAGATTTGGATTGTTTGCAATCGCAGTATTATTATTTTTTAGTTTAGTTAACCTTAGCGTAGAATACGACGGGAATGTGCTAAACGCAACTAATGATGAATATTCCAGCAAAGCTTACTGCTTGATGGAGTTTAATACGGGACAGATTTTAAAAGAAGAAAATAGTGATGTAATGTTGCCAATGGCAAGTATAACAAAAACGATGACGTTATTATTAGCCTTTGAGGCGATAGAAGATGGCAGATTGAATTTTGATGATATGCTAGTTGCTAGTGAAAATGCTGCAGGTATGGGAGGTTCACAAGTTTTTATAGACGCCAACAGTTCATATAGCGTCGAATCTTTGATAACATCTATAATTATTAGTAGTGCCAATGATTCAAGTGTTGTTATCGCAGAAGAATTAGGTGGGAGCGAAGAGGGATTTGTACAATTAATGAATAAAAAAGCCAATCAATTAGGCATGACAAATACTAATTATGTTAATTGTACTGGCTTACCAGCAAACAATCATTATTCGACAGCGAGAGATCTTGCAGTAATAATGAAAGAATTATTAAAGCATGACCAATATTATAATTTTAGTAACATTTGGATGCAGGATTTTGTTCATCCAAGTGGAAGAATAACACAGATGTCAAATACTAATAAACTTATTAGAAATTATAAAGGTTGTGACGCTGGTAAGACAGGTTCAACTAATGAAGCCGGCTACTGTTTGAGCGCTACAGCTAAAAGAAATGATATGAGACTAATTGGTGTTATTTTGGGAGCTCAAACTAGTACTATAAGATTTAATGAATGTGCTAGGCTATTTGATTGGGGATTTGCAAATTTTGAGAGCAAATGCCTAGTAGATAGTAGCAAACCATTGGATATAAGAGCTCCTATAAAAAAAGCAATTGTGAAGGAGATAGAGATTAGACCAACTAAGGATTATTGGGATGTAGTATCAAAAGGAAGTAATACTAAAAAGTTAGTAAACTACGAATTTGATGCAGTAAAAGCTCCATTATCGACAGGAGATAATGTGGGTAGGGTAGTAATAACTGAAGATGGAATTGTTTTGGAAGAAATTGACTTAGTTAGCAATTCAGATATTCCTGCAAGGAACTATGGAGATAGCATATCAGAAATTGTAAAAAACTGGAAGATATCTAAATAAAACAAAAATAATACGTTTTGAGAAAACGTATTATTTTGCAATAAACACTAATTTTACATATTCCTAATTAAGCCAACAACTTTGCCAATAATTGTCACATCATCATAAATTAAAGGTTCCATATGTGGATTCTCTGGTTGCAAACGGAAATGTCCATTCTCTTTGTAAAATCTTTTAATTGTAGCACTATCATCAATAAGCGCTGCAACTATATCTCCATTATCGGCAGTGTCTTGTCTACGGATCACAACTTTATCCCCATCCATAATCCCGGCATTTATCATACTTTCGCCAGAAACTGTTAACATAAATAAATCATTTCCTTTAAATAGACCAGTAGGCATATAAAAAACTTCTTCATAGTTCTCTACAGCTAAAATAGGCTGACCAGCGGTAATTTGTCCCAAAACTGGGATCGGGGTAAAATTTTGTATTTTTTCTACATTAGAGATATTGTCAGAAGAGGGTAGAGTAGGTCGAATTATCTCGATAGCTCGATTTTTGTAGGCTCCGCGTCTAATTTTACCCTGTTTTTCCAAATAATTGAGATAATAGGTGATTGTTGATGTAGAATTTAGTCCCATTGCGTCACACATTTCTCTAACAGAAGGTGGAAAGCCATGATTCATCTGGTATTTTTTTAAAAAATCAAATAACTTTTCTGTCTTGATCTCTATGGGTTTAGCCATCTTTTATCTTTTAGTCTCCTTTTTATTTCTAACATTATTTTATCATAAAAATCAAAAGATGTCAAACATATGTTCGATTTTGCTGGCAAATTTTATTCTTCTCTTAGTTTTACTTTTTGGGCTGCAGTCCTTCTGACATCATCAGTCATCGCAGCATAGTGTTTTTTAGTGGTATTAATGTCTTTATGTCCCAAGACATCTGCTACAACATAAATATCTTGGGTTTCATGATACAGATTGGTACCATAAGTGCTTCTAAGTTTGTGTGGGCTAATATTTTTAAGTGGAGTTACTAACTTGCTATATTTTTTTACTAAATTTTGAACAGCTCTTGTTGATATGCGCCTTTTCTGTAAAGATAAAAATAAAGCTTTCTCGTCTTCTGGAACTCCTTTAATTTGTTTCCTCTCATCTAAATATTTTTTTAAACTTTTAGCCACCTCATCGCTAAAATACAGTACAACCTGATTCCCACCTTTCCTAATGACTTTAAATCCATTTATGCTAAAATCAATATCATCTATATCAAGTCCCACGCATTCACTGACTCTTATACCGGTCCCCAACAATAGAGAGATTATAGCAAAATCTCTAGTGTCTGTATGTTGATGAAAAGCCTGTTGCATTGGGGTAAGGGCATATCCAGTTTCTGCCATGTCCAACAAATCTACTACCTCGTTAACTTCCAAGCGCACAATATCTTTTTCGTGAAGTTTTGGTAAATCAACTTTTGTGATAACATTTGCTGAAATCTTTTCCTTTTTAAAAAAGTAACCAAAAAATGAACGTAGGGTAGAGAGCTTTCTGGATTTTGCTTTTTCGTTATTATGGTAGTCCTTGCCATTAAAATTGTATGATGATAAATAAGATAAGAACATTTCTATTTGAGTTGCTGTAATTGTGTCCAAGTCCATTAAACTAATTTGTTTAGCAGTACGTCCGCTAAATTGAGGCAACTCTTTGGAAGCAAAATCAAAAAATATCCTAAGGTCATATGCATAATTAAGCCGGGTGAGTGGGGTAGTGGTATTCTCTATTCCAACAAAAAACTCACTACAAAAATATGGTAATTCCTTTTTGATTTCTCTTATTCGTTCTGTGACATCAACACTACGTTTCTCATAGTAAATCTCTGACATAATAAAAACTCCCTTAATAAATTAAAAATAACTTTGTTCTAAAATTCCTGCTCAATAAACCCCATAATATTATTTTTACCTGTAAATTATAACAGTAAATTTGATAAAAGTAAACTAAAAAATAAGGAAAAATTGTACGCATAAAGTTAAAGCAAAACGCAATTTTCTTGCGTTTTTAACACTAACTATGCGCAAAACTTGTCTTTTGCGCATAGTTTTTGGTTGTCAAAAGAAAGATACTCCACTCAATTTGATGAAAGCAAAATCAGTTTTTCCAAAACAATTTTAAAATTTCTGCAAATAACTTTTTAACAGCTAACGGTAAAAATTAACGATGTTGTTATTGAAACGAATAACTTAATCATCTCATCTTGCATAATTAAGTTTTATCTTTCGTTAAATTGGTTTTGATTTATTGTAACAATTTTGGGATTTTTAAAAATTGACGTTTTCTATTGTATAGAAATAACTTCAATTGAGGAAAAACAGTTAAACAGCATAGTATATTGCATAGCACTTTCTGACTAATTACTCAGACAAAAATCGGTCGGAAGGCAAAAATATATATGTAACAAACTGACTAACCTACCCTATTGAGTTTATAGTTAATTTACCAAATTATTTACGATATAATTCCAGCAAGTAATCACCTTTTTTTAGTTCACTCTTTCTATACTTAACATCTGGTAAAATACTACGTACAACTTCCCAGAATGCATGCGAATGATTAAATTCCAACATATGAGATAATTCGTGTACGACTACATAATCTAACAAATTGGGTGGTAACATCACACAGCGCCAGTTAATAGTAATAATATTTGATTTACTACACGATCCCCAACTCGATTTTGTATTTCCTAGCCTAAATCCTAAGGGAGCTAATTGCATCAAGTTTGCAAAATAATTTAGGCGCTGTTGTATTATAGATTCGGCACAAGATCTTAACCATTTTTCTAGTACCTTAGGTACACGATCAGGTTTTGTTTTGAATGGTATAAAAAAACTCTCACCATATAATGTGGGCGATTTCACGCTATTACTAAGACTGACAGTGTAAGTCATGCCACAAAACAGTATCTCACGAAAGGTAAACAAATTCTGATTAATATTATTTCTACTAAGGACCCTTTGCTTATGTAATATTATCCACTGCTCTCTTTTTTTTAAAATGGTCTCAATATAAGACATAGGGCAATTTTGTGGCGCTCTAACTACGACATTACCTTGAGGTGAAATAGATATGGAGATGGTTTTCCTTTTGGTTCTAATTAATGCGTCTACTTGAATCAACTTTGTACTCACCTCCTTTGTTTTATTACCCTACTTATTTTATCACTACATTGAATTTTTGGCAATTGCTTTTATATTATATTTGGTACTATGCATCTATCAATTTATGTCGATTTTATGGGGTTTTTGTGCATAGTATGCAGAATGTGTTGACAAATATGCGATTCTGTATTAAAATGTAGTCAAGTGAATAGGCGTACTTAATTTTGAAAGCAAATTATTTACAAATCGTGAAAGGAGCTGATTATTATGCAAATAGGTAACATTAATCTTATGCTACTTCAAGCCTTGAAGGATTCCAGTAAATATGGGTTGGAAATTGTGAAATTTATATCCGATGCAACTAACGGTGAAATTCAAATAAAACAACCGAGCCTCTACAGTGGACTCACGAGGTTAGAAAAAAGAGGATTGATTACATCTCACTGGGAAGATAGTGATATAGGTGGTCGTAGACATTATTACACTATAACAGAATTGGGTCTAACACAACTTAAATTGCACAAAGACGATTTGAATGAACTTTTGGAGAAAACCAAACCAGGTGAATCCCAACAGGTAGATAGTGAAGACTTAACCACTACTAAAACTGCCACGACAATAAGTGACATAGATGATAATGAGGACACAAAAGATCAACCTACATTTGATAATCAGGACGTGATAGCAGCTGGCTCCGAGAGCTCAGAGTATCTATCAAATGATAATATCGCCTCATCCAATTTTATTGAGGAAACTACAAAGGCAAATGATGAACCAGTTGATACGCTCGATGATTTGAATGCACAATCTGCATCATTAGAAAAACAAGATATCGAAAGAATTGAGTTAACTGATTATTTAGAGAAGGATACAAATACACAACCAATAGAAGATAAAGAAACAATCAACGAAGACCTTGAAATTCTATCTGATGCTTCTAACAGTACTAAAGTTGAACCCGATCATATTATAGAAAATAATGAGACTACATCAAAAAACAATGAATCAATCGTATTAAATAACAATCAAACGTCTACATTTGAATTTGAATCAACAGAAACTAAAGTTGATGAAACAAAACTTGAAGAAATCACTATAGATCCAATAACTTTTGATGATTTCTTGAAAAATCCAAAGGCTGAAACTAAAAAACTTGCTCAATTACCAAAGGAAAAGATAAACGCTGATTCTCAAAAAATTGAAATAACTGCTAAAAATGATGAAGCAAAACAATCTTTTTCGGCGTACTCACCATCTCCGAATGCAGACAGCCCTGGGAAAAAGAGCTATAGTCAAAAAATGCGTGACTATGTTGAGCCACAAAATGAATATAACGAATTTGTGATACAGAATACAAAGAATGAGGCTCAGGATGCTTCAATCAAATTGCAAGACAAAAATGAGTCATACATAAATAAAATTGATGATCCTATTACGCTAAACAATGATGTGAATAACACCCAATCAGTAATAAAAGAAAATGTTAATAGTAATCCTGAAGCAGAAAAAGTTGCCCACTACTCTACTCCATTAATGACAGAAACCCAGGTGGAATACATACACAAAAAAGAAAGCGATGATGATATCGATTACAAAAATATCCTTGGTGATCTGGATGCTGACTTGAACAAAACTCCGAAAGTTGAAGAGCAACCTCGTTCTCCAATGCAACCTGTACAAAAAATTTCAAACTCAACTAAAGAAAGCAAACGAAGCATTTACACAAAAAAATTGGAAGAAATATTATTATCAGCCTCTGATAATCAATCAAATATAACGACATCTAACAGAAAAATAGAGAGAATAGACAATGAAAAGAGGTTTGAGGAGCTAAATAGAAGATATGAAGGCAAAGCCGAAATACGTGACCGCAAACAGAAAAATGAAAAAACAGAAAATGATAATAATGAGGCTTCGCAACATACCATCGAAACGAAAAGTACTGGTTACACACATATATTGCAAGACAAAATCACTATTAAGCCATATATCAAAGAGCATGCTACAAAGGCTTCTGATAAAATCTACTTATTAATAAGCAAGTTTAATCTTTTAAGAGCAATTATTATTACTATTTTAATAGGCTTGGAATTAGGTATTTCCTACGCAATCTTTAATGCAAATGGGCTAATTGATCATTCAAACAACACAGCATTAATTTTATATATTGTCGCTGCAGTTATAGGTGGGTTATATTGCTTATCTATAATCATCTCGGCTACTCAAAATTGGCAAAAAAAGATTGTACATGAAGAAATATCCTGGGGTATAGATTTATTTTATCGTTTCCTATTAGCAGTTATATTGATAACTTTTGTAATAGCATTAAACTTATTTATGGGAATGATTAACTTCTTTGACCCTACATATTTAGTTCAGTGGTTTGTTCCTTGCATAATGATTATAAACATAATATTCTCATCTTTTGTAGGATATTTGATGTATAGAACAAAAATTTTTAGAGTATAAAATAAAGAAGTTGCAAGATAACTGCAACTTTTTTTATATATATCAATCAAATTAATCGCCTTCTTTCTCAGGCCTCAAATTTACATTATGATATACATTTTGTACATCATCGTGATTTTCAAAATTGTCTATCATTTTTATAAATGAGTTGTACTTTGAGTCATCCAAATCCATTGTATTGGTCGGAATCATTTGTAGCTCTGCTGTATCAATAACATAGCCAGCAGATTCACAGGCTTGTCTTAAGGCATTGAGCTCAGCTGGCTCTGCATAAATAGTAAAATAACCATCACCCTCATTAATGATATCTTCAGCATTATGCTCAAGGCCTAATTCCATTACATCATCTTCTGTAACATCGGAAGGCACCTTTACACAAACCACAGCTTTACGATTAAATAGGTAAGATACACTACCACTACCTCCCAATGACCCACCTGCTCTATCAAAGATATAACGCATATCAGCGGCAACTCTATTCTTGTTATCAGTCAATATATCCAGCATTACTGCGGAACCACCAGGTCCATATCCCTCGTAAACCAGCTCTTCGTAGTTAACATTATCTAGTCCACCACTTGCCTTTTTAATACTTCGCTGAATGTTTTCGTTAGGCATATTGTTGGCCTTTGCTTTTGCGATAACAGTTGCCAAACGTGGATTATTAGCAGGTTCTGGACCACCCTGCTTTACTGCAATAGCAATTTCTCTTCCGATTTTAGTAAATATTGCACCTCTTTGAGCATCTGTCTTTGCTTTATCACGTTTTATTGTTGCCCATTTACTATGTCCTGACATAAAAACCCTCCTTATCTTTTTAATAAATAAATGCATATAGCTGTTGCTACAGCAACATTTAATGATTCAACATCATTTAGCATGGGTATATGTATGGAGTGTTCGATTTTTTTTATTAATTGCTTGTCAATTCCATTCGCTTCATTACCAACAACTAACCCAAATATCTCTCGTGGAGGATTAATTTGATATATATCATCTCCATCCAAAGTCGTTGCAAAAACAGTATAATTATCTAATAGCACATTTATTTGATCTCTATTAACTATATATAAATTACAATCAAACAATGTTCCCATAGTTGCCCGTAAGCATTTATCATTTGTGTAGTCAACTGAATCATATAAATATATATTTTTAAAATTACCAGCCATTGCTGTTCGAATTATTGTCCCTAAATTGCCTGGATCACTAATTCTATCTAAAACTAAAAAATTTGTTTTAGGTAATGCGAAATCTTCACGTTTAAATTGAGCAACGCCTATAATACCTTGAGAATTATCTGTTTCACTTAAGACACAAAAAATATAGTTAGGAACTATATATATTGGGCAAGTCATTTTTGAGTACAAATATGTGTATTTACTTTTATTTGAGTCTAGCAACACTAACGCTTTAAAAGCAACATCTCTTTTTAGAGCATCATTGACCAACCGCTCTCCTTCCAGCAACAGCATATTATACTTTTCTCTATACTTTTTTTGTTTCAATTTCAAAAATTTAGATATCGTAGCATTATTTTTACTACTTATTTTAATCTCCATATAACACCCTATCACAAAAACAGTTTTCAATAAATGAAAACCGTTAAAATTACTTAGCAATAGCTTCTTTAGCAACATTTACTAAATTAGTAAACGCTGGAGCATCATTTACAGCCAAATCAGCCAATAGCTTGCGATTAAGCTCTATGTTTGCAACTTTTAAACCATGCATAAAGTTGCTATAATTTATATCATTTTGCCTACAAGCTGCATTAATACGAGCTATCCACAATGATCTCATATCTCGCTTTTTGAGTTTTCTGCCTTTGTATGCGTAATTACCACTACGCATTACTTGCTCCTTGGCAGCTTTAAACTGCTTACTCTTTGCGCCAAAATAACCTTTAGCCTTTTTTAATATTGTATTACGCTTTTTTATTGCGTGTTTACCATTTTTAATCCTCATTTATGTGTCTCCTCCTATTTGATAGCGTTCGCAATCTTTGGGGTGTCAGCTTTTGAAACTGTACTTCCCTTTCCTAAACGCGACATCCTTTTTGCATTTTTCTTACCCGAATTGTGTCCAGTGTTTTGACAACCTCGTTTTATAGTACTACCACTTGCATTGGATCTAAAACGCTTTTTTGCAGCACTATTAGACTTCATTTTTGGCATAATTTTTCTCCTTTTGATATTTAATTATTTTGTTTAGTATTTTTGGGAGCAAGCATCATAGTAATTACAGAGCCTGATAGTGTAGGTTTTTGGTCCATGATAGCATCTGCCGACACCATTTCAAAAAATTTATTCATGTTATCAATACCAAAATGGCTAAACTGTGCCATTCTACCCCTAACACCTTTTATAATAACTTTTACCTTATCTCCATTTTGTAAAAATTTTGATACAGCTTTAGCTTTGTACAACATGTCATGTTCCTCAATCCGCATACTGAGTTCCATTCCTTTTATGTCAGCAGCTTTTTGTTTTTTCTTAGCATCTTTTTCCCGTTTTTGCACTATAAACTTGTATTTGCCATAATCCATTATTTTACAAACCGGAGGTGTACCATTGGGGTTGATTGCCACCAAATCCAAATCAGCGAGTTTTGCTTTCTCTCTTGCATCTGAAATACTTACAATACCCAATTGCTCACCATTCTCTCCTAACAACCTAACCTCTTTAGCGTTTATCTGCTCATTTATCATTAATTCTTTAATAACAGTGTCCTCCCACAAAATTATTGAACAAAAAAGAAGTGGATAAAAACTTTACCCACTTCCAATATATATCCCCATGTAAAATGTGAATTACATATCATTAACCAAATCGAAGCATGCTTGACTGGTGAGAAGTGAGTCCTTCTTCTTTGTTACTTTATGTAGTATACATTAATAAATTAAAAATGTCAAGACTTTCATTAATACTATTCGAATATTAATAAGCAAATTTATATAAATTGATTTATTTTAATCTACTCCGTTATGTAATGTTAATTTTTTTGAGCTTTTGTTGTTCCTAACCTTAAAATACCAAAACGCAAGAATACAAACTATGAGTATTGGTATTATGAGCCAAATAAGGTATGTATGACTCTCATAGTCTTCCAAAACAACTAATCTAACGGCATTATTCAGATCACTAACATAAAATTCAATATTCCCATTACCCAAATCATTGAATTTTAACTTTTCAAGTGAACCAGAATTTACTATGTATAAATTGCTATATTCATTTATGCTCGGATTAATTGTTAATTTCACAAGCATTTCCCCAGAATAACTTACAGGCTCAGAGTTGACGCTTATACTAATATCAATTACATATTTAGCATATTTATCATTTGCACAAGATGGCAAATTCAAAATCTGATCGCCAGTTAATAATTCAACATCTAACTTTGCATTTTGGTTAAAGCCTGCTGCACTATAGCAACTAATGTTTGTTATATAATTATTGTCCAAGCTCTCACTAATATTGTTTTTGTTTTCGGACCACACAGCATACAATGTGATCTCACTATCCGCAGTAACATTGCATACAATTGCTTCATCTTTATATTCTATAGTGCTATCGTACGGACTAGTGCTCCAGCCAACAAATGTATAACCATACCGATTAAACTCACATTTTGATAACGGTTTTGCCTCATTCCCCATAAATAGTTGTGATTTCATAATAATTGAAGAGCCATCATAGTTTGCATCAAAATAAACGTTATATTTATTTTGAACCCAGTTAGCACTAATTGTCGCATCAGTGTAACCTATAGTTAACTTGTTGTTATCTATATGATAACCTTCACCTTCAATTATCCAATTGGAGAACACATACCCAGCTTTTTGTGGAGTGGGTAGCCCAATGGTATTTGTGTAATAAGTAGAAAAAGTTAATGAGCCAAAATCCTCTGTGAACTCACCATCATTCAAATCTATTGTCACAGTGTAGTACAAATTCTCCCATTCTGAGAATACCGCAAAGTCTTCCTCATACGTTACAATAAAATTTTGATTCAAAAAGAATTTTTCATTGTTTACTAGGATATACCACCCTACAAAGCTTTTGCCCAAGATATCATTAGGTTCAGGTAATTCACCAATTTCATCTAAGTATGATACACTTTTGCAATCACCTTGAAAGTTTGTTTTGCTTGGTGAATCAAATGATATAGTTACTGTTTTCTTTTCCCAAATCGCATATAAGGTGCTGTCTTGGTCTAAATTAAAATAATCACCTACCGAATACAGATTGTCAACATCACTAGGAGTCTCAGACCAGCCCACTAGACTGTAACCATAAGGATGCTGGCTATATTCGCCTATAATCAGGGGAGCACCATGGACTTTTGTCATAGATTGGGGCTTTATTAAATTATCTAAATCAGGTATTTCCGGATAAGCCTCCAAATTGAGATCAAAGTAAATAGTGTATTCATTAATATCCCATAGCGCTTTCAAGTGTATATGATCCAAGTAAGACAAGCCATCTAAAGTATCCCAAATGATATCGCCATCATTAACTTGCCAACCTAAGAATTGATATCCTTCTCTAGTAGGTACACTAATGAATGAATCTACACCATAAACATGATACAATGGCTTTGATTCCCCAAAAGTGTATTCGATGTCAGAACTGTTTTCATAATATATTATAAATCGCTTGGGTTCCAGTATAGGAGAATAGATTAAATCATCTATAACATTATTTAAATCACCATCACCACTATCTTTTTGCCAGCCATTACCTATAGTGTTATATCCAGTCTTTTGTATAGTAGGTATAGTGGCACTACCACCAAATTTTATATTTTGAACCAAATCTCCGCTCAATACTGTAATACCTTGAGTTATATTAAAAGTTACTTTAAAAACAATCCTTTTGTAATAAACTTTTAATACAAGACCGCCATCACCTGCTATTGTACCGCTTAGTATATTCCCCACGTTATCATAATCTAATGTAAAACCATTTATATATAAATCAGAAAACTCTATAGTTTCGCCAGTTGTTCCAGTAGACTCATAGACGTCGTATAGAGTATAGTTGGAGTCGTCCAAGTTCTCTATATAATATTCTGTCTTATAAACGATGCCATCACGAGGCGTCCATTTTGCCACTATGACAGCATTTGTATTATCAAATACAAAATAATTCGCATCAATTTCACCACTTCCGCTCAAAATCGCCCACTCAGCAAAGTCATAGCCCGCTTTTTGAGGTATTATCAGTGGTATTTTGTCATCTTCTATTCCGCTATAACATGTTGGCTTATTCCAAGTCCCACCATCTAGATTAACTTCTAATACTAATTCTGGGCTCCACTTAGCCACAAGCGTTACATCTCCTAGGAAATATGATACACTGCCTTCTGTAATAATACTCTCCCCATAATACCATCCCATAAATTTCATCTCATCTAGAATAGGATTTGGTAAATTGTCAATTGTATTTCCATAGATAGCATCAATGCTTTTGGGTAAATTTGTACTATCCGCTTCACCGTAATCAAAAATTATTTTTGTAGTAATAGGTAACCAAGAAGCATATAAAACAATATCGCTTAAAATACTGTTTGAAGATACTTTATCTATCAATTTACCATTAAATTCCCATCCGTTAAAAATATAGCCATCTTTTTGAGGTGTAGGCAAATTGGTGTCTATTCCATAAATATGTTTTGTAGGCAATAGATTTAAAACACTTCCATCAGTATCTAAATAGGTAATGTTGTAGGAATCAGCACTCCAACTTGCATTAAAAGTAATTGTTTGAGTAATAAAGTTATAACTAGCGTCTTCGTTTGCACAATCCCATCCAGCGAATGTATAACCTGTACGTTGAACGATAGGCAGCTTTGCACTCCCCTGATATTTAATATACTGTTTTAATTCTCCTTGTATCAACTCAACATCAGCATCAACAATAAAACCGACTTCAAAAATATCTCTTTCGTAATATAATTCTAATTCCAATAAACCATCTTGAGTCAAACTACCCTCCACTTTTTGTAAAGGCGAGTTCAAATCAATATTAAATCCAGTAAAGTTATCTGGGATAATAACCACGACATCTCCAACATTACCCGACAATTGCCGAGTTTCGCCTAGAGT
The DNA here is from genome assembly GCA_944383355.1 of uncultured Clostridia bacterium. Taxonomy (GTDB): domain Bacteria; phylum Bacillota; class Clostridia; order Christensenellales; family UBA1242; genus RUG666. The sequence continues at coordinate 20,130 of CALWPF010000011.1, forward strand.
ATACTCGTCATTCTCTATGTTCTCAAAAAAGTATTTAACCATATAAGTAACAGTATCGTTGTTGATATTTTCATCAAATTTAAAAATATTAAGTCTTGGTCCAGTTTGTGTAATATGCCAAGTTTCATCAATATCCCAAGGATATCTCTCAGCCCATGCTGGTATATTCTCATTCCCTGGATTGAGTGAGCTTGGTCCATAATTCTCATTTGAGCACAACCAGTCCATGGTCGCCATAAAATTAGTATTACCTGATATTGGAGTATCTCTACTATCTAATCCAATTGGTGAGCCCAATGCATTTATAATGGAGCAATTCTCCACAATACCAGAAGAATCATTTACGCCGCAAATTCCACCTATGTACTTATCACCGCTACAATCACCAAAATTGATGCAATTTATTACAATACCATCATAATTTCTGGCAACGATTCCTCCTATAATTTGACGAGTCGCCTCAATGTGACCATAATTTACACAATTTGTCACCGTGCAAAGATTGTTACTCGCTAAAATGCCCGCTACATTTTTATACCCTATCACCGTAGCATCATTGACACAATCTTTAAATGTACTATTAGTTGACTCTGCACAAATACCAGCAGTATTTCCCTTGGTATTATTAGAAAGCACTACGCCATCAACATAACATGAGCTTATCACACTATCACTTGCATTTGAAACAATTGTAGATGAATTTTTACCACCAATCACAACACAATTCTCAAAACCTAAGTTGTAAATCTTTGCACCTTGTATTTGGTTCAAAAAAGCTTGATTATTAACTTCAGAGTTATTAATATACAAACCTTTAATAAAATGACCATTACCATTTATATTACCAGCAAAATAATTATAACCTTGGCCAATTGGTTGCCATATATTTAAATTAGGAACAGTTTCTATTTCATTCAACTCAGCCCCTAAGTCCCCCAATTCGTACAAAGCCCCAATTTCTGATGGAATCTCAGTATTGTATATGTTCCCCGTTAATCCAGACCCAATCGCAAATGTCCCCTGCTCATTATTAATTATCAACAATCCACTGTCTTGATCAAAAACTATCTCCCAATCATTTATGACAATATCGTTAGTCAAGACAAAGTGTTTATCTTTATAAAATAATGTAGGTTCAATAGTGTCACTGAAATTCAAATTAGCAGCTAATTGTAATAAATCAAAATAATTAGACAATTCGTAGGGATCATCAATAGTTCCTAAATGCCCATTAAAATCATATTCCATATCAACTGCAAGTGCCTCCATTTCACCTTTCTCCAGCTGATATTGATTGGAATAATATCCATTGGTGCTATTATTATTTAAGTGTGATAATACACAAATTAGCAAACTCAATAAAATGACTTGTAAGAACAGTGCTAATATTGTGGTTCCCCGAAAATTATTCAAAACTATCATCGCTTTTCTAGAAAGAATGGTACAAATTTCGACAATTTTAGTCAAATAAAAAAGCCCTATTTAGGGCAAAATTTTACTTTTTTTAAATAAAAGCCTGTATTAAGAGTTCAAAATATCGTTTAATCTAGTGTTAATAGTGGAAATTATAGCGGAGTTTTCGGCTATCACCATCACGGTATCATCTCCATGCACGCACCCCAGCATCCCATCTATTGCCATTTTGTCGACAAAACTAGAAACCAATTGAGAAGTACCTTTTACAGTTTTTAAAACAAGAAGGTTCCCAACTGGCTTTATCCAAATAGTTACTTCTTTAAAAATACTAATGCTCTTATTGTTGCAAACCCTATCCTCGCTATCAATAAAGGCATATTTGTATTTTTTAGAATTCCCAACTATCTTAATTAAACCTAATTCTTTTATGTCTCGAGAAATAGTGGCTTGCGTGATATCAAAACCAGCATCTTTCAACGCATTCACTAATTCATCTTGCGTTTCTATCTCATTGTTACTAATTATTTCAATAATCTTTGATTGACGAACTGACCTAGCCATAGCACTATTCCTCCAATTGATTTATAAATATACAAATCCAATTTTAGACATTATACAATATTATTTATATTTATGCAAGTATATTTTGTATATTTATGCAAACCAATTTTGTATAATTATACATCGATAAAAGCGATAATAAAGCCACTTGTGGGAATGGAATTAATATTAATTTATAATTATACACCTAAGTCATTTTTTATTTTTTTTGTTTGCTCCTAAAAAAGCAAGGAGTTTCCCTAATTTTAACAATATTTTATCTGAGCTACTTATCGCGTAAGTTTTACCTATTGCTTTTGCTAATACATTAATACTTGCTATCAAAGCACTAACACCAATAGAAACAAAAAAATTGCTTAGGCTTGGTACATTTGTAATTATTATAATTGATATAGCAGCACCAGCTGCTCCGCTCAATATACTACAAATATCTCCAACGACATCAGTGCATATACAGGAAACTTTCTCGGCATTTTTTACCAACCAAATAGCTATATTGGCTCCCTTAACATCTCTAGATTTATTTTCAAGCAAAACTTTCATGTTAGCTGCAGTAACAGCCATACCTATAATATCAAATATTACGCTAAAACACATCAGTATGAATATCAAAATTAATGCCAACGCTAAATGAGTGTGCGATAGCATCAACTCCGATATCACACCAAAAAAACTTGACAATGCAAGTGAAAACAAGGTAATTTGCCATAGCCAACGCTTAGAACGGAATCTAGATGTCCTTTCGCCAACCGAAAGAGACTGCACCAGTTCATCCGAATTCTCTGTCCCATCATGAGAGGATTTATTATTTAATTTCACATTATATTATATTAATGTTAATCATCAAAAATAACCATTACTCCACAAAAGGTTTCTCCACAAGCTCTCCAATTTCTTGTTGAAGTATAGTAATTTTCCCTTTACTATCATTTAGTTCAGAAAAACAACTTTTTGCCAAGTCAACCCCTTCGGAAAATAATTTATTTACTTCAGCAAGATTCACATCTCCAGATTCTAAAATTTTCACTATTTCCTCTAACCTCTCAAGTTTTTTATCAAAAGTTATTGCCATCGTTTGCTGTCTCCTTTTTATTCAATTCACATACAAGCATACCATCAGTAATTTTTGCTTTTATCTTATCTCCTATATTTACTTCGCCACAAGATTTAACCAACTTATTATCTTTTGTTAAAAGCATAGCATAGCCCATTTTGAGTATTTTATCAGGGTTGCTCCCGTCCAACTTTTGGGATAATATTTCCAGCATTTTTGTTTTACTATTTAATATAGCAATACAACTATGTTGTAAATTGTTACACAGTAATACTAATCTTTGATATTTATCCCTATATAAAGAGGTTACATTCGTAAACAATTTGTAAACTAAATTATTAATATCTTTAGTTGATGCATCATAAGTTGTACTTGCCAATCTTAGTAGACTGGATAAACAACTTTGAAGCTTAGTTTTTAAACCCAACAAATCAACAGAAACCAATTCTGCGGCAGCACTAGGTGTAGGCGCACGCAAGTCAGCAACAAAGTCTGCAATTGTAAAATCAATCTCATGCCCAACAGCGCTTATAATTGGCTTAGCGCTTGACGCTATGGCCAAAGCAAGTTCTTCCTCATTAAAGCAACTAAGATCCTCTATACTACCACCACCTCTGGCAATTATGATAACATCAACATCAGTTTCTTGAAATGCCTTTATGCCGGCAATTATGGTTTCTTCTGCCCCTACCCCTTGGACCTTGGCTGGATATATAACTATATCTAGAGTTGGGTTCCTTCTATACGAAATATCTATTATATCGTGAATCACGGCTCCTGTTTCACTGGTAACCACACCAATTCTTTTTATGGATTTTGGCAAAGGCTTTTTCTTTTTTTCATCAAAAAGACCCAGTCTTTCCAATTTTGATTTTAACTCAAGAAATCGTTGGTAAAGTATTCCAACTCCATATGGGGAAATTTTATTTACATTAAAAGAAAACCGTCCACCTTTTATATAATAATTGGGCGTACCCCTAACTAAAACAGATTCCCCTTCCTTTGGCAAATAATCCGTTTCTTTTACACCAAATTTGACGCAGTTGAGCACTGCGTCAGAATCTTTTATGCTGAAATAAATTACACCATTAGTCAACTTTATACCAGAAACTTCACCATATATTTCAATGTTATATAGAATCTCTTCTGCCAATAATATATCATGAATGTACTTATTAAATTGCCCAACGCTTATTATATTACTCATTTTTCTCCTTTACGAAACTTCCAAGCACACCATTAACGAATCTAGTACTTTTTTTAGTAGAATATTTTTTAACCAAATTTACTATTTCATTTATCACAACTTTAGGTGGTATATCCTTTTGATTCAATTCGTATACCCCCAATATGAGAGCAGTTAAATCAGCCGGATATATTCGCTCAGCACTATATCTATCAATTTTAGCCATAACCTGCTCTTTTAATTGTTCTACATTTTTCATTATGTTATTAAATGATGTCTGAATGTACTCTATATCAGATTGTTCCAAATTTTCTTTGCTGTAATTAGCCAAATCAAGCAAAGCAAAAAAATCAGGCTTTACATCCAAATCATCATAAAACCTACTAGCAAATAGTATTTTGTACAATGTGTCCCTTGCGACTTTTCTACTCATAAATCCTCCATAAAACAAAACAGCCTCTACAAAATAAGAGGCTTAATTTTTAGGTTTTTCATTATCATTAAATTCAACGCCTAATACATGAACATCTATCTCATCTATTTTAATGTCTACCATAGATGTTATACCACTTTTTATGTTCTCTTGTACTCTACATGCGACATCAGAAACATTATAGTTAGCATAAACATTTATATAGACCCCAATTTTTAGTCCGTTTTTGCCATGTACTAGCTTTACACCATCAAAATAATTACTACTATTAAACAACTTACCAATTTTTGAACCACCAAAGTTTCGACATAAAGATGCCACTCCACTAATTTCCTTGGCGGCTAAATTAATTATTGATAGTAATATATTCTTGTTGTAAGTTACCCTGCCGTTATTGCCCTGTTCTACACCTGTATTAGCCATTTTAAACCTCTAAGTTTTGAGTTAGTATAGCATAGATTGAGGCATTTAGCAACCATTAAACAGGTATAATCTTGATATTATCAATTGATTTTGATGTTTGTATTTGTACTACGTCAACTATTTGAGCCACTTCAGACTCTGTTAATTCCTCAGCTTTTACCATTACATTTACAAAATTCTCAGTAAATGAAACGACTACATCTTCAAAACCTTTGGCCAATATATATCCCTCTAACAATAATTCACTTTCTTGTGTCGCTGCCAATTTACTCAAGGCATCTGTAGCATTTTGTCTAGCCTCTTGACTAGAGTTGGCGCTGTCTAAAATTACTTGATAATATAACTTCTCTTCTGCCCTTGCGTTGTCACGCTCTGTCCTATATGACGCAAAAAAATTAGCATTCTGTGTAAGATTCTCACCACCAGTGCTTATTACAGCATTGTTGTTGGTGTTAAGTGCCAGATTTAAAAAACCTGTAACAACTAACAATACCATCATCGCACTTAATACAAAAATTTTCTTTTTTTTAGTAACCATAACTATCTCCCTTTAACCTTTTACAAAAATTTCCACTTGCGAGCTGGTAACTCCAAGTAATGCCTGCACCGCTTTGAGAATATCTAGCTTAACCTTTATGTCATTAGCACCTTCTGCCAAAACAACTACACCCTTTATGCTCGGCAAAATTTCTGATAACACCAATGGCGTAGAAGATCCACTAGAGTTTATTATAATTGGTGATGTGCTTGTATTAATAGTTTCGGTCTTACTAGTAGTTCCACTAGATGTTGTATTTTCGGTTGAATTCTTATTTTCGTCCTTAGTGTAAGCTAAAATCAATTCTGTACTACCATCAAGAGTAACCATTACACTTACACTACCCGCACCATTTATCTCACTTAATATTGAGCTCAATTTGGTCTCCAACATAGCAGCATAGTCATCTTTGTCGCTGGTATTTAGTAAACTATCATTTGAAGATGCGCTTGCATCACTTCCCCAATCCCAAAACCAAATTACAAGGATAATAAGTGCTAAAAGTATTACTAAAATAATTTCAAAATGTTTAATCTTTTTTATTTTTTCAACCAGCTTCCAATTTTCCCAAAACTTCTTTTTTTCACTAGCCATCTATTATAATTTTATCCTCCTCCACACCAGTATATTTTACAATCAACTCCTTTATTGCGGTATACTTATTTATATGCTCAGAATTACCGGATAGAACTAATTTACTTAAATCGGCAAAAATCGTATTAATTTTCATAGTTGTTTGATTAGGATATATGTTAATAATGATATCAATATTTTTATAACCCTCATTGTCCAAAAGCACTTCTAAATTACTAGCCATACCTTCGGCCTCTTTTAACTGAGTATTATACAGATAATTTTGGTCCAAAACATAATCATCGTAATTCCAAATATCTTGAAAACTAATTTGCCCCTGCAATAATTTAACAACTGGAGTGCATATAACTACTACCAAAAAAATTGAAGATATTGATTTGATATATTTGGATATCTGACTATCAGGTAATACTAGGTCTATGACCACCAAAAGGACAACCGCACCTGTTATTGCCAACAAATATAGTGAAATACCAGTCATTTTTCACCTCACAAAATATTTGCAGTGCACATCAAAACACCTATAGCCAAAATGTACATAAAGCCGACTGCTAGCAATATTGTTATCAAATAATTAGTTAGTTTAGCTATTTGATGAAGGAAATTTGAGATTCTTTGAGCCCCTATAGGTTCTAATATCGCTGAAATAAGCCTCAGTCCCAATGAAAAAATTATGATATCCAATAATGGTGATATAATAGTACCAAATAAAAGCAATAGTCCAGTAAATCCAACAGCATTTTTTATCAACACACTACTAGCGGCAACCAAATTAAAACCGTCTGATAGATATCCACCCAAAATCGGTACATAACTCTTTATGGCAAATTTTGCAGCTCTTACAGTCATACTATCAAAACTTCCAGCAACAATGCCTTGCAATATGAACAAACTTGAGAAAATACTAAAAATTATCCCTATTATCCACTTAAAAATGGTATTGAATAATTTTTGAAACTTGTCCAACTTTATATTTGGTGACAAATTTCCGACAATGACAAACACAAAGCAAAACACAAATAAAGGAATTATTATAAAACTGAATAATTGTATCACTAAATTACTCAATAATGCCGTCATTGGCTGAAATATACCTACACTGACAGCGCCTCCTACACTGGCTATCATTGTTAATATTATCGGGAAAAGTATATCCATTTGACCTTTGATATTGTTTATGACGCCACCGACACTATCCAATAATCCATACAACAGACTGGTAATGATAACGATAACCAATCCAAAACAAACAAACTCTATTATTCTACCAATACTGTTATCACCATTATTCAAACTAAAAGAGCTCAATAAATTACAAATTATACCTATTGCAAGAATGGTGCATAATATAGGTAACAGTTCCAAAAAATCGCCAAATAAAACACTAATGATAGTTGATAAAAATGTCCCAATTCCCTCTTGATAGTCTCCTGATAACAGTTGATTTATTTTATCCCAAATATTGGTACTACCAAAAACAGTTTGTCCAGCATAATCCAACCTATCTAGATATTCTTGCAGTCCAGATAAATCAATTTGACCTAATTGCTCTGTTACCGTATCATCTAATTGATCTTGAATATTTTCTTCATCACTATAAGCATTTACTTGCAAATCACTTGAAAACGAAAATGATATTATTACCAATCCAAACAAACAAGCCAATATGGGATATAGCATATAAATTGAATACTTCATTCGAGCAACCTCACAATCATATCTATAAGGTTAGTAATAATTGGTATAGCTAAAATAAAGATTATTAACTTACCAGCTAATTGTAATTTGCTTGCTATTGCGGTATTACCACTGTCAATGCAAATGTTAGATGCAAATTCAGTAATATATCCAACTCCAACAATCTTTAACAATATTACAAACATCTCACTATCTATATGTGTGCTACTAAGAATATAGTTAAATACATCAAATACCTGCTCCAGCAAGTTTACTATGTACAGGAAAATAATTATTGAGCCTGCAACTCCAACAAATATAGCTAACTCTGGTTTCGTTTGTTTAACGATTATGACAGTTATCGTAGTCGCTAAAGCTATACCTATTATTTTGAAAATTTCTACCATAAGTCACCTAATAAAGATAAAATAGGTTTTGAACTGTGCTAAACAGTTGACTAATCATATCTACAACCATCATCAAAACTACAATTAAACCAGCTAAAGTTGTCAAAGTGGCAATCTCTTCTTTTCCTGCCTGCTTTAGTATTTGCGCTACCACCGCTACCAGTATTCCTATTGCTGCTATTTTAAATATTATTTCAATTCCCATTAGTCACCCTCTAACCTTAGAGTAAGATTATGAATGTTGCTATACCACCCATTATTGATAAGCTAAAATATAGTTTGCCTTTGCTTGTATATTCCTTAGAGCACATATCTATTTTATGGTTAATGTATTCTTCGAATTTTTTTATATTTTCAAACTCTGTACTGCAATCAACCCTTCCAAACTTCTCAAAGAAACATTTGATTTGATTCTTCTCCGAAACACTTAACAAATTACATTCTTTCTCCCAATCTTTTAAATCTATACAACCATTTTCTCTTAAAGTTTTTTTAGTAATATCTAATAGAGCGATCAAATTAGGGTCCGTGAATTTTGCGTCTTCAAATATAGAAAGTAAATCCTTTTGAAAAAAATTAATGTTTGATTTTAAGTTGTTGCAAAAACTCAGCAAATCCCCATAAAATCTTTTTCTTTTATAGTATTTTTTAGAATAATTTATTCCTAGTGCACTAACTGTTATAGCTATGGCAACAGAAATTAACAAATTCATTAGATTCCACCATATAAGCATACATAATTATTATCAAACACACCTTCGATAGTTCCTACCCCCTTCCTTGTAGACAATACAATATATCGCTCAAAGATATTATTTTGAAGCAACTCTTTAAACAATGGTTTTTGTTGTAGTGTATAAATATTGGTTGAATGAACTGTTGAGAAAATTCCAACCCCACTACCTATAGCGTAATCTAAAGCGTCTATATCAGATTGTGTAGCAAGCTCGTCTAAAAAGATTATTTGAGGAGACATTGTTCTAATCCCATTTATCAAGCCAAACTGTTTACTACAGTTTGTATAAATATCTGCATTCATTCCAACATCAAGCTGATTTACACCATTCAGCATAGATGCTATTTCATTTCTTTCATCGATAATTAATATATTGTTTACGACTTTATTTTCCGAAAACTGATAAGCTATATCCCTCAGATATGTAGTTTTACCTGCACCTGGAGGTGAAATTATCAGCGTATTAAATACTTTTTCTTCATCAAAAAGATAAGGCAATATATTTAATGAACAATCTTTTATCAAATGTGGTATGCGAATGTTTACAGAACTAAAGTTTTTTATAGTTTTTATCTTATCATTATCAAAAACAATTTCACCACATATGCCAACCCTAACACCGTCCTTTAATGTAACAAATCCTTGCTTTAACTCTTCATTATGAGCATATACACTATACTCACATGCAATAAACACTAAATCTTGCAATTCTTGGTAAGAAATTTTTATTGCTGACTGGGCTTTTTCTACTATTCCTTGGCTTCCTAGATAAAACGGTTGGCCATAATTAATAACAGTAGGTTGTCCAACTCTTAATCTTACTTCCGTCAATTTTGACATATCCAAATTGCGAAGAGCTTCCTGTAGTCTTTTTGGTAATATATGGGTAATCATATCCCCTCCTTAATTTATTTTATTTACTCATAAGTAAAATTAGAACAGATACTAGTATTAAAAAAGAAAAGAGCGTATTTGCTACGCTCTCTCAACATATTCACCAGTTCTTGTGTCAATTTTAATTTTATCACCTTTATTTATAAACAAAGGTATTTGTACATTCAACCCAGTCTCCATGACTGCGGGTTTAAATGTAGCCTTTGTTGTGTCCCCTTGAATACCTGGTTCACAATCTTTTACCTCCAATATGACAAACAATTGAGGTGATACACTAAAAACTTTTCCCTTAAAAAATTTAACTATTACATTTGTATTCTCCAGAATATAAGGCAGAGCATCTTGCACCATAGCCTTGTCATAAGGAAACTGCTCGTAAGTTTCTGGGTCCATAAAGTAATAAACATCTCCATCATTATATAGATAAGTCATTTCTTTTTCTTCAAAACTTACTTTTTCAAACTTATCAGTAGGATTAAAAGTATCCTCTACACTTGCTCCTGTCTGGACATTCTTCATTTTTACCCAAACAACAGCAGAACCACGTCCATGTTTATTGTGCTCAAAATCCATAACGGTATAAATTTGTCCATTACGTTCAAAGCACATACCTTTTCTCAAATCTGATGCAGAAATCATTCATTTTCTCCTTTACCTATTAATTATTTATTATAGAATGCTACCATAAATTCGCTTAAAAATCAACAAGATGAATTTAAATTCATTTTGACAAACAACTTTTATAATACTCAGACATTACTTTAGCATCTGGTCCTTGGGTACCTTTTGATTCACTTATAACAGTAGGCTCGAGTCCTAAATCTATTATTGATTCCAAAAAAGGTTCGTAATTGGGTCCATACTGATTATCATCAAATGTCAAATGTGCTATTTCACCCTTTGGTCCATATTTGATTTTGGAAAAATGTATGTGACATTTTTTCATCTTTTCAAATCCTATAGTTTCAATGCCTTCCTCAAAAATTCGAATGAAATCAGTTTTATTTTTAAGAGCCCCTTGCATTATGCAGTTTATATGTCCAAAGTCCAATGTGGGTATTAGATTTTTATCCCAATTGCAAATTCGAAATATTTCACTTGGAGTGCCAATTTGGCTATATTTTCCCATAGTTTCTGGACACAAATATATATCTTCATAATCCCCTAATTCATGGTAGTATTCCAAAAAGTCTTTAAAATTTTTCTCCAAATTTGATAATGCTTCTTGTCTACTAAGTTTCATTTGAGCGCCGATATGAAACACACAATGATCACCACCCAAAATTTTTAAACTACGTACAGAGTTTAATATAAACTTTGTATTATTTTCAATCGACACATCGCTATCATTACAAAAATTAATGTAATAGGGACCATGTACACTTATCTTTACATTATATTTTTGAGCCTCTTGCGCCAATATCCTCGCCGTGGAATCAGAAAGATATCTCCCCAAAGTAAAAGAATATTCATAGGCATTCAACCCCATTTTATTGAGCCACTCTGGCATTTGAATAGATTCTTTGTAACCAGCAGCATAAAAAGCATCACAATTACCTGACGGACCAAATCTTATCATTTTATATTACCTACCTTAACCATACTTTGGGAACCACCCTTTTATTGTCGACAATGCACAAACACTGTAATTTGCTATCTGACACAGCTCTAAAAGTAAAATCCGAAGATGTCAACAAGTCATCATTGTGCAAATATACAAGTTTACCGTCAAGCAAGTTTCTTAACTCTGCTTGATTAAATTCAATAACTGGTAGATCGTCCAAAACAAAATCAATTGAATACAAAAAACGCTCTGAAATTTTATCTGGAGGAATAGAATCCTGTATTTCAAAATTACCTGATTTTGTTCGAACTAGATCAATCATTGTTGCGCATGTACCTAAATTTTGAGCCAAGTCCCTACATAAGCTTCTTATGTAAGTTCCTGCACTGCATTCAATTTCAAACTGATACTTAGTTTCATCTATTTGTTTTAATATCTTAAACTCATATACGGTTATTTTGCTACTTTTTAGTTCAACTTTCCTTCCACTTCTGGCAATTTTATAAGCTCGAACACCATTTATAGATTTTGCACTGTAAATTGGAGGGATTTGCTCCAATTCCCCAATAAAACTACATAGTGAGCTATCGATTTTTTCAAAACTAGGTATATCACACCCACATTTTAACACGTTACCTGTCTTATCTAAAGTATCAGTCAAGTAACCGAATTCAAAAGTTGCAATATAAGTTTTTCGCTTGTTTAATAAAAAATTAAATAAGCGTGTTGCACGACCAACAGCTATAGGTAACACTCCAGTAGCCATAGGATCAAGAGTGCCCATATGGCCTACTTTTAGTCTTTTCCCTAATATTCGTTTTACAATATTTACAACTTGAGCAGAAGTCATACCTGCGGGCTTGTTTATATTAAAAAAGCCATTCATTTATTTTATTTCCTTAATACACTCTAATATTAACGCATTCAAAGCCTTATCATAATTACCTTTTAAAGTTAATCCACTAGCTCGGATATGACCACCACCATTAAATCTAGATGCAATCTTTGCAACATCTATATTGTCACATGAGGTGCGCAAACTGATATTGTATTCATTCTTTATTTTTTCAGTTATAGAAATTGCTACCTTAACTCCATCAATATTTGGTAAATAAGATGGCATAAACTTGCAACTCTCAATTTCGCATTTATTATTAACAAAATCAACATTTCTTATAGTAGAAACTACAATATCATTGTTATGAAAAAACTTTATAGATTGGAAGGCAATTTGTGTTAACTTTAAAGCATTCTGGGATATTAAAGACACACAATCATGCACTAACTTATCTCCAGCAAAATCATACTTAGTTATTTTTGCAAGTGCACCAAAAGTTTTTGAAGTTGCATTGGAGTATTTAAAACCACCAGTATCGGTATAGATACCCAAATACAGAGCTTTGGCTATCTCGTTATCAAACTTTACAATATCTTTAAACATATAGAATATAATTTCACAGGCACTACTCGCTTTTTCATCGACATAATTATAAGTTGCATAATTAATGTCCTTGCCTGATATGTGATGATCTATTTTAAAAGTAATTTTTGCCTCATTAAAAACTTTTGCCTCATTTACAGGAAACAAAGCGGAACCAATATCAGAACAATCAACAACGATTACCAAATCATACTTCTTATCATTTTCAACATATATAGGAAGCCCTGTTATTATTGGCGTAAAGGAGTTATCCAATTCCTTATCCACAAAGATATCTGCGGTTATCCCCATTTTTTGTAATATTCTATGCATTGCGACACATGAGCCTATGCAATCAAAGTCAGGGGATTTATGTCCCATAATAGCAACGCTCCTTGCTTTGCAACATTCTTGTAAAAGTTTCTCTGCAAAAGCCTTTTTTGTCAAGCCTATTCCTCCTTTGGTATATCCAAACTTGCTAATAATCTATCCATCTTTTCTGATTCTTCATAACCATGATCAAGCTTAAAATGCAACTCTGGAACAATGCGTAAATCAACCATCTTCGCCAAATTTTTTCGAATAAAACCAGCGGAATGCTGTAACGCATTAAAACTGCTCATTTCTTGTCTCTTATCGCTTGCATATATGCTCACTAAAACTTTTGAGTGACTAAGATCATTACTTGTATCAACACTAACTACTGTGATTAAACCATTAACTCTAGGATCCCTGATTTGTTGTGATATGATATTACTTATAGATTTTTTTATTTCACTATTCACTCGATCCAATCTTTTGTTTTCCATACCAAACAACCTCCAAGATTAATCTCTCTCTACCTGTTCCATAATAAAAGCTTCTATTGTGTCTTCTAACAATATATCATTATAACCTTCCAACTTTATTCCACATTCCATACCAGCAGATACCTCTTTTACATCATTTTTATCTTTTTGTAAAGTAGTAATAGTAGTTTCGACCATCTGAACGCCTTTCCTAAATAACCTTATTCTAGAATTTTTAGTTATTTTACCGTCTTTACAAACACAACCAGCGACTGTACCAATTCTACTGATTTTAAAAACTCTAACGACTTCGCAATGTCCGATTATACGTTCTTCAAACACAGGCGCACGCATAGCTTTTATTCGTTTCGAAATTTCTTCTGTAATTTGATATATTATTTTGCTTTGTAAAATTTCTATTTTATTTTGCTCAGCCAAAATTGCTGCTTTTGCGTCAGGTTTTACATTAAAACCTATTAAAATTGCACCACTTGTCTTTGCCAATAAAACATCAGTTTCATTTATAGCACCAACACCCCCGTGTATACACTCCACTCTAACCTCATCATTATTAATATTGTTGAGTATTGCCGTCAATGCCTCAAATGAACCTTGTACATCTGTTTTTACTATTAAATATAGAACTTTCTTTTCATCTTCTGCATGTTTCGCTAAAAATTCTTCGGCAGATATAGTAGATTTTGCATTTATTAACTCGGTTTGTTGCTTACGCTTTCTCTCAGCCAAGACATTTTTGCTCAATTTTTCATCTACAGCATATAATTGATCACCTGCATTGGGTACTCCATCTAAACCAAGTATTGACACTGGCTTGCTTGGCGGAGCAGAGCGAATATTTTTACCTTTATCATCTATTATGGCTCTTACCTTTCCAACATGCATACCAGATATGATTGTATCACCAACATGCAATGTACCATTCAAGATAATTACTGTTGCAATTGGTCCCTTGCCTTTATCCAGTTTTGCTTCTATCACCATACCGAGAGCATGTCTATTAGGATTAGCCTTTAACTCCTTTAAGTCAGCTACCAATAATATCATTTCTAACAACTTATCAACGCCTTCACCTGTTAATGCAGAGATAGGAACAATAATAGCATCTCCACCCCATTCTTCTGGAATGACATCTTCTTTAACTAGTTGTTCTTTAACTCGTTCTAGATTAGCCTCTGGTTTGTCTATTTTATTAATAGCTACAATCATTGGCACATTAGCACTGCGAATATGTTTAATTGCCTCAACAGTCTGTGGTTTTACGCCATCATCTGCAGCTACAACCAAAATTGCCACATCAGTAACGCTCGCTCCTCTTGCTCTCATCGCCGAAAACGCCTCGTGACCAGGTGTATCTATAAAGGTTATAGGACGTCCCATTTTTTCTATTTGGTATGCAGAAATATGCTGTGTTATTCCACCAGCTTCACCACTTGCAATGTGACTCTTACGAATGTAATCTAACAAAGAGGTCTTACCATGATCGACATGACCAAGTATTGTAACAATAGGAGGGCGTTTGATGCTATTGCGCTCATCTTCTTCGCTATCGGTAACATTCATAAATTCATCGGCAAGACGCTCCTCATACGACTTCTCTAATTTTTGCTCCAATACTACCCCCAATTCACTACATACGAGTTCTGCTGTAGGAAAATCAATAGAGCTATTTAAATTTGACATCATACCCAATACCATCAATTGCTTTAAAATTTCAGCAACTGACCTACCTGTTTTTTCTGACAATTGCTTAACAGTAATGGTATTAGTAGTCATCACAGCATGAGTAATAGGTGCAGCGACAACAACATCTACTTCTTTTTGTTTCTTCTTTATTTTCCTATTGGCTCTAATTCTTTCTGAAATATTGCTTTCTTCCAATAATCCTCTACGCATCAAATTTTTGCGAGACTTACCTTCTCGCTCATAATTACGCTCTTTCCTATCATCTCTTCTTTTATCAAATGTGCGCTTTTGAGCGGAGTTAAATACATTTTCCGCTCTTTCCAAGGTCTCTGGTTTACCTGTCTGTCTAAAAGGTTTCTTGTCAGGGTTTATGTTGCCCCTACCTTGATTTTTTGATGTTTGTCCCTTCTTATTATCATAATTTTTGCCATCATTTCTCGCAAAATAACCTTTATTACTATTGCGCTCAGTGTTATTACTAGTAACAGATACGGAAACAGGCTGCATGTTTTCTGCAACCTTTTTTGAGTTTGTCTCATTCAAATCTATAACAGATTTAATCTCCTTCCCTTTCAAATGTTCACGAATGTTTTTACTTACGTTCTCCACTTGATTCCGCATCTTTTCTGCCATAGTATTCATTTTGTTCAAATCTGTATTATTAATTTGAGACAACTTCCTCAAATTATCAAAACTAATAGTTCTTTTTTGTTTGTTTTCAGTTTGTTGTACTGCCAAAATTAATTACTCCCTTTCTAAAACCAATTTAATTTGTCCAGCGAGATGTGGATTAGTGATACCAATAGCCTTACAATTAGAGGTATTTAGCAACTCATCAAGCGTATAATCATTCAGTTGATACAATGGTAATTTGTTCGTCATACTAATCTGCATTAAAGAATAATACAAATTACTAGAAGCAGTCTTGCAACAAATAATCAAATGAATTTTTGACAAATCCCTCTTTATATTATCCAATCCATAAATAACATCTCCAGACTTTAATGCTAATCCTATATAACGATTTGCAATCATTTCATCCATTTATCATACTCTCCAGTTTTTTATATATCTGGGAATCAACATCTCTCTTGAATGCTCTATTTAATGTCTTTCGTTTTTCAGCGTTTATGATACAGTCCATATTTTTATCCAGCCAAACGCCCCTTCCCTGCATTTTTTGAGTTTCATCAATAAGTACTTGCCCATTGACTAAAACCAACCTAATTAATTCGTTTTTTGGATGCATCTGTCTACAAACTACGCACATCCTTTCTGGTTTTTTTTTGATATTCGACATATAATCTCCTTAATCAAGAGTTTCTAAATCTTCAAAAATGTCAATATTATCACCTTTGTTATCATCTAATGAGGTCGAAAATTTTAAGAAACTGTCAGCATTCTCTGAGACACTATCTGCAACAGAACTTTCACTTTTTACATCAATTTTCCAACCAGTCAGCTTCGCCGCTAGACGAACATTCATACCACCTTTACCTATAGCTAAACTAAGTTTATTATCTGGCACTATCACTTTGCTACTCTTTGTTAGTTCGTCAATTTCCACACTAATTACTTCTGCGGGGTTTAATGCAGCTGCTATAAATTCAAATACATCACTTGACCATCTAATGACATCAATCTTCTCACCGTTAATTTGGGATATAATATTGTTAATACGGCTACCCATATTACCAACACAAGCCCCAACTGGATCAATATTTGTATCACTACTATAAACTGCAATTTTTGTTCTAAACCCAGCTTCTCTTACAATACTTTTTATCTCCACTTCACCACTTTCTAACTCAGGTACTTCCAACTCAAACAGTTTTCGAACAAAGTTTGCACTAGCTCTAGTAACAGGAACAACAACTTGACCAGCAATCTCCTGCTCCTTACTACGCTTGATGCATACTCTTATTCTATCACCTATCTGGAATCTTTCCCCAGGTATTTGGTCATTTTCAGCAAGATATCCTTCATTCTCAAACCCGCCCAATTCAAGGTAAACATCTTTGCCATTAATCCTTCTCACTATAGCTGTGGTCAATTGTTCAGATTTTGCACTTATATCCTGCAACACATTACCCCTTTCGGCTTCTCTAAGTCTTTGCATCACAACTTGTCTAGCTGTCTGTGCCGCAATCCTACCAAAGTTTTTAGGAGTAACCTCTTGACCTACTATATCACCAACCTTATAACTTGGTTTTATGGCTCTTGCCTCTTCTACGCTTATCTCCTTATCTGGATCCAATACTTCCTCAACAACAGTCTTGTATGCAACGACTTTTATTGTGTTCTTCTCTGGGTTGAGCTTTACACTAACTGATTGTGCTTCTCCAAAATCTTTTTTATATGCACTCATTAATGCACTCTCAAGTGCTGTAATGAAATACTCTTTGTCAATCTTCTTTTCTTTTTCCAAGTCCTCAAGTGCAGCAAAAAAATCTTTACTACTAATCATTATATTTATACTCCTTACAAGGTCATTCTTTAAAAACTATGAGTGGGCAAGCCCACTCATAGTCCATATGCTATGTATTTATTCTAACATAATCAAAAAAAAATATCAATAGTTTTATATTAGTTTAATAAAAACTTTTGCAGCAGCAACAGCATCTGCTAATGCTCTGTGCGCATCATTTAATACTATTCCCAAAGCTTTTACTACTGTTCCTAATTTGTAATTGTGCAAAGAAGGTATTTTACGCCTAGCCAAGTCTAATGCATCTATTTGCTCATTATCGAACCTAAATCTTAACTTCTGACCTATTACTTTTAAAAATTGTGAATCAAAACTAATATTGTATGCACTCAATGTTGTGCCCTCTACAAACTTGTAAAAATCAGGCATTACCTCATCTATTGTAGGAGCATCTGCGACCATTTCATCAGTTATGTGAGTAATGTTAGTTATTTCAGCTGATATAGGCTCCTTTGGGTTTACTAAAGTTTGAAAAGTTTCCACACAAGCGCCATTTACAATTTTTACTGCCCCAATCTCAATAATTTGACAACTATTAGGATCCAAACCTGTTGTTTCCAAGTCAAACATCACCACCGTGTGGTTATTCCAATATTCACTAATACTTGGTTTTGCATTCCCCATACTAAACAAATCCATTTGCGTAACTTCGTAAATTGGATTCGGTCTTACAAATACATAGTCGTCATTCGCACTTCTATAAATATACTGCCAATCTTTTGTCAAAATTTTACACAAACTAATCGATTTGACACGCAGGTTAAAGTTACCATTATATGTACTCGTTAACCCCATAACCATAACTTCTTGCCCTTCTTGTATTAAAGACAACCTCTCCAAATCTTTATCATTAGGGAACATGACTACATTTACTTTACCACTTGGATCCGATAGCGTAAAGCTATAACGAATTTTTTCTACACCGACATCTTCTTGATTTGCAGTTTTCTTTTGGTATTTAACAGTTGAGATGCGGCTAACAGTTCCCACACATGCAACATTCTCACTGTCAGAATGAGGTAATTGTGCAATAAAAACAGGTTCAATATCTATTGGTTTACCATAGAATGTTTGCACTTCTGCCACTTCAATTTTATTTATCCTATCTTCCTCTGACAAAATCCACGCTAAACTATTTTTTGTATCTTGTTTTTTTGTATTTTGTGTCAAATCTTCATATGTTGTAGCCTTATTAGGATTTATATTAATATCAAATTGAAGAAAAAATTTATTACTTAGATAATTACTTAAATTTTCTATAAATCCTTTTGCCCCTAATATATTAGCTGTAATTTCGTCACATGATATATCAACAATGATTTTAGAATCTATTTTTGAAAAAGATAAGTCATTTTTTGTGATAACAGAACTTAAAGCCTTGTATTCATCCATTAAAAACATTTGAATTGCATCACAAAGATTATCTGTATCCAAAACGCTACAATGATAATTAGTAGAATATTTACATACATCACGAAATATGGGCGCCAATGATTTTGTAATTGTCTCTTTTTCGTCATCAGAGAGTTTATTTGCCTCTGGATAAATAAAGTTTAAAGTACACTCATCTTTTGATTTGCTGTAATTGACATCATGCAAACGTACTTTATTATCTGGAAACCCTTCATTATTTAAAATTTGTCTCAGTTGTAACATACCAACCTCTCTAAGATAGTATATGAAATAAATCTACTACAACAACAAATGCTAGCAAGATACAAAGTCCCACAAAATGTATCATTCCCTCAACATTCCTATTGACAGGCTTACCTCTTATCCATTCTATTGTAGTGAATACCATTCTAGCGCCATCTAGCGCTGGGAATGGTAGTATATTAAATACTGCCAAATTAGCAGCAACAAAAGGTAAAAATACAAATAAATTTGCCACATTAATTTGCGTATATTCGGCGATTGTCGTAACAGTGGTAATTGGTCCACCTACATCAGCAAGTCCTACTTGACCTGTTATTAACTGGAATAAGAATACCAAAACTTGCCAAGCCATTGCTGCCGCCAGAGGAACACATTTTGCTAATGCCTCTACAAAACTATAAACATATGCTCCAGTTTGACTTATTCCAAGCAAACCAGCAGTGTTGGAAGCATCGTTAGGGTCTAAATACTTAGTAACATTCAATGTAACTGATTGTACTCTACCATCTACTACTCTATCAACAGTGAGTGTGAATTCATCTCCCACCCCATATTGTCCAACCAACTCGACAAAAGTATTTCCAGTTACATAATCCACATTAATACCATTTACCTGTCTAATAACATCGTCGACCATAACCATATCGTGACCAGTCAATTCAGCTTGTTCAACACAATAATCATCAATCGCTTTTACTTGTGGAATATCATATCCAAAACTAACTAGTAAAATAAATGCGAATATAATCGCACTCACAAAGTTAAATACAACACCACCAGACTGAACTATTAGTCTTTTCCATGGCTTTTGATTATTAAAAGCTCCAGGGTCTTTATCATCTTCATCTTCCCCGGCAAAGGCACAATACCCCCCTAATGGGAAAATACGAATGCTAAAGACCTCACCACTTTTTAAAGTTTTTTTAAATATGGCCTTACCAAAACCAATGGAAAATTCATTGATCTTGAAACCCAATAGTTTACCAAAAGTATAATGTCCCAACTCATGTATGGTAATCATCAGTAGCAATACTAAAATAGCAATAACTATATACAAGACTGTAGACATAACACCAGCGAAATCAGCAAGTAATGCTACCATTTTACCTCCAAAAACTCAAAGAAAACTCATTAAATTTATGACATAACATAATACATTTTATTATATTCTAATCTGCATTATTCTATCATTATTATCCAAAACAGATTGCCATAACGGTGAATACAGCAACGCTGTTGACAACTAATCCATTTATTCTATCCATTATTCCACCATGTCCTGGTATGATTTGGCTGTAATCTTTGACTCCAGCTCTGCGCTTGAAAAATGATGAGAATATATCACCCAACATTGACAAAACTCCACAGAACAAACCAGCGAGCAACATCCACCAAACATTTAAACCAACCACGCCAAATAGCGAATTATATCCACTAAAACTATTGAAAATAACAAAAACAATTATAGCTCCCAGCATAGCACCTAAAATGCCACCAACCAAACCACTCCAAGATTTACCAGGACCCAATTTTTGCATACTAATCTTTGAGGACTTTACCAACCTTCCAGACAACATTGCACATGTGTCAGCAAACATTGTGGTAACAAAAAGCAAAACTAGTCCAAATAGCCCCAAATCAGTAGTAGACTGATATGCTACCAAATAAGAATCTTGAGCAACTTGCATCGCTGTAAAGTGATTAATTATAAAAGCAAAACTCATCAACAAAGTTGGCCAAATACATACAAAAATTGTATTTAAACTCTTACTGAATGTATAATAAACCAAACTTCCTCTATAACCATCATCTGCCATTGATTTTTTTGTTTGCTTACTAAAGATTAAAGGTACAGCAAACCATAAAACAAAAATGACAACCAAAGCTATTATGCTAATCAGTAAATACTCTAAAACATTTAAACCCAAATTTACTGCAATAATAGTCAAGAAAAATGCAAGTACTGGGAAACCTCCTATCACTACTAAATAGGTAGGCCTGTCCATCTTACGCATTAAATTTTCTATTTCCAGTGCCGATACCAGCATCAAAAAGCCCAAAAACACATCAAACGCATAATCTGTAACCATTCTCAGTATAAAAAAACCTACTAAAACTGCCAAAATAACAACAGAAGACAATATCCTTGATGTAAAATTAGCTGGATTATTTACTACTGGCGCACTTGGTTCTTCTGGTAATGGCGCATTTTTATTTGTCTTATTCATTAGTATTTCCCCTTAACTTTTATTCAAACCGCCAAAACGGCGTTTCCTATTTTGAAAATTTATTAAAGCTTTTTGCAATTCTTTTTCGCTAAAATCAGGCCACAATGTTGGTGTAAAGTAAAACTCACTATACGCCATTTGATATAACATAAAATTGCTAATCCTCATTTCGCCACTAGTACGGATTATAAAATCTGGGTCAGGTAAATCTTTTGAATACAAGTATTGTTTGAATTCATCTATGTTGTTTAATTTCTGCCCATTCTCAACAATTTGATTGACTGCTCTAATTATTTCATCTCTTCCGCCATAATTTATGGCAAGATTCAAATTAAATTTACTACATTTAGCCGTTTTAGCAACGCACTCCACCAACTTGTTAAACAAATCGTCAGGAAGTTTCGTAATATCCCCCATAGTGGAAATCTTTACACCTTTTTCTACAAACTGTTCGGCACTCTCCCCTAAGTACTCACGCACTATATTAAATATGCCATCAACTTCCTCTTTTGGCCTTTTCCAATTTTCTGTAGAAAACATAAAAAAGGTAGCGCATTTAATACCTAAATCATAAATATGTTGAACTATTCTCTTTACATTCTCGCAACCAGCCTTGTGCCCCATATTCCGTGGAAGCCCTTTGCGTGTTGCCCATCTACCATTTCCATCTAATATAATGCCAATATGTACAGGAAGTCTGGACAAATCTAACTTGCGATTAATTTTTACCTTATTATTGGAAAAAGACATTAATTACCCTCTATAAAATAATATGTGCAAAATACTAAAAAGTTGTAATACTAAATATTATTTTTGCACATTTTTCATAAACAATACAAAGAATAAAGGTAATTTATATCTCCATAATTTCCTTTTCTTTGTCTGTAAGCATTTTATCTACTTGATCAGTATAATTGTTTAGTATCTTTTGTACTTCTTTTTCTGCCAAAGCCAAATCGTCCTCAGTTATTTCAGAATTTTTCTTAAGTTTTTTGAACTCATCTAATGTATCCCTACGTTCATTACGCATATTGATACGACTATCTTCAGCAAATTTTTTCACCATTTTCACTAATTCTTTACGACGCTCTTCGGTTGGGCTAGGTACATATAATCTGATAACCTTTCCATCATCGCTTGGATTCAACCCCAAATCACTTGCTTGAATAGCTTTTAAAACCTCTTTTAGCATACTTATATCCCACAATGAGACCATAATAGTGCGAGGATCTGGTGCGGAAATATTAGCCATTTGAGGCAGAGGCGTCATAGTGCCATAGTAATCCACCATAACTTTATCTAACAATCTAGGGTTAGCCCTACCAGCTCTAATAGATAACAGTTCACTAGCAAAATGGTCTATTTGCTTTTGTAATTTAGCTTTTAAATCAGCATATAGTTCTACATCTTTATTATTAAACATATAATAAACTCCTTTCATTAATAGTTTATTGTACTTTATTTTACCAATTTTGGCAAATGAAATATAACAAAAAAGTCCCTATACAGGAACATTTTTTGTAGATATTTATTTAACTACTTATCTTGCATTTGTTTTTGTACTTCATCTGCAAAATCATCTTGGCGCTTTGTCAAGCCTTCGCCCATCTCATAACGAGTAAATCTACGGACAGTAATTTTTTCGCCAATTACCATAATGGCATCATTTACCAAATCCCGAACAGTCTTTGTTGGATCCCTAAAATAGTCTTGCTCTAGTAGACATACTTCTTTATAATATTTTTTAATACGTCCCTCAACAATTTTTTTAGCGACTTCCTCAGGCTTACCCTCATTTAGTGACTGTGCTAAATATACCTTCTTCTCCTCTTCTAAAGCCTTTTCATCAACATCTGCGATATCCACAAAAAGAGGTTTACTAGCAGCTATTTGTAAACATATATCATGCGCTAGCTCTTTGAGTTTATCTCCCTTGGCAACAAAATCTGTTTCGCAGTTTACCTCAAGCAAAACCCCAATTTTGCCCCCTAAATGAATGTAAGATTCTACTAGACCTTCTGCGGCAATCCTTCCTTCTTTTTTTGCTACGATTGCTTTACCTTTTTCTCTTAACCAATTCATAGCTTTTTCCATATCATTATCACATGCCTCTAAAGCTTTTTTACAGTCCAACATTCCAGCTTGAGAACGTGCACGCAAAGTCTTGATATCTTCTGCGGTTACTGTCATAATACTCCTCCAATTTATTATTCGTTCACTTTTGTAGCGACTTTCTTTGTAATTTTCTTCACAGGCTTAGACTCAACCTCATCTGCCTTATCTTTTTTTGTTGATTTATCTGCTTTCTCATCTTTTTTTGCTGTTGCAGGCTTTTTTGTAATCTCTGTTTTTGTCGCCTCAACATTTTCGGCAGAATCCTCTACAGCTTTCTCCTCTTCTTTCTCTGCTTTCTTAAAAACTTTTTTAGTTACTTTCTCGCCATTCTCATCAATCATCTCATCAGATTTTGTTGTTGCTTGACTAGCAGAGTCCAAGTCAGCTTGACTTACTCCGTTTTTTGCCTCCAAAACAGCGTCAGCAATCATGCCAGCAATCAATTTTACTGATCGTATAGCGTCATCATTACCTGGAATAACCACATCTACTAGCTCTGGATCACAATTAGTATCAACCAAACCCACAATAGGAATACCTAACATCCTTGCCTCTTTTATAGCTATATGCTCCTTTTTGAGATCTACCACGAACATAAGTCCAGGCAAAGTTGTCATATCCTTGATACCGCCCAAGTTCTTTTGAAGTTTATCCCTCTCAGCTTTTAATTGCAAAACTTCTTTTTTAGGGAACAACTCAAATTCTCCGGATTTTTCCATTTGGTTCAACTTATTCAAACGATCTATTCTACTACGTATAGTCTTAAAATTTGTCAATGTACCACCAAGCCAACGGGTATTAACATAATACATACCACAACGCTCAGCCTCTTCTTTTATAGCGTCACTTGCCTGTTTCTTAGTACCCACAAACAATACAGACTTACCAGATGCAACCATGTCACGAACATAATTATAAGCTTGTTCTGCCAAAACTACAGTTTGCTCCAAATCTATAATGTGAGTATCATTACGAGCAACAAATATATACTTGCTCATCTTTGGATTCCATTGCCTGGTTGGATGACCAAACTGCACGCCAGCCTCAAGCAATTGTTTTATTGAAATTGCCACTTTAATTTTTCCTCCTCAAATTGTTTTTAATCCTCCCAAATGCGTTAAAACTCCAGTCACAACCTATTTACTAACATTATGAAATAGGCAACCGCAACTGAATAGCATAAGGTGTGTAGTATTTCAACGAATGAGATTTTATCACATTTTCACTGATAAATCAAGTACTAAATAGTACTTTAATGAACAAATTATTGATATCTTTGAGAAAAAATAAAAGTAGCAACAGTTTATTGTAGCTACCTTCATTTTTAATAGACTTATTTCTGCTCATCAACCAACTTATTGTACACATCAAAGACCGCATCTATTATTGAATCATTTTCTTCTACTACTAAAATTTGGTCATCATCAGCATCTTCCTCAAATGCAAACACTATTGCCTCATCGTCAGCCACTCCTTCCATCTTCTCCACTGGCTTTAGAATAGTGTAAAGTTTCTCCTCATAAGGTATTAATGCGATTTGTTCAAACTCTACCTTGTTGTCATTTTCATCATAAAGCACAATAGGATCGCTATCCTTTGGATCCAATAAACGACGAATAGGGTTGTCTTGTTCTTTACTCATATATATCTCCTTGTGTTAATATTTTTTATCCAAATAATTTTGTAGGATGATTGAAGCAGCAACTTTATCGATAACTTTTTTGCGATTTTCTCGACTAACATCAGCACTAATCAACATTTTTTGTGCACTGACAGTACTCAGTCTTTCATCCATATACTCAATCTTAGCATCTGTAACCTTGGCTAATTCCTCACAAAATTCACGAGTTTTTTGGACACGAGGTCCACTAGTCCCGTCCATATTAATCGGCAAACCAACAACTACAGTATCGACATCTTTGTCTTTAATCAAACCCGCAATATAATCCAAATCCGTTGTCAGGTCTCTCCTACGATAGTTGTCATAACCACTGGCAAACATACATAATGGGTCACTAAACGCTATACCAATATTCACATCACCAAGGTCTAGTCCCATTTTCCGAGGCATATAACACTCTCCCCTACTCAGATTTGATAGTTTATTTTATCATATTTATATAATCTTAGCAAATGAAATCACACATTTTAATAAAATTGAATTGGAGGGTATAGTATATACTCTCCAATTCATCTACATCTTTGCAATTGTTTGTTTTACTTTTTGCTTTCCTTGTTCTACCGCATTTTGCACAGGTTTACAAGTTTCCATCATTATTATACCTATACAAGTGCCCAATAAAACACCTAAAATCAAACTATCTTTTAGCATTTCATACCTCCTTGCTAAAGATAGTTTTAGCCAAAACTATGAAATTAAATATGTAAATTACTGTAAATAATCAATTTTTGTCATTCGCTTTTTCCATTTTTTTATTATAGTCTTGGATAGCACGGTCCAAACATTCACAGATCAGCACGGCACAATGTTGTTTCTCTGTAGGTAAACCATCTATGTCGCTCAAAATATTGATATCAGATATGTTGTATGCATCTTTTACACTCATACCCTTTATCATATTTGTGAGTGCAACAGCCACAGCGATAGATGCTACGCAACCAAAAACTTTAAACTTTGCATCTACAATTACATCATTCTCAATTAGAATGTATAGTTTAGTAGTATCACCACACACAGGGTCAACTACCATTCCTACGCCATTAGCGCCACGCAACACACCAACATTTTCAGGATGTTGAAACAAATTAATTACTTTTTGACTGTACATTTTGGATCACCTCCTGTCATTTTGCCTACTTGTGCTCTCGAAATTGGAGACATTTGTCTTAATTTTGCCACTATCTTAACCAACTCTGCCACAGTATAATCCAAATCGGCCTTTGTGGTAGACTTGCCTAGGGAAAATCTAACTGTTCCTTGAGCCAAATCAAGAGGTAATTGCATTGCTCGCAAAACATGAGAATGTTCAAGCGCGCCAGAAGAGCAAGCAGAACCCGTAGATACTGCAATACCCACACTATCTAACAACATAAGTATACTCTCGCCCTCAACCATAGCAAAAGACAAACTCACATTGTTAGGTAAACGTTGAATAGGATGACCATTTAGATATACCATATCTATATTTTTTTGTACTTCATTAATAAAATAATCACGCAACTGACGCATTTTCTTTGAATTTGTAATTATGTCACGAGTAGCTATCTCTACCGCCTTACCAAAACCAACAATACCAGGGACATTTACAGTCCCAGCACGCATATTACTTTCTTGCTCGCCGCCTAAAACAAATGGCACAATCGGTACATTTTTGCGAACATACAGAGCACCTATTCCCTTGGGTCCGTTAATCTTATGAGCGCTCATACTCAATGAGTCTATCCCCATTTCATGAACATTTAGGTTAATGGCACCTATGGCCTGTGTTGCATCAGTATGGAAAATAATTCCTTTCTCCTTTGCTATATTTGCTATTGCTTGCAAATTTTGAATAGTGCCCACCTCATTGTTTGCTGCCATAATTGAAATTAATATTGTATCAGCATCAATATAATGTAGCAATTGATCTATTCTAACAAATCCTTGACGATCAACATCCAAATAAGTGACTCTAAACCCTTCATTCTCCAATTTTTGACAAATCTTTAAAATGCTTGGGTGTTCTATTTTGCTGGTTATAATGTGACTACCTTTGTTGCGGTTTGCATAAGCAATCCCATATATAGCCCAGTTGTTTGATTCGGTTGCCCCACTAGTAAAGTAAATCTCATCAGCATCACAGCCAATCCCTTTTGCAATCCTATCTCTTGCGACATCTAATGCTGCTCTAGCCTCTCTACCAAAACCATGCAAACTGCTGGAATTACCATAGGCACTAGTAAAATATGGCATCATTTCATTTAGCACTTCACTACTCATAGGTGTGGTAGCCGCATTATCTAGATAAATACGGTTCATATAGTACTCTCCTCTAATTAGATTTAATATTTGTTTAATGATAACACTCTTCGCTCAAAAAGTCAATATTTCATTAATTTTAATAAACAAAAAAAGGGGCATAAGTCCCTTTTATTTTAACTTTGAGTTAATAGTATCAATAATATGCGCCTTACCAGTAAAGCCTACAATACGAGCAATCTCTATGCCTTTATCAAACAAAATCATTGTGGGAACGCTCATAATACCATACTCTTGAGCTAAATCCATACATTCATCAATATCCATTTTCACTATTTTAATCTTACCAACCATTTCATCAGCAACCTGCTCCAATACAGGTCCCAACATTTTACAAGGACCACACCATGTAGCAAAAAAATCAACCAATACAGGGGCATCTCCCTTTGCCACAATATCATTAAATCCATCATTATTTATATGTTCTATTTCTGCCATAATAATCTCCTCAATATATAATAATTTCCATTAACAAAATGATTTTATAACAATTAAAAGTAAAAAACAATCAAAAATCAGCATATTTGATAATATTTTTTAATTCTTCATCTGTTAATTTTAAGTATTTCACTAAATTTAAACCGTCGACAGTACATTCTTGACCAGTATTCAAATTCCTTACGGTAAATACACCATTACTAATTTCATCATCACCTATTATAACTATAAATCTGGCCCCGATTTTATCTGCATATTTCATTTGAGACTTAAAGGTACGCCCAGAGATATTTGTCTCGACCGACAGACCAGCGCTACGAAGAACTTGAGCCAAAGGCAAAACTTTGTCCATACCAACAGCACCCAAATTTGCAATGTATATTAAATCATTTTTAGCAAGTAGTGCATCATCAACAAGGTATACTAACCTATCTAGCCCCATTCCAAACCCGCATGCAGGAATATTAGCATTACCAATTTCTCCCACGAGATTGTCATAACGACCACCACCACCAAAAGCCATAGATTTTCCATCAATATCAGCAACAAATTCGAATACTGTTTTAGTATAGTAATCCAAACCTCTCACCAATTGTGTGTTAATATCAAAATTAATTCCGTTAGACTTAAGCAATGAAATAACCCTATTAAAATGAGATTTACAGCTATCACATAAATAATCTTCTAGTCTAGGTGCTCGTTTTAAAATCTCTTGACAACTTGCTTTTTTACAATCCAACATACGCAAAGGGTTAACTTTTGACCTTCTTTTGCAATCTTCACATAACTCATTTTCATGTTGATTTGCAAATAATCTTAGAGCTTGGTTATATTCTTTCCTACATTCTGGACAACCAATATTATTTATCTGTAAACTATAGTTGGTAATCCGCAACTTGTCCAAAACAGACTTAAAGACCAATATAGTTTCGCAATCAGCACTAGGATCTGAGGTGCCAAAATATTCTATACCAAACTGGGTAAATTCTCTGTAACGTCCCGCTTGAGGATTTTCATACCTAAAATTATTCCCCATATACCATACTTTTAATGGCAACGCATTAGAAAACAAGCCATTCTCTACACATGCTCTTACGACACCAGCAGTTCCCTCAGGGCGTAATGCAAGTTGTCTACCACCACGATCATCAAAAATGTACATTTCTTTTGTAACAATATCACTAGTCTCACCCACAGAACGTAAAAATAATGATGAATCTTCAAAAATAGGTGTCCTAATTTCTTTAATATTAAACTCTCTTACAGTATCACGTATTATCTTCTCAATAAATTGCCATTTTGCAATATCCTTAGGCAAAATATCTCTAGTACCTTTTGGTTTTTGATACATTTAAATAACTCCTTACATTATATAACGAGACATATCATGTTTCTTTAGTGTTGGTTCCAATACTTTCATTACATATTCTTTTGTTATCTTGACATCAGTCATAGGGTGTTCACCGCCAGCCTCAAAACTTATATCTTCAAGCAATGCCTCCAAAATTGTGTGCAAACGCCTTGCTCCAATATTCTCATTACTCTCATTCTCCAACTCCGCTATTTCGGCTATCTTTTTTAATGCATCATCATCAAAACTTAAATTAATATTATCAACTTTTAAAAGGTCTATCTGTTGCTTTGTGATAGCATTTTTAGGCTGTGTTAGTATTTTGTAAAACTCTTTACTTGTCAAATTGTCAAGCTCGACTTGAATAGGGAAACGCCCCTGTAACTCAGGTATTAAATCTTCTATATGAGATACATGAAATGCTCCTGCAGCAATAAACAATATATAGTCTGTGCGTATAGTGCCATGCTTGGTAGATACAGTACACCCTTCTACAAATGGCAAAATATCACGTTGCACTCCTTCTCTAGATACATCTGCACCACTACTATTACCTCTAGACATGGCTATTTTATCAATCTCATCTATAAAAATTATACCCTCTTGCTCTGCTCTACGCATTCCCTCTTCTGTTACAGCATCCATATCAATCAATCTTGAACTTTCCTCATTGACTAACATATTCCTAGCATGTTTTACTGCTATTTTACGCAGTTTTTTACGCTTTGGGATAAAACCTGATAACATATCGGTAATATTGCTATCTTGATTACCTGGGATAATTTCTATCGCCTTTGGCGTATCTACGACCTCAATCTCAATTATATCATTATCATGTTTGCCATCTGATATTTCTTGCAATAGCACTTCCTGATAATTCTCTGGTTGTTCGGATAATGTGAGTTTTGAACGAGCATAAATAATATCTCTAATTTTTTTATTGGCGCTTTGAGTCGCTTGTATTTTCACCTCTTCAAACTTTTCATCTTTTACCAACCTAATAGCAGTTTCCACTAGGTCTCGAATCATACTCTCGACATCTCTACCAACATAACCTACTTCGGTATATTTTGTTGCCTCTACCTTTACAAAAGGGGCACGAACTAATTTTGCAATTCGTCTAGCTATTTCAGTCTTACCCACACCGGTAGGACCTTTTAGTATAATATTTTTAGGAGTAATTTCCTCTGCCACATCTTCTGGCAACTGACTCCTACGGTATCTATTCCTTAGGGCAACAGCAACGGCTCTTTTTGCCTTGTCCTGACCTATAATGTATTTATCTAGCGCTGAAACAATTTCTTTTGGCGTCAATAATTCCATACTATTCCACCTCCTCTATAACCAAGTGGTCATTGGTATGTATACAATATTCTGATGCAATTTTTAATGACTTTTCGACTATTTCTCTAGCACTTAACTTTGTATTTTCATACAAAGCACGAGCAGCGCCAAGAGCAAACACGCTACCAGAACCAACTGAAATAAAATTATCATCTGGTTCTACTACATTCCCATCTCCCATTACAACATATAACAAATCTTTATTTGCTACGATTAACATTGCCTCCAATTTTCTCGACATACCCTCACTAGATTGCCAATGCCTTGCCAATTCCACTACGCAACGTTGCAAATTCCCAGAAAATTTATTTAACAATTCCTCTAATTTCCTAAACAACGCAAAAGCATCTGACACATTACCAGCAAAGCCGACAATTACTTTACCATCATAAATCTTACGTACTTTTATTGCATTGTTTTTAAATATCATATCTCCAAGTGTCGCTTGACTATCACCGCCTATTACAGTTTTACCATCTCTACGCACACCTACTATAGTTGTTCCTAACATTTCCATTTTAATGTCTCCTTTATTTTGCATAACTCTATCATTGCTCTATTGACTAATGCCTCTTTTTTTTGTTGTTTTGGTACATCAATTGGTGCAATCAAGCCCCAATTGATGTGCATTGGTTGGAAATTATTTTCATTAGCGCATTCTAGATAATTGGACAATGCACCAAGTGCGGTTTTGGTACTAAAATCAAC
>CALWPF010000012.1 GCA_944383355.1 uncultured Clostridia bacterium
GCACAAAGAGCAAATTATGACGGCAATACCAGTACTGTTGTGGATACAGATACTACCACATCGTACTGGACTCGTACTGCACACTACAACGGTTCTAGATATGTTTGTGGTATAGTTAGTACTGGTGCATCTAGTGCTACCAGTTATCCAAATGTTTCTCAAGGGGTCCGCCCAGCATTACACTTAAATTTATCCAAGATATTATATGAGTCTATGCCTTTTACACAGTTTACAGGTACAGATAGTCTAGGACAACCAGTCACATATAATGTAAGTACCAGCCCATACAGTACAGATATAATTATAAATAGTGTAGAGATGCTGGGTACAGAACCTGCTAGTTTGGTAATACCAGATACTTATGTATACAATGGTACTACATACTATGTTAGGTCAATATACAGCGCTTCTCAAGCAGATTATGGAGCGTTTTACTTATCCAAGGACTTATTACTTGGAGTTACATTACCAAGTAGTATGCTAAGTGTTGGAGATTACGCTTTTAACGATTGCTCCAATTTATCTACAGTGATTTTTTACAACGAGTTTAGTGATGTTAATGACATAGGTAGATATGCATTTTATGGCAACTCTAACAATGTACGGTATTGGTTTAATACCCAAACTTGTCTAGACATTGCATTATCTGCTTATACACTAGACAACACAAAGTTTACCAACAATAGACTAGACCTACTGTCTAATGCGGTGGTAATAAATGTAACCAATGGCTCTGGTACAGGCTTGTACGCAGTAGGAGACAATGTAACAGTATCTGCATATCCATATAATGATACACTAATAGTGTTTGGCGAGTGGATAGACCAAAGTGGTAACTCATTGAGTACAAGTGAAGATTGGTCCTTTACAGCCAGTACAAGTATGGATATATATGTAGAATACAAGTTTGTATTTGGTAGTTATGACATAACGCATATATCTCAACTATTCTGGATAGCAGAGCGAGTGAGCGAAGGGATAGACTTTGCGGGTACCACATTTAACCTAACAACAGACTTGTATCTCACTACAGTCCTAGACCAAGTATGGCAAACGATAGGGGATAGCACACACAACTTTGCAGGTACATTTAATGGTAACGGCTATACCATATATTATACAGCAAGCGACAACGCAACTCTCAATGGTGGGACAGCACTACATGGCAATGATGTAGTAATATTCAACCCAAGCAATACAGGAACAGTGCTCAATCTAGGAACCAGTGGCGATATCTCGCTAGGCATGACAGATGCAGGTAACCAAGATTGGTTATATCCAACAACGGACGAAACAGATGATGTATGGCAAGACGATTTACTATCTAAACCGAGGTAAAGGTAGATTAAGCGAAGCATTAATATACCGACACATTACTGTGTTGTGTGTTAGTATTGATTCAGGCTATACTAGATTGGATTTGTACCTCTAGATATCGACAACTAGTAGAGTTTTGTGTTAATAAATGTTTGTTTATACATATAAAAAGGTTGCAATTTTGCAACCTTTTTGTTATTTTGGATTAACTCATAATATTGTGATGTGGGTTGACATAATGCTATCTTGGTGATATAATTTAATCCAGTAATACAGATATATCGTTAGAATTATTTTTAGTTTGGTATCAAAAACATTTGATTTATTTCACTTGCTGTTATATACTTGTTTAGAGTATAGCGTATATGGTTGATTTTTATGTTAAATATTGGCATTTTGATATGATGTCACTCATTGTGTTTTGAGTAGACTATATATGATTTTTGTCTAGTAAATTTCATGATTTTATTAATCAACAGGTGGTGGCTGATTTGAAGATAAATAATGTTATATCTTATTATATAAAAAATTTTTGTTATATACTGTTGTTTGCAATAGTTCCAGCTGTGTTTTGTGGTTTGTTTATGCGACCTTTTGCATTGTTTGAGACTTTGTATCAATATCCCAATTTGACAATCGAGACATTTGCTGATTTGTTTTTGGCGGTATATTCTGCTGATTGGCTATACTGGGTACTCTCAATAGTTGGTATATTGTTATTGCTAATTTTTATTAGTTTATTTATAGGTAAGGTGGAGGCACATTTCCGTACAGGCAAGTTTGATTTGAGCTGGCACAATGTGCGGGGTATTAATTACAACTTGGCTGGTGTGACAAAAACAATGCTATTTGTAATCGTGCTCAATTTTGTTGTAAACTTGCTGACATTGCTACTGATTTATTTAATGCATTTTATCTTTTCTATTAACGGCGTACCTACAGTGGCTGGTACTATTGTCAATTGGGTAATTGCTGTAGTGGCGTTGTGGTTGCAAGCCCGCATTACTACTTACTTTATGTTTGCTGGCTTAGACTCCATTATTATGGGGTCTCCGTATACCGTGGCAATGGGGAATGCTAGTCATGCTATTGCTAAGCGTGGCTGGGACATATTTTTAGCAGAGATTGTGCCTTTTGTATTAGCAATACTGTTGACGGTGTTAGGGTGCTGGTTGGATATAGTTTGGCTGACTAACATTGTTAGTATACTCATCTTGTTCCCATACATTGTCATATTGGGAATGGTTAACTTTTTTGACCATTATGATATCAAGCGTTATGATAATCGCAAGTACTATTTGAGATAGGGGATAATATATGTTATTTACAGACACAATAAGATTGACATTTACAAACAGTGGTTTGATGTGGCGTATGATGCTATATATGTTATTGGGCATCGTGTTGATATGTGGTATTGCAGTGGCATGTTGTTATCCTCTGATTATGGAGTTGGTTGACAGTGGCTTTTTTGATCAAATTGTAAATGCCGTTTCTGCAGGCTTTTTAAACTTTGATAGCGGACACATATTATCTGATACTGCTAGTATCATGACACAATTTTGGGATATACTTAGTGCAAATTCCGCAGAGTTAATACCATTTGTTGTTGGTTTATTTGTAATAATTGGTATTGGTGGTTCGTTTTATTTGGGCTTGATGCAGATACCGTGTATAGAGTGCATATATGGCAACATGAGTAGTTACTCCAGATTAGCTTTTGGCGGTTGCTTTATAAAAAATTTTGGGCGTTCTGTCAAGTTTGCTTTGGCAAGACTTTTAGTGGTTCTTCCTATGGATATTATAATCCTTGTTGCCTTTTTTGCCTCACTTGAGTTGTTTGCGCTAGGTGATATCGTTAGTGCCTTGGCTCCGTTTATAATAGTATTGATACTACTTGCATTGTTTTCTATTCGTATATGCGTGACTAGTACATGGGCTAGTAGTATAGTGGCAAAAAACAATGGTATATGGGCAGGTTTAAAAGATAGTATGAGTGGTATGGCAAAGACCTTTCGCTCTATGTTTAGTACTGCTATCATTTTGACTCTTTTAATGTTAGTAGTGAATGTAATTGTTTTTGTATTGACTGCAGGTGTGGGTTTATTGATTACTATACCTTGTAGTGTTTTGTTGTATTATGTATATGGCAATACTGCATTTTTCTATGCCAACGGTCTCAAGTTTTATTTGGACAAAAACACAATTGTTACTCCACGTAAATTGGAGGATTTTGATAAGCTTGCCGATTTAAAAAACATAGTTTGAGGTTAATTTAGTTAATTTTGCATTTTGTGTATAACTGGTATTTTGTTATGCTGGTTATTTTGCATAATGTGATCGTTTATATAAAATAAAAATAACAAAAGGAGTATAAAAAATTGAATAAAAATAATAAGACTAATAATGATGCGTTTGCTGGTTATCCAGCGTACAATGGGCAACTTGATGAAAGTGAGCCAGCTCAGATAGTGGGTGGGACGCTAGATTCTACCAAGGAAAAAGCATCTCAGGTAAAAAAGCGAGACTTTAACAATGCAAATATGCGCAACTCAGTTAGTAGTCAGGCCGCATCAGTTGAGCAAATT
Organism: uncultured Clostridia bacterium; assembly: GCA_944383355.1. Taxonomy (GTDB): domain Bacteria; phylum Bacillota; class Clostridia; order Christensenellales; family UBA1242; genus RUG666. Next base: position 3,906 of record CALWPF010000012.1, read on the forward strand.
GACGGTGGCAGGATAAAAAAGCGTGTATTTAATAGGAGAAATACTAATGAGGATAATGGTAATATCACTCGTAGGGATATCCGTTCAAATCCAGCAGAACGTAGTAGTAAAAATTTACAGGTAATGTTCTTTGGTGGAGTCGATGGCATAGGCAAGAATATGACAGCATTCAAATACGGTGATGACATCTTGGTAGTAGATTGTGGTGTAGGTTTTCCTGACGAAGATATGCCAGGCGTAGATTTGGTGATACCAGATATGTCATATCTCAAGCAACATGCTAGTCAGATAAAGGGAATTGTAATTACTCACGCACATGAGGACCATATAGGTAGTTTGCCTTACTTTTTGGATACAGTAAAGGCTCCTGTGTATGCCAGTAGACTTACTATAGCCTTGATAGAGAATAAATTGCGTGAGCATCCAAAGTCAAAAATGAAAGCTGTAGCAGTCAATCCTCACGGAGTGGTACGTATAGGTTGCTTTACCGTGGAGTTTATTAATGTAAATCACTCAGTGGCTGGGGCTTATGCTTTGGCTATTACTACACCAGTTGGCGTAGTTTTCCATTCTGGTGATTTCAAGATAGACTTTACTCCACTAGCAGGTGAGACTACTGATTTGGCTCGTATGGGCGAATTAGGGCAAAAAGGTGTACTATTAATGTTGTGTGAGAGTACCAATGTAGAGCGTGCAGGTAGCAGTATGAGTGAGCGAGTAGTTGGAGAGACTCTTGACAAGATTTTTGAGGCAAATACTACAAAGAGAATTATTATCACAGCATTTGCGTCTAATGTGCATCGTGTGCAACAAATGATGGATTTGGCAAAGAAATATCACCGTAGGGTAGCTTTTGCTGGTCGTAGTATGATCAACAATATGGAAGTATCTATGAAAATCGGTGAGATACGCTATGACAAAGACTTGATTATAGATATAGACCGATGCAAAAATTATGCAGACAATGAGATATTGATATTGGCTACTGGTAGTCAAGGTCAGCCGTCTACAGCATTATCTCGTATGGCAAACGGTGAGTTTACTGGAATCAATATAGGTAGTAATGATACTATTGTATTTAGTAGTTCTCCTGTACCTGGCAACGAAAAACCTGTCAACGATATGATTAATATGTTGATGAAAAAAGGTGCAGATGTGATTTATGATGATCTGGCTGATGTTCACGCATCTGGACATGCTTGCCAAGATGAGATAATGACCATTCACAAATTGATAAAGCCAAAGTATTTTATACCTATTCATGGTGAGTACAAGCACCTCAAAACTCACAAACAGTTGGCAATGCGCATGGGAGCAAAAGAGCAAAATGTAATAGTACCTGATATTGGTATGGTAGTAGAGGTAAACAAAAATCTATTCCGTAGAGCAGCGTTTGATGTACCTGCTGGTAGTAGGCTGATAGATGGTGATAGTGTCGGCGATACTGAGAGCGTAGTGCTCAAGGACCGTAAACAACTTGCTGAGGACGGTGTTTGTATTGTAGTAATGACAGTTAATGTTGCAAAGGGTAAGATTGTCAGTGGACCTGAGTTGATACCTCGTGGTTTTGCGTACAACAATGAGATAAATGGACTGGTGGAGGAAGGTAAAAAGATTGTAACACAATCGCTAGCTGATCCTAGTATATTCAAGGAAGATTGGGGAGTAATCAAGGCAAGTGTTCGCAAAACACTTACAAACTTCTTTTATAAAAAGACAAAGCGTAGACCAGTCATAATACCTATAATCATAGATGACTAATCTAGGGGGCGCGGACATGACTTATCTAGATGAAATGGAGCATTTTGCTAGGCAAAATAATATACCTGTCATAGTTCCAGCAACTAGAGAATATCTGCAAAACCTGTGTCGCACCAAAAAGCCAAAGACAATTTTGGAAATAGGAATGGCAATAGGTTATTCTGCTAGTTGTATGTTATCTGTTTGTGATGCAAATATTGTGGAATTAGAGGCTAGTTTACCAAATATAGAGTTGGCTCGGAAGAATTTTGATAAATTAGGTTATACAAATAGAGTAAATATCATTGTTGGTGATTGTGTATTGGAGTTGCCCAAATTGCGAGGACAGCAATTTGATTTGATATTTTTAGATGGACCAAAGGGTAGATACCTTGAGATGTTGCCTGATATTTTGCCATTACTGTCACCAGATGGAGTATTCGTTAGCGATAATGTACTCTTTCGTGGTATGGTGCGTGATGGTGCACCTATTCCTTTCCCTCGCTTTGAGCATACTGTTGAGCAGTTGCGAGAATTTTTGAATACGCTAGAGCAAGATCCTGATATTAACACTGAGATTTTGCATATTGGTGATGGATTGGCTGTAGTTACAAAGAGAAAAAATTAATATTTACTAATGGAGGTAGACAATGCAAAAATTAGAGTTATTGGCACCTGCTGGTGACAGAGACAAGTTGGAAACGGCATTTTATTATGGTGCTGATGCATGTTATTTTGCTGGTAAGCGTTGGGGGTTGCGTGCTTTTAGTGATAACTTTACCAATGACGAGTTGGCGGAGTACGTGAGTTACGCTCACAAGTTGGGCAAAAAAGCATATATCACAGTAAACATTCAAGCACATAATTCTGATTTTGAAGGATTAGCAGAGTATTTGTGCTATTTAGAAAAAATTGGTGCAGATGCTCTTATCGTCTCTGATGCGGGTATTATGTCATTGGCTAGAGAATATGTGCCTAACTTGCCTATTCATTTGTCCACTCAAGCGTGTGCTAGTAATAAATATGCTGCAAAGTTTTGGGCTGATGCAGGCGCAAAGCGTATTATTTTAGCACGTGAATTGTCTATAAAAGAAATAAAAGAGATTAGGGAATTTTTGCCAAAATCAGTAGAATTAGAGGCATTTGTGCATGGTGCTATGTGCATTAGTTATTCTGGGCGCTGTTTGCTATCAAATTATTTGGCTGGGCGTGACAGCAATAGAGGACAGTGCGTACAGGCTTGCCGTTGGGAATATTATATTACCGAAAAGTCTAGAGCGGATGCTGGCAATACCGAAAAATACGAAATACAACAAGATGAACGCAGTACATATATCTTAAATAGTAAAGACTTGTGCATGATAGATTACTTAGACCAAATGATTGATGCAGGAGTTACGAGTTTTAAGATAGAGGGACGTATGAAATCAAATTATTATGTAGCTACTGTGGTTAATGCGTATCGTAGAGCATTGGATATGTGTCAAAAGGATAGGGAAGCATACCGCAAAGATACCTCACGTGTTGCAGAGTTGGAAAAGTCCAGTCATAGGCAGTTTACTACAGGATTTTATCTAGGAGAGAGTGGTAAAGAATATTTGGAGACTAGTTTGCCGGTGGCTACGAGCGATTTTATTGCTGAGGTGCTGGAACCCACTCGTGATGATGGGTATACTCTAATAGAGCAACGCAATAGATTCAAGGTTGGGGAAAAGTTGGAGATTTTGTCACCAGATGACAACTGGAACAAAGTATTGACTGTTTTGGATATGCGTACTGAGGATGGTGAGCCTATCATTGATGCTAATCTAGTACAGCAACGCATATTACTCAAGACAGCGCCATATCACTTAAACAAAAGGGATATTTTGAGACGCCAAAAACCTAGTGAATAAATACTTGCTCGTTATTTCTTGACTACTTTAGTTGTTTATGTTAAATTTATTCCAAATATTTAAAGATTGGAGTAATAAAGTATGAATTATGAAAAATTAAAAGAAGATTTAGCACAAGGCTCAGTGAACATTTCTAATACTTTGGAATGGATTAAGGAATCTGGAGATTACGATTTAAAAAAGTTAGCATCTGCAGTAATTACATCGCAAAATATAGATGCAATATTGGATTATGCTCACACGTTTAAGAGCGAAATTACTAACTGGGATGATCTTAAATTTTTGGTACTAGATACGAATAATTTAGATAATATTGTAACTTTTGCTCTTGCTGCACCTACTGAAATGATTCCAGAATTGCAACAATCTTTTTTGGATCTTGTTAAATCAGGAAAAGCGGAGGATAATGATGTCGCTTATGGGAAGTTGTTGGATTTTGCTGCATGTGTGAAAGGAGCTGATGTGAATACCATAGGTGATGAAGCAGTAAAATTGTTTGGTGTAGATGCAGCTGAGGACTTTGTTCGTGAAACTAATATTGACCCTAGCAGATATCTGGATTTGGTAATCAGTACTGGTGATGTGCAAAGATATCTAACTTATGCAAAACGTATAGTAAGTTCAGGTAGAGATGTTGACACCAATGTGGAAAAATTACAAGATTTAATCATAAAGCAGGGGAGTAATGATGATATTTTAGAATTTGCACAAGAAGTTTCTTCAATGAATTCTGATGCTATGCTCGAAAAGTTAATGGTATCTGGTAGTAAAAGAGATGTTGCTACTTTTCTAGAAATCGTAGATGACATTGATCATGATGCCATTGAATTTTTAATTGAAGATAATTCTAATGTTAAACAATCTTCAGCCAATGACAATGGACCGACAATGATGAAGCAATAATCAAACAATTATATTTCAATGTAATAAAACTTCCTAAAGTCGCACAACTTTGGGAGTTTTTTTCATCTTTAGAGTATGATTTAAATATTATCGATGTCGGTTGTTTTTTCAACACTGGCTTTTGGTATTTTTTGTTTGGTGGTAGAAAGTTTTGCATCAAAAGTTGACTTGATATCTTCTTTTTTGCCTATTTTATCTACAAATATGGTTTTTGTGAATATATCACTGGTTTGAGCTCTATCACGCCTTTGCTCTTTTGTAAGCGACAATAACATATTGTAGAGTGTATTAGCACGGTCTTCTGCAAACATTAGAATTTTTGCATAATCATCTTGCTGGGCTCGTATTGCATCTAGTTTGCGCATGACTACAATAGATTTTGATTTATTGAGTGCTGATATAATTTGTGGGTCATTTTTGACTGCTAATACTTTTACGTAAGGTAGGTAATCAATATCATAAATGTGTTTAACAAATTCACTACGCAAATTAAGTAGAGTAGCTACACTAATACGCTGTATTCTGGCTAGCGAAAAGCGCCTACTGGTAACTATTTCCAAAAAGTTATCATAGTCTATACATTCTTTTGCGCATTGAGCTAACTTATTTTCTATCCCTTCCACTACATCATAATTTGCCTTGAGCTCATTTACATTTGTTGTGGCAAATTTGTACATTGCTAGTTTACCGTATAAATTCATATCTGGTATGCTGACTGTACTTAAATTTTCTGCTAATATTCTGTATGGGCCGCTCGGTATATACTTACGGATATTCCATATTCGTTTTGAGTTTTTTAATGCATTCCTGATAGTGGTGGCATTGGATATTTTGTATTCACCATCATCATCACTAACGTAATCTTCTATTCTTTTGGTTGTGAGTGGTAATACGTGACGGTCTTTTTCTGCCAAGAGTGCTTTTACATATTCAACGCCCAGTATGTTATTGGGGTAGGTTAATAAGGTCTTAACAACTTTTGGGTTTGTGAATTTCACAAGATTTTCATCAATGCATTCCTCTATCGCTTTTGTTTTACTCATACCGAGAGAGTAGCCTGTTTCTAGGTTGCGCTTTATACGTTCCTTAAAAAAAGCAGGTTCTTTGTGTAATAGAGTAGCCAACTCCACTATACTATCAATATCACCACTCTCACTCCCAAAGCACAAATGTGTAACATTCTCAAAACTCAGAGCAATCTTTATGGCAGCTTTTGCAAACACTTCTGCATTTGTACTACAAAAATATGTAGGTAATTGTACTACAGCATCTGCGCCTCCAGCAATTGCCATTTTTGCTCTTGTCCATTTATCTGCAATAGTTGGCTCTCCACGTTGACTATAGTTACCACCCATTATACACAATATTGCATCACAGCCACTGACCTCACGGGCTTTTTCTATCAAATAGGCGTGACCATTGTGAAAAGGATTATATTCGCATATAATGGCACAAAATTTCATTATTTACCTCACAAGTATTATTGCTTATTCTATCATGAAACAGCTTACAAGGCAAACAAAAAAATCAAATTGCCAAAAATTTTAATATTCTCATTGACAATAGGAGTTTAATAAGATATAATGTCAAGGTAAATTTGTTACACATTTATTTTGGAGGTTATTATGGCAGTTCCTAAATCTAGGACCTCCAAGGCAAGGAAGCACTCACGTGCTGCTAATTGGAAAATTAGTACTCCAGCAATAGTAGAATGTCCACACTGCCACGAGCCAAAGTTGGCTCACAGAGCTTGTAAAAAGTGTGGTTATTATGATGGTAAAGTCGTTCTTGCTTTGGAGAAGGACAAAAAAGAGGCTTAATTTTGAGTCGTTTGAGTAGGTTTTTGACCTACTTTTTTGTTTGTTTTTATAATATATTTTGATTTTTATTTTTTATTTGATTATGTTTATATTTTGCCATCTCATATTACTCAACTTATTTGAGCGGGTGTTAATATTGACTTTTTTTTATTTTGTGGTATACTTTCCCAAACCGTTTTAGGAGAATATTATGTCGTTATCAGTGTTTGATAGTTGGAGAATGTATAAACAAGAAAAGGCTCGTTTGGATGCTCAGTATGCTCAGGACGAGCTCAAGTTAATTGCTAATAATATCCTGTATGATTTGTATAAAGAGGTGAGGCGATCGCAATATGGTGAGGACAAAGGACATTTGAGCAACGCTGAGAAAATTTACCTTGACAAAATAGTTGGCTTTAGTATTATTGAGGCGGAAAGAGATATTATCGCTGCGTTAAATGGAGCCGTAGTCGAACTTGCTAAGCAAAAAAAGTTAGTCGTTTCATTCTTAGGGGCTGGGGCAAGTTTGTTGGCAGTTAATATCATAGGAAGCTCTGTGGGGGCACTAAACCCTACAATTTCTGCGGTATCTAGCATTGCTTCAGGTGGGATAATATTATCAGCTTTTGTGTTACACCATTTCAGGAATAAAACTATTGGTGAACTTAACAAAACTGTGGATATTGCTAACGAAGTTGCGGATTACATAGATGTAGAGCGTGTGAACAAAATCAGGGAATACACCCAAAGTGTGACAGGTGGAGACAGTATAATATTTGATGAAATGGAGCCATTTTTAGTTACTGGTACGATTGAAACATTGGAGGAAAGGTATAAACAAGAATACCCAGACAAATTTGTTAATAAGGCAACTAGTCCTGATTGTGATAATAGTAATTTTATTAGTTACTATACTTAGTTTTACGAAATATTGTATCTTGGAGGTCGTGTAGTGGTAGGCATAGATGTTTTAAAAGATTGGAAGGCAAAGCGAACGGAGCGAAAGAGGGCAGAATATGAAAAGAAACAGTCTGTGATTCAAAAAGATGTTTTTGAGGCAGTATACACGGTATATCAAACTACGAGAGTATCTGTTTTTGGTACAGAAAAAGGTGAGTTAACTCAAGTAGATCGATATATGCTGGATAAAATGTTTGGTTTAGCAATATTTACGGTTAGTATGAATATTGGTGAAAAACTGAGCGTGATTGATAAAGAATTGACGAAGAGGACTAAGTTAGCTGCTGTATTAACTATTGGTTCTGGTGCAGTTTTGGGTGCATCTTTGGCAACTTTTATAGCGAATTCAGACAACACACTTGCTGCAATCTTGAGTGGGATTTCTGCCACGACTTTTGTGATTGGCAATTGTTGGGCAAAAAAGCTTTCGTTGTCTGGTACAGCGCTCAATGACAGTGTTGCTTTTGTTGGAGAAATGTTTAACTATCTAGAGCAAAAACAAATATCAACGATTGAGCAATTTATAATGAATCCTGATGATATGAGTGATAGTATGCCACAATTTATTGCAGATGGAATCTTGGACAATATGGAGGAACGTTACAAGACGGAGAACCAACAGTTATTTAACGGGAAAAATGTTAATAATACGTATGCAGATGATAAATATTCATTTATTTATGCTTAACAATTTGGAGATTTGATATGTACAAATCTCTTTTTATTTATATAATCTTGATATATAGTGTGCGTTATGATATAATGGCAAAAATACATTGGAGGTTGGGTTATCATGTTTACATACAAAATTTTGACAAGTCGTGAGCAGAATAAGGAAACAGAAATTACTACAGCATCTACTATAGAGCCAAGTATATTAGCCACAATGATACCTAGGGCAAGGCTTGATACTTTTGAGAGCGATAGTATTGGGCTGGCTCTATATCTCACTATGGATGGAGAGATTGTCTTGGATACCAATACAGCTCTGGTAACAAAAGGCGCTAGCGATATGCGCAAATATGCTTTGTTGCATCCTAATTGGCATAGGGTTATATTTGTTACAGGAGACCCTGCTTTGTTTACTCTGGATATATTGAAACAATTGCGTTCCTATATAGATGTACGTGTTCTCAAGATTCCACTCAAGAGATTTCAGCGACTTGTGCTCAAGAATGATAGACAAATTGTTATATATGCTAACATAATCAAGCAATTATTGATGGTGATGGGCATTCAATTACACAAAGATTTAACAACTGGTAAAGGTGGTTCTACAAAGTGATTAATGAGCAAGAATTGATGCAGGTTTTGCCTATATCCAGCAATTTGGCGCATAAAATCTTAAATAGTACTAATGTTAAATTGGTTCCGCCAGAATTACTTGTTAGCCGTTGGTCCTTTTACAAGGATATTTTTGGTCTAGATGATGCACAAATGGCAAAAGTACTAGAGCGTTCTATGGCTTTGCTCACTTATGATTGTGAGACGGATAGCCCAACTAGTGTGCGTTCTAAGATTGATTTTTTTGAAAAGGTATTAGGTTTTACACATCAAGATTTTACTGAGATGTTTGTATCATTTCCTGCCATACTAAGTTATAGTACTGTCAATCAAGATGCATTAATTGGTAAAATAAATTATTTCAAAAATACATTTGGGTATACTAATGCTGAGTTAAGAAAGTTATTGCACAATAGACCTTATATACTTGGTTATGATTGTACGTCCAAGAGTCCTACAAGCATACCTGCCAAGATTACTAAATATGCTGAATTGTTGAATGTCGATGAGAGTGTAGTAAAAGATTTGATAAAACGTGTGCCAACACTGCTAGATTATGATTGTTTTAGTAATAGCAACACATCTGTCTCTACCAAAATAACGTATCTACAGCAAATGGGATTTGATAGCTCATTTATTGTGGAGGATCCAAGCATATTAGGTGCAAATATGAAAAAAATAAAGTTTAGGTATATGTTGCTTTCTACCATATTGTTTGATAATCAGTTTACGCACTCAAAGTGGTTTGCCTATGATGAATCAAAGATTTATGCAAGATATAAATATTGTTTAAATAATTGTATCCCATATACTTTTAGCACGCTGGTAAAGGGGTCTAATGATATTTTGAATCCTATAGATGATTTGGTAAAAAAATATCCTATCACGCCAGATGTAGTAGTTGAGATAGAGGCAAAGTACCATGCATTGACAAATAAAAAATTAGATAACTCACTCAATAAGAATGCTCATTCAATCAAAAATAATTTTATGGCTTTAGACTTGTCCAATGATGAGCGTTCTGCCGTGGTCAAATCTTAAGATATTAAATGCTAAAATCCAAGAGAGTAGTAGTACTCTTTTTTGTTTTACAAAATTCAAATTCTATAGGGCGTCATAGTAAAAATTTTACAATATTTAATTAAACAAAAAATATATGCAAAACCTACAATTTTGCCTTATTTATTTGCTAAAAGCCTTGTTTTATAGTATAATAGCGATAGGAGAAGGTGTACAAAGGAGTATATATGAATATCCTAGTTGACGGTTTCGGCGGGGACAAGGCACCACTAGAGGTTGTTAATGGTGTGTTGCTCGCCTTGTATAAATACAAAGACTTACAGATTACATTAGTTGGCAAAGAGGCTGAGTTAAATGATATTCTGTCTACAAAAAAATATGATAAATCACGACTTACTGTAGTAAATGCTACTGAGGTAATAGATTGTAATGAGACACCTATTGATGCCATACGCACCAAGCGTGATAGTTCGTTAGTTGTTGGGCTAAATTTGCTAAAATCTGGTAATTATGATGGTATGGTGTCTGCTGGTAGTACGGGCGCCGTGCTCGGTGGAGCAGTGCTAAAATTGGGTAGATTACCAAATGTTACTAGACCTGCATTGGCACCTATTTTGCCTACGATTACAGGTGGTAAAGTGCTTTTGATAGACTGTGGCGCCAATATGGATTCTAGACCTATCAACCTATGCCATTATGCTGTACTTGGTAGTGAGTTTATGCGTACAATGGAGGGGATTACAGAGCCTAGAGTCGCTTTGCTAAGTGTCGGGGTGGAAGATGCCAAGGGTAATCAACTTACTCTAGAGGCGTTCCCGATGTTGCAAAAGTTACCTATCAATTTTGTAGGTAATATGGAGGCTAGAGATGCTCTCAGTGGAGATTATGATGTAATAGTCACTGATGGTTTTGCTGGCAATGTGTTGCTAAAGAGTACTGAGGGCGCAATGAAGCAAATTATGAAAGTATTAAAACAAGCAATGTTTACTAACTTAAAGAGTAAGATTGGTGCGTTGTTGCTCAAAAAGTCTCTCAAGACTACACTCAAGCGATATGACTATGAGGCTTATGGTGGCTCACCTTTATTGGGTACAAAGCAATTAATAGTCAAATCACATGGTTCTTCCAATGCTAGTCAAATACTGTCGAGTATTGAGCAAATCAAATCTTTTAGTGAGAACGGACTCTTGCAAAAGTTAAAAGATGCTATGACGGCATTTGGTGAGCTACAGTTAGAGCAAGCTACTGATGCTAGTGCTACAACTACTACTGATGACAATGCGGAGCAACAGCAGGATATAAAGTAGTGATATTTGTGCGGTCATTAGTTTTTAAATTTACCCAAAAAATTTGTGAGGTGCAGTTAGGTGAGTTTCAAGAGAATTGAGATAACAGGCTTCAAGTCATTTGCAGATAGTCTTAATATCGAATTTGACTCTGGTATTACCGCCATTGTTGGTCCTAATGGATGTGGCAAGAGTAATATAGCAGATGCCATACGCTGGGTTTTGGGAGAGCAGAGTTCAAAGTTGTTGCGTGGTAACAGTATGCAAGATGTTATCTTTAAGGGAGCAGAGGGGCGCAAAGGGCTATCTTATTGTGAGGTGGCTCTTGTATTTGATAACACAGATCGTATGTTTAATCTTGATTATGATGAGGTCGTTATCAGTCGTAAACTTTTTCGCTCTGGAGATAGAGAGTATGCCCTCAATCGTACGCCATGTCTGTTAAAGGATATCACAAACATTTTGCATGACTGCGGTATAGGTCGTGATGGTTACTCCATCATAGGACAGGGTAAGGTGGAGCAAATAGTATCTAGTAAACCAGAGGATAGACGAGAGATATTTGAGGAGGCTGCTGGTATTGCCAAGTTTAAAGAGCGCAAAATTGAGGCAGAGAGGAAACTGGAACGTACTAGAGATAATATCACTAGGCTACAGGATATCTATGGTGAGGTAGAGCGCCAACTGGCGCCTATGAAAAAACAAGCAGAGACCGCAAAAACTTTTTTGGGTTTGCGTGATGAGTTAAAGATATATGAGGTAAATAATTACATTTATACCTATGAGAACGCAGAGCAAAACAAACGGCAAATCAGTGAATTGATACAGGGTTTGCAAGAGCAAGCAGATCTCAAAAGCAAACAAGTAGCAGATGCTGTTGATAGGAATAACAAAACATTAGAGGGCATCAAGGGTATAGACGAGCAAATCCAGACCCTTCGTGATGAGATATTACAGCTGACTGTTAATTTGGAAAAGCAAGCGGGTGATTATAGATTGGCTCAGGCCAAAATGGATTATTTGCGTGAGCAGAGCGAAAAATTACAAGCCGAATTAGAGAGCGACAGAGCCGACTTTGAGAGAATAAATATTGAGTTGGGTGACAAGCAAAGTCAAAAATCTATACATAGCGAGCAATTGGGCACTCTTCGAGTCCAAGCAGAGGAAATACAAAAAGTTTACTTGGAGATTTTGGAGCAATTAAACGCTAGCGAAGATTTAATGAGTGGCTCGCAAAAGGATTTGTCAGATACAATTAGTAAATTAACTGATATCAAATCAAGGATAACAGGTTTGCAAACTGAGATAAATGCTTTGCACGAAAAATCTCTGGAACTAGACAGCCGTGAGCAGATTTTGAGCAAAAAAATTGAGAGCACGGCACAGATTGAGGTGGCGGCTCAGAGAGCTAGAGATGAGGCGGATAGTAAACGCAAAAATATCAATGACAATATATCAGCGTTGCGTGAGAATATTCGTACTGTAGAGATAGATGCCAAACAACTTCAGCAAGATTTATCTAGTAGTATGGACAAGTTATCTCAACTCAAGATGAGACAAAAAATGCTTACTGAGATGCAGACTGAGTATGAGGGTTACAACGGTACTGTGCGAAAATTGTTGGTAGATGCCAGCAAAAATGCTGAGTTGCGTAGACAAGTTGTCGGAGTGGTAGGAGAGTTAATTACTGTTCCAAAGCAATTTGAGACAGCTATTGAGATGGCTTTGGGTGCTGGAGTGCAAAATATTGTCACGCAAAATGAACAAGATGCAAAAAAATTGGTAGCTTATCTCAAGGCACATAATTATGGTCGTGCTACGTTTTTGCCAATAAATGCTATCAAGCCACGATTCATCAATGATACACTCAAAAAATTGTTAAATACACCAGGTTGCTATGGTATAGCAAATGAGTTGATTCAGTATGACTCTAGTTTGGAGCCTATTTTCCGCGGATTGCTAGGTAGTACAGTAATAGTAGATAATATGGATACAGCCGTAAAGCTTGCTAATGATTCAAGGTTTGGTTTCAAGATTGTTACCCTTGACGGTGATGTTATAAACCCAGCTGGTAGTATTACTGGTGGTAGTAAAAAGATGGAGATAAACAACCTTTTGTCTCGTGAGAGGGAGATAGAAGAGGTTGGTGTCGCTCTAAAAAATATTGAGCAAAAAGTTTCTGATTTACGCTCCAATATAGAGAATCATACAGACATGGAGGCAAGATTAACCAGTGAGTTAGAGCAATGTATCTCTCAATTACATAACTGTGAGATTGATTTGACTCAAAAAGATGATCAGTATATACATGCAAAGCAACTCAACCAAGAGGCAAAAGATGAGTTAAATACCATACATGATGACAAGGCTAGAGTGAGTACAAAGTTAGAGTTACTGCAAAAAGAATTAGACAAGGCAATAGAGCAAGACAAGCATAGTGACCTGCCTACATCTACTATGGGGGCGGAGGACAATAATTATGATGCCCTTCGTTTTCAGCGAGATGAGCTGGGTGAGCAGTTGACTACTATTCGTGTAAAGATAGCTACTTTAGAGAGTGAGATGGGCGCTATTGATGCTGATATCGAGAGACTGTTATCTGAGCAAGCTAGGTTGAATGATAACATTGATGAGACATCATCTATGCTGGTAAAAAACACTCGTACTATGGAGACCGCCATGAGCCTCAGTAATGCATCTAGTGAGAGTGATGCACAGAGTCAAGATAGGGCAAAGTTGGAGGCTGTCAAGGAGCAGGTTGCAGAGTTAAATCGTATCAAAGATGAGTTGCATGCTTCATTAAACAAAATTGAGCAAGAGAGGACTCAGTACAGTACAGAGTTATCAAAGGTTCAAGAAAAGTTATTCCAGCAAGAGGCAAAACTTGGTCAGATTGATACTAATGTAGAAAATTTGCAACAGCGTATCTTGGAGGATTATGAATTAACTTATCTTACCGCTCTGGATATGAAAGTTGAGGAGTATGACCCAGTGGCTGGTGTACAGCGTATTAACGAGTTAAAGCGTGAGATATCAAAACTTGGCTATGTTAATGTTAATGCAATTGAGGAAAGTAAGGTACTAGATGAGCGTTATCAAGAGTTGACTGTACAAATGGACGATTTGCTCAAGGCTGAGGCGGATATTTTGACCGTTATCAGAGATTTATCTGCGCAAATGACCGAACAATTTGATGATGCTTTTCAAAAAATCAATGCAAATTTCACAAAGACATTCAAGGAGTTATTTGGTGGTGGTAATGCAAGGTTGTTGCTAACTACTGATGATGTATTGACTGCAGGTGTGGAGATTTTTGCAGAGCCACCAGGCAAGAGCCTTGGAGGTAACTTGTCCTTGCTATCTGGTGGAGAAAAATCTCTTACAGCCATAGCAATATTGTTTGCAATACTCAAACTTCGACCAATGCCATTTTGTCTATTAGATGAGATAGACGCAGCACTGGATGATGCAAATGTTGAGCGTTTCGCTAAGTATCTACATAGATTTGCTGGAGATACGCAGTTTATAGTAATCACTCACCGTAAGCCTACAATGGAGCTTGCTGATTCGTTGTATGGTGTTACTATGGAAAACAAAGGTGTTAGTAAAGTTGTATCAGTAAAACTAAGTGAGGCAATTGCTTCTGTGAGCACTGATGCATAAAAAATAGGTATGGTCTAAATTTAATTACCATACCTATTTTTTATTAGGGTAGTTTGACTTTATTCTTTTAGTTGTATCAACATCTTACTTTATTTTAATTTTGCAAGTCTCTACCACAGTAATATCACTGCTACAATATCCAAAACACCAAATATAATTGCTAAAATAGGCAATGCCATGCTAATTTTTGCATTTTGTGATTTTATCTTTGTTATGGCACAAATTGCTATGACAATGCTAGCTATTCCACATGGGATACCTGCAATAACCAATCCTATTAGTGATATAATAAAACTCCACAAAGCCAGGTCTTTTGCGTTTTTGATATCTTTGTTATTTGAGGAACTATTCGGTATTTGGCTCTGTTCGATATTATCTTGAGTCTGTGTTGGGTTTGCACTATCTTGTGTGGAGTTTTTTGAGACTTGTGTTTGAGTGCTTTCCTGTGTGTCCATCTTATCACCATCTTCTTCCATTTGATAAATTGTGGATAGATTTGCACCACACTCTGGACAAAAATTGCTTTTAGTTTTTACTTCAGTACCACAATACGGACATTTCATAACTTACATTCCCTAACTTTTTATATAATAATTTGGATAACTCATTTTATGATAGTTACTAACTATTGTCAAATAGTTATTCAAGTTTTTATTAAAATTTTCAAATAACAATATTAAAATAGATTTTTACGAATTATCTTTTAAAAAGTTGGATACCAGCTTTTATGTGTAAAATTTAGTAAAAACGCTTGACTAAATTTGGTAAATAACATTATCATTTAAAAAATTAATGATATTTTGGAGAGAGGTTTATTATGGGCTTTTTTAGTAAAATAAAAGATGTTTTTAAAAAGACTAAGGCTAGTTGGAGTAACAAGTTGACAGAGATATTTTCTCATGGCGAGTTAAATGATGAGTTTTATGATGAATTGGAAGAGGTACTCATTACTAGCGATGTGGGCGCAAACTGTGCTAGTGATATAGTTGCAAGATTGAGAGAGCGTGTTAATAAGCAAAAAATCAGGACACAAGATGATGTCAAGCAAGCTTTGAGAGATGTTATTACAGAGATATTGAGTGAGGGGGAGGAAGTTAACACCGAATATCCTCTAGTTTATCTAATAGTAGGAGTAAATGGTGTGGGCAAGACTACTACTATAGGTAAACTTGCTCATTATTATAAAGAGCGTGGACATAATGTTTTATTAGTGGCGGGAGACACATTTAGGGCAGCTGCTACCGAGCAACTAGATTTGTGGGCCAATGCTAATGGTGTAAAAATTATTAAAAATGCTCAAGGTGCGGATCCAGCCTCTGTGGTATTTGATGGTATCAAGAGTGCTCAAGCAAAAGGGAATGATGTTGTTATTATAGATACTGCGGGCAGATTGCACAACAAGGTCAATTTGATGGAAGAGCTCAAAAAAATAAGTAAGATAGTTTCCAATCAATGGGGAGATGCTTGTTATCAAAAGTTGTTGGTGTTAGATGCTACTACTGGTCAAAACGCACTTAGCCAAGTTGAATATTTTGATGAGGCTGTAGGTATAGATGGGCTGATACTAACCAAGTTAGATGGTACAGCAAAAGGTGGCGTTGTGCTGGCTATAGCTGAGGATTATGGTAAGCCTGTATTGTTTGTGGGTACGGGTGAAAAGATTGATGACATAGAGGAATTTGACGCTAGCCAATTTGCAGAAGCAATCATTTAATTGTATAACTTTTTAATACTATGCAGAGTACTATGCACCATATTTTATCAAAAAATACGCATAATTAAGGCATTTTGCACTTAAAGTGAATAGTACTACGCTAGTTTATTTTACTTGAGAGGGTTCGATCTTGCGTCTTTAATGAAAATTTGTCAAACAAAAAATCCATCATAGCAATGTGGATTTTTCTTTTAATAATAAAATTTGTTTTCTTTTTTCTTTTTGTCGTCTTCAGGTATAGCTTCTACAATCATGGTATCAAATTTTACTTCTTCTACAAAGTCGTCAGGATTAAAATGTGTAGTGTTAAATTGCAAAAAATGATTAATATGTTTGCTGACTACCACTGGTGTGGGCTCATCAATATCACTACAAGCCGTGTTTAGATAATCAACAAATTTGTCACTTTCAAATGGTCCCCCTATGTCGTGTATTATATTTTTTACCATTTTGTCATTTTGCATATATTTTATCCAAATCTTCATCATTTACCTCTTGTCTTGTTAATTATTTGAGGATATCAAGAATTCTTGCATTAGTCAAATTATTTCAGCAATTTTACTTACAATTATTTGACAACAAACATTGATATCGTTAAACTAATTGTGATATTTAATCATGAGTTTAGGAGTCTACAGTATGGATAATAGAGTAGCGTTAGTTAAGTGTGCTAATTATGAGCAGTCAAATGTTGATGATGCTGTGCGTAGTGCTTTTGATTTGCTCGGTGGAGTGCAGAATTTTGTCAAAAAAGGCCAAACGGTTGTCTTAAAAGTTAATTTGGTATCTAGAGCCACTCCAGACAAGGCAACTACTACTCATCCAAGCGTGGTAGAGGCGGTAGGTAAGTTGGTTCAGAGTCTTGGGGCTAGAGTGGTTATTGCAGACAGCGGTGGGTGTGCTTATACAGAGGCTGCCATGTCAGGCATTTACAAGTCTAGTGGTATGACTGATGTAGCTATTCGTAACGGTTTTGAGTTGAATTCTGATTATGGTGTTGCTTTGGCGGAATATCAAGATGCTAGCGTTGGTAAAAAGTTTGAGGTTTTGTCAGTTTTAGAGAATGCAGATGTGATAATCAATCTGTGCAAGCTCAAGACTCATTCATTTACTGGGCTAACTAATGCTGTCAAAAATATGTTTGGAGCCATACCAGGTCTCACCAAGGTGGAGATGCATGGCAAATATCGTACTTTGGCTGTTTTTGGTAACTTTTTGTATGATATTTTAGGCTATTTGGGCGATAAAATCGCATTAAATATCAGTGACGCTATAATGGCTATGGAGGGACCTGGTCCTACTAGTGGGACTCCTAGATTTGTCGGAGCTATTATTGCTAGTACCAATCCTGCAGCATGCGATGTCGTAGGAGCTCGACTAATGTCATTGGATCCAAGGGCTTTACCAAATATCAATACTGGTATAGAGCGTGGTTGGTTGGATAATGATTGTTCTGTGGATATTTTGGGAGCCAATATTAATGATTTAATTGTAAAAGATTTTGTAACTGTGATGCCAAATGAATTTAAACCGTTTAGTGACAAAGTACCTCGTTGGCTTCAGCCAGCTGTACATCGTATGACCACTCGTAGACCTGTAGTGAACAGACGAAAATGTAAGGGGTGCAAAAAGTGTTTTGAGCATTGTCCGGTCAAGGCCATTACCATGGTGCCCACAAAAAAAGGTGGTATGCCAAAGGCAAAATTTGATTACAGTAAGTGCATTCGTTGCTTTTGTTGTCAGGAATTGTGCCCATTCCAGTTGGTAAAAGTTCGCTCAGGTATTGTGTACAAAATACTACATAGGAAAGATGGTACAAAGGTTAATAAGCAAAAAGAGACTTCGTCCAAGAATTCTGTATCCAATGAGTAGTTTACTGATGTAATTTTTAGGTTAAAAACTCTTAATTCTTTCCCAATTGTTACATAAATTATAAAGTTTTGTTAATTGATAATTTTAATACATAGAGATTAATAAAAGTGTATCATTCTTTTGCGTGAGCAAAAATGGGTATTGTTATGCATTTTATATGGTTTTTGCTTGACATTTTGGAATTAAAACTATATAATATGCAACATAATTTGCTCTCCTTCGGGGGAGTTAATTTTGTTAGTTTGCTAAAAAAATATTAAAAAATCTAGCAAATTAGTGATTTTTTTAAGTTTTTTTGAATAGTATAATATTCTAAAAACTTTTAATATATTTTATCGGAGATGATGATTATGAGTAACCATGTTGTATTAACTAAAGAAGGTCAAAAACAATTACAAGAGAGACTAGACTACCTCAAAAATGTAAAGAGGGCAGAGTGTACAAACGCTATTGCTGTGGCTCGTAGTTTTGGTGACTTGAGCGAAAATAGTGAATATGTGGCTGCAAAAGAGGAACAGGGGCTAGTAGAGTCTGAGATTATGGAGATTGAGGAAAAGCTCCGCAATGCTAAAATTATTAGTGGTAATGTAGATACTAGTCAAGTTTCACTAGGTTGTACAGTAAAGGTTCATGATATTAATTTTGACGAGGACCTTGAGTACAAGATTGTGGGCTCTACTGAGAGTGACCCTGCCAATGGATTATTGAGTAATGAATCACCAGCAGGCAAGGCGTTGATGGGCGCAAAAGTAGGCGATATGGTAGAATATGATTCTATCAATGTTGGTAAGATTCGTATGAAAGTTTTGGAGATCAAGGCCTAAAATCGCTAGAGAGAAGATGCCTTGATTTGTGATAATTTCAATCAACTTTTTGTTGATTGTTTTTATTGTTAAAAAATGTGACTAAGCCGTTGTTTTTTGTGACTATCCTGCTAAAATTTGCGGGATAGTCACATTTTTTGACAAAAGATTTGTATTGTTACTTGACTGAGTTGAGGTTCAAATATTATGCCATTATTAAATAAAAAGGTCTTGATTTAATCAAAACCTTTTTTGTTAACGTTGTATTCTCAAATCTTTTCCGTCTAGTTTAATTGGTAGAGTAGTGTTTAGGTCAAAAATTCGTGATACTAGTCTGTCACCATACCTTTCTTTTATCATTTGTGGTGTTAGATTGGTTCCAATTATAGTACATTTGTCATGTCTTTGTCGTTCATTGATGATTGTGAATAGGTTATTAATTGATACATTTTTCATTATAGGTTCACTACCTAGGTCATCTATGAGTAGTAAATCACATTCTAACAATGGCTCTAGCACTTCGTCACGTTCTACAAATGGTACACTCATGGAGCGTATCACCGTGTTGTTGAGGTCAAATGAAGTAACGAACACTACATAGTTTGTGGTTTTTATGAGTTCACTTGCGATGCATTCCATCAAAAAAGTTTTGCCAGTGCCCACTTCACCACAGAATACTAGATTTTTGTATTTGTAATTTGGAAAATCTTTAATATATGCTTTTGCTATTTTATACGCTTTGTCTAATGTCGGATTTTTTGCCAAAATATTTATATCTACATCATCAAAACTATGTCCACTATACTTAGATATGCCAGACTGGTTTAATAATTCTTCTTGTACTTTTTTGATCAGACACTCACACTTTTTACCATTGACAAACCCTACATCACAGCAAATAGGGCAATTATACTGAGGAACAGTATCTTTATATGTTAATCCTATTTTTTTTAATGCTTCTGTACTGGCATCACGCAACTTGTTATATTCAAAGTAGAGTTCTTTTACCTTTTCATCATTTGGTGCCAATTTGCTGATTTCTACTTGTATTTTTCGCATATCGCTTTCTAATTTTTTAAACTTGCTATTTTGTCTAGCTAGGGCCAAATTATTGTCAGCAGTCAATTGAGCCTGTATGCGTGATTGTTTCATCTTTTCTAATTGATTTAGTATTATTTGTGTTTTGGTCATTTTTTGCCTCTTATATTTCTATTTCCTTTATGTTATCAAATAGGTTATCCCAGTCTGATTGAGTGTAATCTCTTTGTTGTAGATTGGTTGCAACATCGCTTTTGGATTTTGAGCTACTGGTAGATACTTCATTTTGTTTTTTGGCTTTTTCTACTGTATTAATTCCTTTTTCGTGCCATATTGCCAAAATTTTGCCCAAGTACATTAGTGGAGCAGTTTTATCAACGCTTAACTTAGCTCCATACAATATCACATCTTTTGGCATATTCCAAGCAATTAGCCAGCGCTTGTACATATCCCTATCTTGGTTATTTACTCTGCGTTTTAGTCCACATTTATCCAACATCTCTAATATTTCTTTATCCATAGCTTCATTGCGTTGCAGATATTGATTAAAAGCCTCTTGCGTAACTATACCAGTAGAGTACAATTTTTGCACAAATTCGTCCATTGCACGCAGGGTACGAAAACCTTTCTTAAAACATTGTCTTGATATATCATTTAGGCAATCTGGCGAAAATCCTAAATTGAGCCAGGGCATGATATAGGTTTGGACCTCTGATTCTAGTTGCTCATAGTATACACCAATGTTTTTGTTTACCAGTCTTGCTAGGTTATATAGATTTTGTTTATTATCCTCATAGCTTTTTATTTCTTTTAACGTAAATAGGTGCAATTTATAGTAGTTTTGTATGATGTTATCAAAGACTTCTAGCGATTTACCTTTATGAAATTTAGCAATTTCAACCAACTCACTAGGTTGATAACCTAGGTCATTTGTCCATTTAACATACATTTGTTGCTCATTGACACCAGTAGAGCGTTTTGCTCCTAGCGCTCGTGCTACATTAGCCATATCCTCACTAGTTTGTGACAATTGCTTAATGTGTTCATCTACGCTTTCTAGAGATATTATACCATCTCTTGCCCAGCTCCTTGCTACAGTCAAAATATATTTGTAGTTGATTTGTTGTCCCTTATTGTCCACGCAATATTTTACTATTGCTAGTAGTGCATCTTGTGATATTTTGCGCCCATCAGGCAGGCTAAAGCCCTCCAACAAAGTAAAATATTCTTCCAATTCGTTTGGTGAGAGCATTCTGTCTGTATATATACTTTGTATTGCTTTGGTAAAGTCGTCATACTTCCCAACAGCATACTTTCTAGTAGCCCTATTGATTTCTTTGATAGGTAAGTAAGTGATTTCTAGTGGATCAATAGATGTAATTTTGATTAGTCCTTGCTCTTGCCAATATTCAAAGGCATGCACGACCTCATCTTTGGATATCCCTAGTGTATCCACAAAAGAATCAAAACTCTGGTAATCACTACCATCGTTGTTGCAAAGGTACAAACCATATAGGTATATGGTACATAGCTCTGGAGGGGTAGATGGCAGATAGCGAGTAAAAAATAGATTATCTATTGTTGTGTATGACTTAGAAATATACTCACTACTAAATTTACAAAAGGACATATTTTCACCTCGTAACAATCACTATACCAAAATTTCGGTTTTTCGACAATAGAAAAAGGCTAAAATATCAAAATAATTTTCAATTTCCTTTTGTTATAATTGCATTTGCTTAATCATATGTATATTAATAACTATTACTTGTGGGAGATTGTATGAAAAAGAAGTTCCTTAGTATTGCATTAGCGGTTTGCGTTTGTTTTGTGTTTGCCGGCTGTGGCGAAATGAGTATGGTCGAGGCTCATAGCAAGAATGTTAACAATTATGATATTAGTGCTACACTTGATTATGAGGCAAAGACATTGAGTGCTGTGGAGACGGTTACTTATATAAATAAGACGGATTTGACTTTGAGTGAGATAAAATTTCATTTGTACCCCAATGCATTTAGGAGTGATGCAACAGTTTACAAAGCGGTCAATGCGACTCAATCGAGCAAGGCTTACCCAAATGGTTTTAGTGAGGGAAGGATTGACATTACCAATACAAAATTGGCTGATACTACAGTGGAGTATGAGGTTGGTGGCACCGATAAAAACATCTTGATAGTGCCAATTGATAACGGTTTACGCCCCAATTGTGCGATTGATGTTACTATCGAATTTGATGTGTTGATACCCAATTGCAACCATCGTTTTGGATATGGCGAAAACACACTCAATCTAGGTAACTGGTATCCTATAGCTTGTGTGTTTGAGGAAGAAGATTGGGTGACTGACGGCTATTCACCCAATGGCGATCCATTTTATAGCGATATATCAAATTATACTGTACAAATTAGTTATCCAGAGCAATTGACGGTGGCTAGCACTGGTAATTGGGTGACCACGAATAGTGAGGGAGGAGTGAGCACAAGCATCTATCAAGCGTCAGCTGTTAGAGATTTTGCACTAGTATTATCCGAAAAGTTTAGTCTAGCCACAACTTCACTGGATAATATTACAGTTAATTACTATTACTATGACGATGATAACTACGAGAGTAATTTACAGACTTGTGTAGACGCTTTGCGGACCTTTAATGAAATGATAGGGCAGTACCCTTATACTGTGCTGAATGTAGTAAAAACCAATTTTATGCAAGGCGGTATGGAATATCCCAATTTGGTATATATATCGGATAGCGTTACGGTGGACAGTGAATACAAAAATGTGATTATACACGAGATTGCTCATCAATGGTGGTATGGCGTTGTAGGTAATAATGAATGCGAATATGCATGGCTAGATGAGGGCTTGACCGAATATGTCACAGCACTATTTTATGATGAAAATGATGGGTATGAGTTGACTACTAGACAAGTGTTGGCAAACGCACTCAATTCCTATTTGCTATTTTGTGATGTCTACAGAGAGGTTTATGGAGATTTGAGTACCAATATGAATAGGAATATCCATGACTTTGATACAGAGACAGAGTATGTATATCTTACTTATGTAAAGGGAGTATTGATGTTTGATAGTATAGCAGACTTGGTAGGACCTAGCAATATTAAAAAATGTCTACAGCGATATTATGATGATAACGCAATGACCAATGCTACGCCTAGTGATTTAATAAAGAGCTTTGAGAGTGCTTCACACAAAAATTTGTCTAGTTATATAATGTCTTGGTTAGATGGTTCAGTTGTGCTAGAGGAACTCACGAGATAGGTTAGTTAAATAATAAGAATAGTTTTATCAATTATTTTCAAAATAAAATAAAAAAATAGTGGTAAAAAGTTGTTGCCACTATCTTTTTCGTTAGTCTCAAATGTCGTGAGTTTTTGGTCCATTCCTATTAATTATTAACTGGCCTCTGCAATTTTTTTAAGTTTTTTGTATAACATTTCATTATCCGACTTTGCCTGTTGCAACAATTCATCTGCTACATCTGGTGCTTTTTTATACAAGTTGGCGAATCTTCTTTGAGTTTTAGCAAATTCTATATAATCCATAGTTGGTTCACCGCAATCTACATACAATTTCTTTTCACTAGGCGAGTAGTGGAATATGTGCCAATAACCACTTTGTACGGCTTGTCGCTCAATTAGATTAGTGTTGCTCATATCTATACCATGATTAATGCAAGTAGCATATGCAACGATTATAGATGGACCTTTGTGCTCTTGAGCCTCTCGCATGCATTTTAATGCGTGTTGCATATTGGCGCCCATAGAGATTTGCGCAACATACACATTAGGATAGTTTAGTGCCATCATTGCTAGTGATTTTCTTGCTGTTCGTTTACCTGTGTCAGCGAATTTTGCGATAGCCCCCTCTGGAGTTGCTTTTGATGCCTGACCGCCTGTGTTGCTGTATACCTGAGTATCCAGTACTAGTATATTTACATCTTGGTTACTTGCTATTACATGGTCTAGCCCACCATAGCCTATGTCATATGCCCAACCATCTCCACCTATTATCCATACAGTTTTTTCGTTTAAGTTGTCCTTTTCAACTAATATTTCTTTTAATACGTGTTTTAGTTCAGCAGTAGCAGTTTTAATCTCCAATTGTAGAGCATCGATTAATTTTTTGCTAATACTCTTACTGGTCTCAATATTGTCTTTGTTTTCTAGCCATTCATTTAGTAATGCTTTATTTTTGCTTTTTAGTTTTATTGCTTGGTTAATCAGTGTTGTTATTCTTTCTTTTGTTACATTTAGTGAGATGCGCATACCTAGACCAAATTCAGCATTATCCTCAAATAAACTATTTGCCCATGCGGGACCGTTCCCATCTTTGTCTACAGTATAAGGGCAAGATGGGTAACTCCCACCATATATACTACTACAGCCTGTTGCATTCGCTATCAACATACTGTCGCCAAAGAGTTGCGTAGCCATCTTAATATACGCTGTTTCACCACACCCTGCACAAGCACCACTGTACTGGAAGTGACAAGGTGCAAATTGTAAACCTTTGATATTGTCTTTTTTGTAACTATTAGGGTCATTTGTTATTTTGCTGGCAAATTCAAAGTTTTTAGCCTCATTTTTTATTTGGTCTGCGCCATCGACCATTACAAGTGCTTTTTTGAGAGCAGGGCAAGTGTTGACACAGCAACCACAACCAGTACAATCAAGTGGGCTAATTTGTATCCTGTATTCCTTGTCTTGATAACCTTTTGCTAGCACAGTCACAAAACCTTTTGGTGTAGGCGTGCCTTTGTCTACCAGTACAGCCTTGATCGCCCCGTGTGGACAGATGGTACTACACATATTACATTGGATACAATTTTCTGGTATCCATTGAGGTATGCTTTGCGCTATTCCACGTTTTTCAAATCTTGCGGTGTCTGCAGGTATGGCACCATTAGGGTTAAATACGCTGACAGGTAGGTTGTCACCATGCAACTTGGCAATAGGCTCCATAATTGTTTGGGCAAATTTATTTGTAAAAGAGGTGTACTTTGTTGTAATTTCATTTTCTGCATTTAACCAAGTAGGTGGGATAGTGATACTATTGATATTAATTGCACCTTGATTGATAGCTTCATAATTCATATTGACAACTTTTTCACCTGCTTTACCATAAGACTTTTTGACAGCTTCTTTCATTGCCTTTTGTGCGGTATAAAAAGGTATTATGCGTGTAACCTTAAAAAATGCTGACTGCATTATTGTATTTATCTTCCCTTTTAGACCTAAATTTAGTGCAATGTCTTCGGCATCTATTGTGAAAAATTTAATTTTCTTTTGAGCCAAAGTCTGCTTAAAACTTGCGGGTAGTTGTCTTTCCAATTCTTCACCTGTCCAAGGGCAATTTAGTAAGAAAATACCTTTTGGCTTGAGATATCCCAGCAAATCATATTTGCCTATATAGCGTGGGTTATGACATGCAACAAAGTCCGCTTGAGTAATGTTGTACGGTGCTTTTATAGGCTTTTTGCCAAATCTAAGGTGGCTAATAGTGACACTACCACTTTTCTTACTGTCATATACAAAATATCCCTGTGCAAATAGATTAGTGTTGTCACCGATAATTTTTATGCTGTTTTTGTTAGCACTGACAGTACCATCACTTCCTAATCCAAAGAACATACAACTAGTCCCGCTAAATTTAGGTTCATATTGCTTGATTGCTAGACTAGAGTTAGATACATCATCATTGATACCTACGGTAAAATGATTTTTACCATTTCTCTTGGTGTTTTTTATGACTGCATATGCATCACTAGGAGTAAAGTCCTTGCCACCCAACCCATATCTACCACCTAGTACTTTTATATATCCCAGCCCGTTTTCTGCTAGGGCAGTGATACAATCTTGATACAATGGCTCACCAGCACTGCCAGCCTCTTTTGTGCGGTCTAATACAGTGATGTATTCTGTTGTCTTTGGTAGTACCTTACAAAACTCTTTAGCAAAAAATGGTCTATATAGAGAGACTTTTACTAGACCCACTTTGTCTTTTGATGTCGCATTGATTTCACTAATTACCGATTCAATAGTTTCTGTGCTACTACACATTGAGACAATTACTTTATTAGCGTCTTTGGGTCCATAATATTTAAAAGGAGCATATTTTCTACCTGTTAATTTATAAAACTTTTCAAATGACTCTTTTATATTTTGCAAAACATTGTCATAAAACGGTTGGCATGCCTCTCTGTTTTGAAAGAATACATCAGGGTTTTGGGCAGTACCGTGTTGCTCCGGTCTATTGGGGTTCATAGCACGCTTACGGAATGCCTCTATTGCCTTGTATGGTATTAGTGATTTGTACTCATCATCAGTTAGAGCATTAATTTTTTGTATCTCATGTGATGTGCGGAATCCATCAAAAAAGTGCAAAAATGGTACACTTGATGTGAGAGTAGTCATCATTGCAATGGTAGCGAAATCATGAGCTTCCTGTACATTACTGCTGGCAAGCATAGCAAAGCCAGTTTGTCTGCAAGCCATTACATCACTATGGTCTCCAAAAATATTTAGCGCATGACTTGCAACTGTCCTTGCAGATACATTGAATACGCAAGGCAACAATTCTCCTGCTATTTTGTACATATTAGGTATCATGAGTAGCAGTCCTTGACTGGCAGTAAATGTTGTAGTCAGTGTTCCCGCCAACAAACTACCATGCAGAGCTCCTGCAGCACCTGCTTCGCTCTGCATTTCTACTATACGCATAGTAGAGCCAAATATATTTTTTTTACCTTGTCCTGCCCATTCATCACAAGACTCTGCCATTGGGCTAGATGGGGTAATAGGGTAAATTATTGCAGCCTCGTTTGTTGCATATGCACTCATCGCAGCAGCAGTATTTCCATCAACAGTTATTTTGTACATAATTTCCTCCTAGTTATTCTACTTTAGAGTATATGCTTTGCCTTTCATTTAGTCAAATGAATTGACTTTTAAAGTTATTAAAAAGTAGTGACTTTTAATCGTTAATATGGTAATATCTTGGTGAAAAATTATTACAATGGCAGGATTGTAATTAGTTAATTTTATTATAGGGGAGTGCTTATGCGTGTTAGGTTGATAGTTCAATATTTGGGTACGGCTTATTCTGGCTGGCAGGTGCAATCTGGTTATACCACTATTCAGCAAAAATTAGAGGAAGCAATTGAGTCAGCAACGGGCGAATATTGTGAGACTTTTGCTAGTGGTAGAACTGATGCTGGCGTACATGCATGGGCGCAGGTGGTTCATTTTGACACTAATACTCGTATAGATGCCACAAAGTTGGCTTATGCTATCAATAGATATTTGCCTAGTGACATTAGTGTTATTCGTTCGGATAGGGTAAGTGATGACTTTAATGCTAGGTTTGATGTCAAACAAAAGACTTATGAATACTATTTTTATTGCAGTATTGTAGATTTGCCGTTATTATCTACAACTTTTGCAAAGGTACGTACAGAATTCGATTATGAGCGTGCTTGCAAGAATATTCAATGCTTTGTTGGTACACATGATTTTGTAGGTTTTTGTAGTGCTCGTACTCAATCTAGCAGTACTGTGCGTACAATTTTTGATATACAGTTGTTGGATTTGGGGGATAGGAAGTACTGTTTGAGGGTGACAGGTAACGGCTTTTTATATAATATGGTTCGTATAATCGCTGGTACTATTATAGAGATAGGTTGTGGCAAGATTGATGCAGACAAATTGCCTGATATTATAGCTAGTGGCGACCGTAATTTGGCAGGCAGGACAGCTCCTCCCAATGGACTGGTGTTAAAAGAGGTTGTTTACTGAGTGGTAGTTACAGTATATTAGTGTTTCGCAGTTTATGAGGTGTCAGATGAAAGAAGATACAAAGAAACGTTTAAAAATATCAATGATAGGTATTTTAATATCTTTAATTGTTTTGGTAATTCTGTGCTACTTTAATGAGCCTGGAGAGTTTAGTGAGGTAGCTGTAGAATATCTTGTGATGAGATGGGGAATATACTTATTGTTAGTGCTCATTTTTTGTCTTGTATATTATATATTTGCTGGCAAAAGAGCTTTCTTATATATTTTCACCATACTTGTTGTATTTGAGACATTCATATTTGGAGCAATGATAGCGTCTAGGTATTCTGCAGATTTTGCTTTAGTCATAATTGGTTTAGCTATATTTACTTTACTCGCTTTTATGGTAGTTAGAGATTACAAAAATGTAAAGAGTGCCATAACTAGTAATGAGGCCACCACAGCGAGCGACAAGGAAATTGAGCAAGAAGTCCAACAAATTTTAAATGATGAGGTACAGTTTCGTGAAAAGATAAAGTATTTGGAAAAGTCTATTATAGTTGTTGGCTCTTATGATAGGATATACCAATTAATCAAGACTTATGATGCTTACTATTTTCGCTATGTAGGGAATGTTTTAAAGGGTATAAATGAGTCAAAACTTATTACACAGTTTGAGGATATTGATACAAGCACAGAGGACAAAAAAAGTTTTAGTATTCCCACTAGTGAGGTTGAGAATATTACATGCTCAACTTATTCGTCGTCCGAAGCTTTTTGCTGGGGTAAATTGGTCTTTCGCAAGGTAAAGGGTAGCAAAACTTTTAGACTTATCAATTCTTTTACCGATGAGGAACTTAGCCAATTTTTTGAAACAAATATCTCTATTGTTAACAAGCATACAGAGCCAGTGCAAAAGGAAGACTTGAGTAAGGAAGATTTGCAACAATTACAAAAGTTTAATATGTTTACCTTGATTTATGGACTCATTAGTGGAGCAATACTTGCTAGTTTTTTTGTTATGCCATATAGTATTGCGAGAATGATATTGTTACCACTTTGCTTGATAGCACTCATTATTCCAGTTGTTTTATCTGCAAAGTATCCAAAATATTTTTATTGGAATAATTCAAATTATTGGGGTACCGCAATTGAATGTCGGATACCAATACTAAATACAGTTATGATGTTTGCCTTGTTTTTGATGATTGACATATTATTAAGGTTGCAATATCTAGTCTACATAGACTGGGTGATGCTATTGATAATGATTGCGGTGGTATTTGTAGTGTTGACTACAGTTGTTTTATTGTTGTACAAGTCTATCAAGAAACGAAAGTCTACTATTCCAGCAGTAATTTTGTTTTTGTTATTAGTCTCTGGTATGATTGTTTGTGAGTTAAATAATACTTACATTATAGATGGACCAATTGAGGTTCAATCTAGTATTGTTGATAAGCCGACATGGACTAATAATAGTGGTGAAGTTACTTATTATTTGCTGGTAGACTACAATGATACTGAGATAAAGTTTGAGGTGAGCAAGGAAACTTTTGACAGTTATACTTTGGGTGATTTTATCCCAGTTATAGAGTGCACTGGACTATTAGGAATACAATATACCACAGTAGATAAATCTATTTGACGCTGATGCTATAACTTGATATAAAAGGCAATGTTTTATTGCTTTTTATTTTTATTGTAACTAGCTTACTTTTAGTTGATGGGGTGAGAGCTGATAGTTAGTATAGCTATGTGTTTTTTGCAAAAATATTGTCTTACTTAATCTTTTTTACTAGGTTTGTGTAGTC
Source organism: uncultured Clostridia bacterium (assembly GCA_944383355.1). GTDB lineage: Bacteria > Bacillota > Clostridia > Christensenellales > UBA1242 > RUG666. Next base: position 33,487 of record CALWPF010000012.1, read on the forward strand.
TTTATTGAGCCTTTTTTAATTGACAACTTTATCACTGCATGTTATAAATACAAAAATATTACAAAGGATTTGTGCGTATGGTATTAACTGTAAAGAATGGAATGAATGAAAAAGAAACAGAGGCTGCTTTTATAGAAAAGATGATAGATGCAAGAGTGCAAATTAATGCTCGAATGTATCATAAGGAAAAGTATATAGATATAATAGATGGGGTAGTTGATTTTGCCATCGTTAGTCAAGATTCGCTGACACCTGAGCTAATGGAGGAGTTGGGTGTATTTTTGCTCAAGTATGGCAATTATACTAATCTCAAAAAAGCGCTAATAAAATTAGAGTTTAGCGAAGATCATAAAGCATTGTTAGGTAACAAATTAGAGTATTTGCAGGACAAGCGTGCAAATACGAGGCGTAATTCAGGTCAGCAAGTTGTGGAGCAAGGTAATACTTATACTTCTAGTATGGACAGGACAAGTGCCAAAGGGAAGTCATCTAATGCCAGTAAAACGGGAGTATTGTATAGATCCTCAAGGACGGACAATGACCTTAGGAATGATTTTGATTTCAGTACTGCAACCATCGAAAATGTAGTAGATTTTTTTGCTACAACAGATACAAAAGATTACTACAAGTATTATAGTTTTTTGGAGAACAAGGCACATAATTCCAAAGTGTTAATCGAAAGAAAAAGAGCACGACAAGCTATGCATATGCTGGATCAGATCGTAAAAAAATACAAGAATGGTGAAAAGATTGATGTTGAGGCGATTAAGGAGCCATATTGGGGTAAAAAAACTTCTGCTCAAAATGTAACTTGCAGTGTGAAATATTCAGATGAGCAAAAGTACGAGTACACAAATTCAATATTGCTTCCACACAAAAAAGCTTTTTTACGTGGTATTATAGAGCGTAATGCTCTTAATGCTACTACTGTACAAAACGTGTTGGAAAAGTGTGCGGAAAATAAAGATATGGTTGATACCAAATTGCTGGGCGAGTTTGTATTAAGATATGGTGACTTGCAGTGGAACAATTTGTTGTATTGTACTGAGTTCGGTGAGATTTGTTCATTAGATATGCTCAGGTTGCAACAAGAAAGCATCAATCCTATTTTTAAACAAGCAGAAGATGCTAAAATCTTTTATACTAGATTTGCACAGTTAAAATGCTCTGATACTATAGAGATGCAAAAAAAGTTTTTGGATTTGCAACTAACTCCTACTGATGTATTAAATTTTTATAAAAAGGTAAAAGATGCAAATATTTCTTTATTGAGTGATTATGCAAAGCAAAAGATTGCCTCAGCAAAAGATGAGCAATCTAAAATAGTGTGGGATACAACCATGAGGCAGTTGGGAGGAGAGATTAAAAAGAGAAATTACTGGGTAGAGAGAAGAGAACAGGAGGAAGACGCACGCCGTAGAGAGGAGATAAAACAGGCAATTATGCAAGAGTACAGTGTTACTGTACAAGCACCGCAGAGCCTCACAAACAATTGATCAAAACTAACTATCAAAGCACACGTATACACGTATAAAAGTTTTATGACTTTTTTAAAAACTCTTGACATTAGAGCCAAAATCATATAAACTATTCAAAGTCTATTTTATTTTGGCGAAGTTAGCCCCTCATCAAGATTGCAATAGGCGTAGAGATTTTTTTGGAGGATTTTCCCTATGAAGACTTTTATGCCAAAACAGGCAGATATTGAGAGAAAGTGGTGGGTTGTTGATGCTACCAACATACCTTTGGGTAGATTAGCTAGTCAAGTTGCTGCTATCTTGCGTGGCAAAAACAAGCCTACATATACACCACATGCAGATATGGGCGATTATGTTATCGTAATCAATGCTGACAAAGTAGTGCTTACAGGTAACAAGCTCAATCAAAAAGTATACAAGTACCACACATTGTACCCAGGTGGAGACAAAGAGGTGCAATACAAAAAGATTATGCGTGAGAATAGTCCTTTTGCTGTTGAGAGAGCGGTAAAAGGTATGATGCCAAAGAATACTCTTGGTCGCAAGATGTTCAAAAAATTGCATGTTTATGCTGGCGCAGAGCATCCACATCAGGCACAGAACCCACAAGTTATTAGTATCAAAGGAGGCAGATAATTATGGCAAAGGCTACAAAAACAGCAGTGCAACACACACCAGGTACTGGTCGTCGTAAATCTGCTATCGCTAGAGTGCGTTTGATTGTTGGTAATGGCAAGATTACTATCAACAAACGTGACATTGATGAGTACTTTGGCTTGGAGACACTCAAGCAAATCGTTCGTCAACCTCTAGTTTTGACCAATACTTTGGATAAGTTTGATGTGGCAGTTACCGTCAACGGTGGTGGTAACTCTGGTCAAGCAGGTGCTATACGCCATGGTATTGCTCGTGCATTAGTAAAGTACAGTGAGGAGTACAAGGCAGTATTAAAGACAGCAGGTTTGCTTACTCGTGACCCTCGTATGAAAGAGCGTAAAAAGTACGGTCTACACAAGGCTCGTAAGGCAGTGCAATTTAGTAAGCGTTAATTTCTGCATTGTCAAAAGGATACCGTTTGGTATCCTTTTTTATATTCAAAATATATGAAGTAAAGAGGATATTAATGTTTGATAACCTCTAGTGTTCAAACACAAAAGGTTAATAATAATTTTAAAGCAATTTAACATAGAGTATAGTTTGGATACAGTTTTATAAAAAAGAATTGAGTCATGTCTAATTTAATAAATAAACACAATGAAAGAGGTAAGAAAGTGTATTTTATTATATGGTAGTAACAATAAAACGGATAGATATAATCCATTTATTAACATATATAGTGTTATAGCAAAACAATGTGTTTACTAATGATATAAATTTTTAGTGTATATAAGATTATACACAATAAACAGTGTCATTTTAACTAGAATACCAACTAGGCAAAACAGTTGCTTTGTAATTATTTACTATGTTATTGACTTTATTATGAGTCATTGATATAATGTCATTGTTTATTTATTTAATGTTCAAAGCATGTTTTAGGAATTATTATGGATAAAAAATATTTGTTTATTGATTGTTTTAATACAGTAATTTTACGACGGGTTTCAGCTAACGAGGTTGTCTATTTGTGGGCAGAGAAGTTGGGAAATAAGTATGACATTGAGCCTATCATAATTTATAAAGAATTTAATAATATTAAAAAGAAGATGGCAGTTTCAAGATTTTGTAGGTCATTTGAGTCAGAAATGTATCTAGAGGAAATTTTGATTAAACTTACCAAGTGCCTTGTTGCGAAATGTAGATACTTAGATATAAAGGCCTTTTTTAAAGATGCAATTATTTATTATGTTGATACCGAAATGGAAAACCAGTATCTCAATGAAACATTTACTGAGTGTCTACGCAAGTTCAAAGCAGAAGGGAAGAAGATATATATTGTTTCCGATTTTTATTGCTCCAAAATTTTCATTTATGCTATGCTCAAAAATCTTGGTGTAGATGAGATTTTTGATGATATTTTTACATCTTGTGATTTTAGAAAATCAAAAGCAACAGGCAGGTTGTATGGTGTAATTATTAAAAAATTAGGTATAAGGAAAAGAGATGTTATGATGTTTGGTGACAACTTTTGGGCAGATGTTATAATGTCTCATCTAAGAGGGGTAAAGGCTATTCATTTGAGAACAAATAAAGTAAGGGGTAATAGGCATAAGACAAGAGTGGCTGATTCACTAGCGGAAAAACTTACTGAGGTAAGCGAGTGTCCAAACTTCAAATATAATTTTTCCGACCATGCTTTTCCTCTCTATCTTTTTACAAAACGCCTTTATTCGGCTCTTACTTCAGAGGGTGTAAGGAATGTTTTCTTTTTGTCTCGTGAGGGACAATTTTTAAAAAAGTTGTTTGACATATACTGTCGGGTTCTTGATGAGAAATATGGTATTGAAACAAATATAAAAACACATTATTTGTACGCCTCGCGAAATTCAATATTAAGTGCAGGGCTTAATGATTTAACAAAAGAAAATTTTTATTATCTTTTCCGTGCCTCATCAGCCATGAGTATCCGCAAATTTTTATTAACACTTGCCTTTACTGATGATGAAATTGAAGATATTAAGTGTAGCATGGGCATTGATATAGATAAAAAAGTCATGCGTTTTAATAAATCTAAATATTTTTTAAAGTTAAAAAGCGATGCTACATTCTTTGCTTTGTACGAGAAAAAGCGCATTGAACGGCGTACAGCACTTTCAATGTATATGGACAGTTTTGGGGTAAACTTTCAAAAAGATGGATTTACTATTGTTGATATAGGCTGGAATGGTACAATGCAAAATCTTTTCAATAAGTTTTTTAATGGCACTGTAAAAATTAAGGGATACTATGTGGGCAACAAAAGGGCAGATACTAGTGATAGTGAACAAATTGGCCTACTTTACGACAAAAATAATAGCCATCTATTTGGTAATGATATTAATAGGCACACCATTTATAATTATGAGCAAATTTGTCGTGCTGACCACAATCGTTGTGATTCGTACAAAATAATTTGTGGGAAGGCTCAGGTAATACTTGATGAGAGATTAAATGATGTTGAAATTTACAAAAACTTAACTAAGCCTTTGCAAGATGAGATTTTAGATAAATTTAAAAAAATAGCACTACTTGATTATGCCAATCTATCTAATATTGATGTGTATGCAACTATAAAATACTATAATCTTGTAAAAAACAAGACAGAAGCAGATTGGCTGTGGCTGTTTGCAAGCCAAGATTCGCATCAAGATAATTTTGGAGATGTTAGGTATCCGTTTAAGGTTGTGACACAAAATGTGCGACGCTTCGCTTTCAAATTACTAGATTTACTATTTATTGTAACAAAGGCATTTAAAGTTCATTATTTAAAAAAGGAAAAAATAGATTAAATTGAGATATTCTCTAAAGAATTAGTTACTTTATTGGTATATTTTACTTTTGTTCTGTTATTTTCTGTCTTCATAAAAATTTGTGCATTTTTTGTACGGCTTTGACACAGGTGTTGTATATTAAATTAATAAATGTATAGTGACAAAAACCACATTTATATTTAGTTTTAATAATTATTTTTTTATAACTCGACTATTAACTGGATAATATAAAAGCAATTCAAAAGTCACATTTTTATAGACTATATTGACATTATATTGATTTTTTGATATAATATGAGTAGTAATAAGGGGGTATATGATAATGAAAAGAGCTAAGTTTGAACCAGTAAAGTTATTGCCTGTAAAGTTTATGGAAAAAGGTGAACTACAGACTATTGAACGTGGAGAAGATTCTTTGGTTTTATATTGCGTGACAGAGGATTCCAATGGCACCTATCATCTAAAGAAGATGGTAGAGAGAGCAAAGCACACATATAATACCTCATATGATGATAGTTTTCCTTTTGTATTTTACAACACGAAGGTAAATCCTATGGATTTGCCTCAAATCAAGAGGTTGGCACAAAATTCTGATTTTGCTACAACAGGACATTGTGAGGCTGTATACTGTACAGTGAGAGCAGAGGATGCTGAGCGTTTACAAGCATTGAGTGTTTTGTTGGCAGAAAAAGATGAGGTAACAGATGATTTATTAGTTGTATCTGCTGATGCAAGAAAGGCATCTGCCATTATGGGGATCGCAGGTGGTACTTTTGAGGCAACTGAGCAACAATATGCAGAGATTCATAGGGCTATTGATACTAATCCAGTTAGTGATGAGCCCGCTCAAACACCTGTGTAAAAAATTAGTAACACAATAATTTGGCGCTAAATAACAGCGTCATTTTTATTTATTTTCGCTAAATCATTTTGCAAATAGCAAGTATTTAGCTATAATTAAACCAAATTAGATTTAGGAGTGATACTTATGGAGCATTATGATTTAATTATTATAGGTGGTGGACCTGCTGGAATGACAGCTGGTATTTATGCAGCTAGGGCAGGCGTTAGTGTATTGTTATTAGAAAAAGCTGGTATGGGTGGACAGGTTACACAGACACATGAGATTGCTAATTACCCAGGTTTTACATCAGTTGATGGATTTACATTGGCACAAAATATGTTTGAGCAGATGACTTCATTGGGTGTAAAGACCGAATTCGCCGCAGTAGACAAAGTAGATTTAAAATCAAATCCAAAAAAGATAACTGCAAAAGGTGTAACATATACCGCTACTTCCGTCATATTAAGTATGGGTGCATCTTCTAGAGGTTTGGGAGTGCCGTCCGAAAAGAAATTTGTAGGTAAAGGTATATCATATTGCGCCACTTGTGATGGTAATTTTTTTAGAGGCAAAGATGTTGCTGTTGTTGGCGGTGGCAATACAGCATTGCAAGATGTGTTGTATTTGGCACCTTTAGTAAAGTCACTGACTCTCATACATCGCAGAGATGGTTTTAGAGCTGATGAAGTGACTTTGCGGGACTATAGAGCTTTGTTGAATGCTCCTGACAGTAATATAACGGAAAAGTTATTTTACACAGTGGTTGATGTTTTTGGTAATGAAAAATTACAGGGTATTACGATTAGGAATGTGAATACTGGTGATACTGAGGACTTGAATGTCGATGGAATATTTGTTGCAATAGGTCGCAACCCACAAACAGAGATTTTGGACGGTGCTATCACTTTAGATGAGCAAGGTTATATCCTAGCCAAAGATGATATGTCTACCAATATTGAGGGCGTTTATGTTGCGGGTGATATTGTACACAAATCCTTGCGCCAAATAGCGACTGCGGTTAGTGATGGAGCAGTAGCAGGTACTCAAGCAAGTGTGTATATCAAGAGGAATAGGTAAAACATATCAAGATATCTTTGGCTCCAAGATTAAGAGGGGTAAAAGACATTGCAAAATAAAATATTTGGTACAGACGGGATTAGAGGGAAAGCAAATATGCAGATTTCCGCTAGTCTCGCCTTTTTTGTTGGTAAATCTTTAGCTGTAGATTTGTTGGACCAAGTGGATACCAATGAGTTAACAGTAATAGTAGGTAAAGACACAAGGTGCAGTGGTGATATGTTAATTTCTGCTTTGACGGCAGGTATTCTTAGTATGGGGGTTAATGTATTGAATGTTGGTATTTTGCCAACTCCTGCATTGAGTTATTTAGTCAAAAAAACCAATTCAAATGCTGGGGTAATGATAACTGCGAGTCACAATCCTGCGGAATATAATGGTATAAAGATTTTTGATAAAATGGGGTTAAAATTAGATTCAATTAGAGAGGCAAGATTGGAACAAATTTTGGCTGATATACAGAGTTATATACCTAATGAAAAAGTTGGCAAACTAACTGTAGATGAAGATTTATGTAAACTATGGGCTGATTATATAATGCAGTCCCTTGGTAATCCCAACTTATCAAAGTACAAAATCTTGGTTGATTGTGCAAATGGTGCAGGATTTAGAGCAATACCATATGTGCTAAAGACCTTAGGAGCTATAGTAGAATGTTATAATGTAGATGGTTATGGTTGTAATATCAATAGTAACTGTGGTAGCACTCATATCGAAAGTTTTGTAAAAATGGTTACTAATTCTAAATGTGATATAGGATTTTCTTATGACGGCGATGCGGATAGGGTAATAGTAGTGACAAATAGTGGTAGAGTGGTGAGTGGTGATGAACTGCTGTACATTTTTGCAAAATATATGGATTCTAGAGGCGAGTTGGCTAACCATAAGTTAATTACTACAATAATGACTAATTTTGGTGTTGAGCGTTCCTTAAGTGAAAGCAATATTGCAATGGAGCGTGTAGCTGTAGGAGATAAATATGTAATACAAAAAATGCTGGATACAGGGTGCAATTTGGGCGGAGAGGAAAGTGGGCATATAATACTTGCTGACTACAATATGTCCTCAGATGCATTATTGGCAACAGTATATTTGCTCAAAATTTTAGAATCAGAGAGAGTAAGTGTTGACGATTTGCTGAAAGATTTGAGCAAATACAATACTGCAAGACTTGATTTAAAAGTTACAGAAAGACAAAAAGCTCTCGTTGGGGGCGGTGCACTAGATAAGTTGGTACAGCAGTATAGTGATGAGCTCGGTGAGGCAGGACGAATAGTATTACGTGCTAGTGGTACAGAGTGCGTTGTGCGAATATTAGTGGAAGGGGTAGATTTACCAGTTATTACACAAATAGCTGAGCGACTAGAAACTGCTGTGCTTGCTTTGTAATCGGTGTTCGTTTATCCTTGTTGGGGATATTGTATAACTAAACATGGTGTTCCATGTTTTTATTTTTTAGCTATCAATATATTAGATAAATCAGTCGGTAGTTAAATATAAGTTAGTAGATTTTGTTAGACTATTACTAATTAATTGTGGTATAATGAAGTTGGTAAATAAAGATAGGGGGAGTAAAAGTAAAAAGTGGTCAGAGTGTGGTTACTAGATTGATACCTATTGGTGAGCAGTACTACTATACAAAAGTATTATCTTTTACTGCTATTGATGGTATGTCAATAAATGTGCAGGCTAGATTACGATCGCAAGGTTGGCTTGATAGTGTTACAGTGTATTAATTAGTTGTAAGCTTTGTATAGAGGTGGAAAGTTTTTCAAACAAAAAGACCTAGACAATTTGTCTAGAGTCTTTTTGTTTTTGGTATAATGTCTTCTTATTAATTCTATCTAAATATACATTGTAAAGTAATAATCCCAACACCGCGATTAACGAACCAAAGAATATACCAGCCAAAACATCAGTAAAGTAGTGTACTCCAAGTATGATTCTACTGATACCCACTAGGATAACGATACAGCCGAATATACTGCAAAGGGTGTATTTAAACCAAGGTTTGAGTTTAGGTGAGATTAAAACGAAATATGCTAATAACACAAAGATACAAGCTACCGTAATAGAATGACCACTTGGGAAACTAGAGGAGCTCTCTATCATCCACCACATATTTTCATCTGGTCTAGGACGCATAATAATCAATTTTATAATGTTCTGCAATATCCATGATATCAATATAGTACCACCAAAGAACCAAGTTTTACTGCGGAATCTCCAGATTATTCCCATAATAACGACTATAGCTATTGCAAAATAAGTATATCCAAATTCTGTTATTATTCTAAAGAACCAGTATGTAGCTCCGCCTGCGGAACCACGAACATCATATGCCCATCGTGCAATGGCGCTATCTATTGGCAAGGCGGCAAAATTATTTACTGACAAAACTATAGTGATGGTCAAAAAGCATATTAGCAAGGCTCCAACAACACTGAGATTTGCTATCAAAAATTTTTTTGGCATTACTTTGCTTTTCTCCTTATGTGATTTTAATCATTCTATCAAATATAGTATACTTAAAACAACTAAATTTAGTTGTTTTTTGCGCAAGTGATACGATTGTTAAGTATTGAGTATTAACTATAATAATTTTGGGAGGTTCAAATTTTATATAGTTATTTGATATTCTTATTATATATAAGGATATAGGAAACTACTATATCTGTGTAACATTGATTTAAAGTTGTAATGAGATAATATTTATGAGATTATTTTGATGCCGCACGCTAAAAAAAATTTAAAAAATTTACAAAAAAAGTGACTAAAAGTAGTTGACAACGCATATACTCAGTTATATAATACTAGCAATCATTCAACAAGAGTGCTAACAATATCGCTCAAGATATTGCTAGCACTCCCGCAAAAGGAGGAGTGCGATTGAGTGATGATAGTTTTGAGAATTTGAGTGAGCGAAAGCGACAAATATTATTAAACGCTATAGAGGAGTATATCCAGGTGGCTACTCCTATTACCAGTAGTAACATTCGTAATAAATGTTGTACTGACCTCAGCACTGCTACGTTACGAAATGAGTTAAATGCTCTTGAGGCAATGGGATACTTGAGGCAGCTGCATACATCGGGTGGACGAGTGCCTACTAGCAAAGGATACAGATTTTTTGTAAACACAATGATGGCAGATGTACCAATGGATAAAAATGTTTTGGGGCAAATCCATCAAGTATTTGAGCAAAGGACTGTATACTTGGGGGACATGATTAACGAAATAGCTGATATTGTCAGCAAAGCAACCAGTTATCCTACCGTAGTAATGTTAAAAGGTTTTGAGAAACTCACCATTAATAACGTCAAGATTATACCTTTGCTTACTGGGCAAGCGCTAATTTTGATAGAGACCAATAGCGGAGTAATCAACAATTCGATGAATGCTAATTTGGATATGCCAGCTCAGACATATATCGATGCAGGGAATTTCCTAACTAGGACATTTGCGGGGCATACAGTAGCTGATATGATAAAAGGTATGAATACATATCGTGATGATATGGACAAAGAGTTATTTGAATACAAGGCTATATTTGACACTTTGATTGTGTCACTAAACAAGTTAATAGATACCTTGACTGAGAATAATATTCTTTCAAAAGGTGAGTTGCAGTTACTCAATGCTCCAGAATATAGTGATATAAGTAGTGCAAAACGTGTAATTGATGTACTACAAAATCCTGAGGAAATTGAGCAATTGTTTGACGATGATGTAGATGAGACTGGTGAGGTTAGTTTCAAAATCGGTGCAGAGATACCTGTCAAAGATTTACAAGATTGTGCTATTGCTAGAGCAGATTACCAGGTTGGAGATGAGAGTGTGGCTAGTATTGGTATTATAGGTCCACAGCGTATGGATTATGCCAAGATTGCAGGTGCACTAAAATTCGTGGTCGGAGAATTTAATAATCTAAAGGCATTGACCACAGCCTCAAAAGGAGAGGAAGATGAGCAAAAATCACAATAACCGTAATCAATATAAAGATTACAAAAAAACTGAAAAGATAGACAATAAAAATCAGAGTGAACAGACTGCTCAGGGCATTGAAGGCGAAGATGTGTCAATAGATATTGATTTAGATGCCCCAAAAGATAATTACGAAGATGCATTACAGGTTCAATTAGACCTAGAGCGAAAGAATGCAGATACATTCAAACGTATGGCAATTCAATTGCAAGCAGATTTTGATAACTATCGAAAACGCAATTTGCAAGCGACAGAAAATGCTAGACAAGATGGCGTGGCAGAAGCAGTCAAGGCATTGTTGCCAGCATATGATGCAGTGTTGAGCGCCCTAAAATTAGTAGATGACCCAAAGGTAAGAGAAGGATTGGAGATGGTTGAGCGTGAGTATATACAAGCACTCAAGTCCTTGAATATAGAGGTTATACCTACATTAGGTGAGGCTTTTGATCCGAGCATACACAACGCAATTATGACAGAAGAGGCAGAGGGCATAGATAGTGGGACGGTATTAGAGGAGATACAAAGAGGCTTCCGTGGACCCAATGGCGTGGTGCGTTATGCTATAGTAAAAATTGCAAAATAAAAATAATGTGGGGCGAAATGCTAAAAGTAACCCCACTCAATATATTGACCATTAGGAGTTAGATCGATTTAGGTCGACTCTTTGGCAAAATGCTATTAAGCATTTATATTAAAGTAATGATTAAGGGAGATGAATTATTATGTCAAAAATTATAGGTATTGATTTGGGAACTACAAATTCATGTGTTGCAGTAATGGAAGGTGGAGAGCCTGTTGTAATACCAAACGCAGAGGGTTCTAGGACTACACCTAGTGTTGTTGGTTTTAGCAAATCTGGAGAGAGATTGGTTGGTCAACTAGCAAAAAGACAGGCAATAGCTAATCCAGAGCACACTGTTAGTAGTATCAAAAGAGAGATGGGTAGTGATTACAAGGTAACTATCGATGGTAAGTCTTACTCACCTCAAGAGATAAGTGCGATGATTTTGACCAAATTAAAGAATGATGCTGAGGCATATTTAGGGCAAAAAGTAACCCAAGCAGTTATAACTGTTCCAGCATACTTTACAGATAGTCAGCGTCAGGCTACAAAAGATGCTGGTAAGATTGCAGGTTTGGAGGTTTTGCGTATTATCAATGAGCCTACTGCAGCAGCATTGGCTTATGGTCTTGACAAAGCAGAGAATGCAAATCAAAAACTACTAGTATTTGACCTTGGTGGTGGTACTTTTGATGTATCTATACTAGAGATCGGTGATGGAGTATTTGAGGTTCTCGCTACAAAGGGTAACAACCGTTTGGGTGGTGATGACTTTGACCAGAGAATTATTGATTTGCTAGAGGAAGAATTTAAGAAAGAGAATGGTATTGACTTGTCAAAAGATCGTACAGCTGTACAACGTCTAAAAGAGGCTGCAGAAAAGGCAAAGATTGATTTGTCAGGTACAACAAAAACAACTATTAGTTTACCATTCTTGACTGCTGATGAGACTGGGCCAAAGCACCTAGAGTATGAGTTGACTAGAGCAAAATTTGATGATATCACTAGAGATTTGGTAGAGCAAACTATAGATTTGACCAAAGCTGCATTAAAAGATGCAAAATTAGATAAAAATGATATTAGTAAGATAATTTTGGTTGGTGGTAGTACTCGTATTCCTGCAGTGTGTGATGCGGTAAAAGAATTCGCAGGCAAGGAAGGATTCAAGGGTATTAACCCAGATGAATGTGTTGCAATAGGTGCTGCTATCCAAGGTGGTGTGTTGGCTGGAGATGTCAAAGATGTATTGTTGCTAGATGTTACACCATTGTCATTGGGTATTGAGACTTTGGGTGGTGTATTCACAAAGTTAATAGAGCGTAACACAACTATTCCTACCAAAAAGTCACAGATATTCTCAACCGCTACTGACAACCAGCCAGGTGTAGATATTCATGTATTACAAGGTGAGCGTGAGTTTGCTAGCGGTAATAAGACGCTTGGTAGATTTAGTTTGACAGACATTCCACCTGCACCTAGAGGTGTACCTCAAATAGAGGTTACATTTGATATAGATGCAAATGGTATCGTGCATGTTAGTGCAAAAGATTTGGGCACAGGAAAAGAGCAAAGCGTTACTATTACATCAAGCAGTAATTTAAAAGAAGACGAGATAAATGCTGCTATAAAAGATGCAGAAAAGTACGCAGAAGAAGACAAAAAACGTCGTGAAATCGTTGATACTCGTAACAAGGCTGATGCAACAGTATTTAGTCTAGAAAAGATGTTGCGTGAGAATGGCGACAAGATTAGTGCTGATGACAAAAAGTCATTGGAAGACGCTATTGCAAAAGCAAAAGAAGAATTTAAGAAAGATGACAAAGATGCTATAGAAAAAGCATTGGAGGAATTGACTAAAACAAGTGAGGCAGTAGTTACAAAGTTGTATCAAGCTGCTCAAGAAAAAGCAAAAGCCGAGGAAAAGTCCGAGGACAAAAAGCCAGATGTCGAGGTAAAAGATGCAGAGGCAAAAAAGGCTGATGATGAAGGTAAATAATTATAAGGGGTGATGAAAGTGGCTGACAAAAATTATTATGATATATTAGGTGTCTCAAAGACAGCAAGTGCTGATGAGATAAAGTCAGCCTACCGCAAGTTGGCAAAAAAGTATCACCCAGACCTCAACAAAGACAATCCTGATGCGGCGACAAAATTCAAAGAGATTAACGAAGCATATGAGGTGTTGTCAGATGCACAAAAGAAAGCAAATTATGATCAATTTGGCAGTGCGTCTGGACCAAACCCAAATGACTTTTTCCGTGGAAACGGTGGTAGCGGGGGCTTTGGCGGTTTTGGTGGAGGCTTTGAGGATTTATTTGGTAACATTTTCTCCTCATTTGGTGGTAGGACTACAGCAAATACAGCTGTAGCTGGCAATGATATAACTACCCGTGTTACCTTATCATTCCAAGAGGCAGCCGTTGGAGTAACAAAAAAATTTAACATTGTGCGTACAGAGGAGTGCGAACATTGTCACGGTACAGGTGCAAAGGATGGCACGGAGTACACTACTTGTACTGAATGTAGTGGTACAGGTCAAGTACGTTATACACAAGATACTATCTTTGGTAGGATAGTTAATCAGGGACCTTGCAAACGTTGTAATGGTACCGGTAAAATAGTAAAGGAAAAGTGTACTTCTTGTAATGGTAAAGGTTACAAACGCAATAATGTAACAATTACAGTGGATATACCTGCAGGTATAGATAATGACCAAATAGTTACCTTGAGAGGATATGGAGACGCTGGAGTGCGAGGCGGTCCAGCAGGTGACCTGCAGATTTTAGTAAAAGTTACCCCACACAAACTTTTGGAAAGAAAAGGATTTGATATATACTTAGACCTACCAGTGCCTTTTACTACTGCTATGTTGGGTGGCAAAATAGTTATACCTAGTTTAGAGGGGAAATTAGAGTTGAATATTCCAGAGAATACTCAATCTGGGACTATGCTAAAACTCAAAGGTAAGGGTATAAAGCAACTCAACAAAAATGTATACGGCGATATGTTTATCAAGGTAAATGTAGAATTACCAAAATCTTTAAATAAAAAATCAAAGCAAGAAATAGAAGCATTAGAGAAAATATTTGACGTAGATGATTTTGATAAATATCGCAAATTCCGTGATACAACAAAAAATCTTTAAAAATTATGCAAAAAACAAGGCTAAATTAGCCTTGTTTTTTGTTATTTATCGGATTTTGTTGTAATTTGTTTGTGAAATATATATCAATTTGCTATATTTAGTAGTAGTTTTAGGACAAAATATAATTAAGTAAGTTTTTATTTTAATGGGTGGTGTGGTCAATATGTTTAAACTCACGACTAAGAATATATCCAGAATAATTGTATTAATCTGTGCTTTTGCACTTGTTTGTGGTATCTCTTTCACATTGTTAGATAATAGATTGCGATTGTATAATGACAACATTTTAGCTTGGAGTGGACAGGGAACATCTAGTAGTCCTTATTTACTATCTAGTAGTAGTGACCTTACTACTCTCGCTTCTAATGTAAATTCTGGTAATTCATATCAAGGTAGTTATTTTAAATTAAATAATAATATTACATTTACCTCTAGCTCTTGGACTCCAATAGGTACTGGTACATCGCCATTCAGTGGGAATTTTGATGGGCAAGATTATACTATAGATTTTTCTAGTAGAATAACTCAATCTAGTTCAAGCATGAAGTTATTTGGACTTTTTGGGCACATTGATGGTGCATATATACATAATCTGAATGTCGAATGGAATAATGCCAATATTTCTTCGTCAGCCGCACTCAAAATGGGTGGAATAACAGGGACTTCTGAGGGCGGTAGTACTATAGAATATTGTTCTGTTTCTGGAATCTTAACTGGTCGTACGAGTACTACTAACAATGAATTACATTTAGGCGGAATAGTGGGGCAGATTTATGAAAGTATAATTATTAAAAATTGTACCAATTATGCATCTTTAACTGGTAATGGTTATCATTTTGCTTCTGTTGGAGGTATAGCGGGGATAATTTATGATAACATTGATGCTCGTATTTTGTGTTGCAGTAATAATGGAATAGTTAAGCAAACTAACCAAGTAGATTTTGGAGCTGCGGCTGGGATAGTTGGATGTTGGGGAAATGGATTGATTCAAATGTGCTATAACACGGCAAGTATTACTGGCAGTTATCTAGTTGGTGGAATAGTTGGTGGTGCCGTAACTGGTATGGGTGGCGTAATCAATGATTGTTATAACATAGGTAATATTACAGCTGATGAGAGTTCTGGTGGCATAGCGGGATGTGCTTGGGGAGGTTCTACGAGTTCTTATATGTATATTTCAAATTGCTACAATACTGGTAAAGTATCTGGAGGGAGTTCTTCTGGAGGTATTGGGGGAAAATCCTCGTCCGTAATTTTTGCAATTCCTGAGACTCCCGTAAATGATGGTATCACTTCCGAAGAGGGGGATTATACTAGATCTGGTATACAAACTATGAGCGTAATAAATTGTTTTAATCTTGGCTCGATTAGTGGCGGAACTACTGGAGCAATACTCGGTGGCACAAACTACACCGCATATATATATAATTGTTATAGCAGTAGTGGTTCAGTTTCCAGGGGGGGAACAATAGTTTCAAGTCTTGCTACTTATATGAAATTAAGAAATTCTTTTACTAGTGGTTTTTCTAGTTATAGTTGGAACAGTGTGTCGCCATGGGACTTTAATACTGTTTGGGACATAGATTCTACAGTGAATTCTGGGTATCCGATACTCAGGGAAGAAATACGCGAATTTACTATTAGCGTTTCCTATCACAATGACTCAGATATCAAGAGTGGCAATATAGGTATAGGTAGCATTGGCACTACCTCAGGTAATTATACTGCCAATTCATCAATTACATTGGTTGCCAACAATGTCAGTGGATATACCTTTGATGGTTGGTACTCATCTAGTACTGGGACATCTCCATTGAGTACCAGTCTATCATATTCCATCATAGTACCAAATGCAAACACTACATATTATGCTAAATGGACTCAAAATACATATGACCTTACTCTAGACCCTGGGGGTGGCTCATTGCCTAGTGTGGATTTATTTAATGAATCCAGAGGACAGGTAGATAGTACTGGTACTGGCAATAATGCTAGTTATACATATGATGCTAGTACAGGTACTTGGACATTTACCTCGGCTAATACAACTGACCCTTTTATCCATACTCAATTGCGTGCTTATCTCGAGGCAGGGGAAACTTATACCATGCACCTAAGTTTGGCTGATGCAAATGGTGTGGAAAACGCTTTTACTGGTAGTATACAGGTCTTTTATGCTATTAGTGGTGCATACAACGAACCGGAGAGTTTTAGGTTAACTGGTAGTGGTAGTGCATCTTTTACTGCTAATGCCACTGGTACATACTACTTTAGAATAGATGATGACATTAGTTTACAAATTTTTAAGATCTACAATGTTTACATATATTCCACGACCAGCACATCAAATAGGACAGTTACACTTGAGCAAGGTTGGTACTATCAGTT
>CALWPF010000013.1 GCA_944383355.1 uncultured Clostridia bacterium
ATGCGGTTTAATTCGTCGATACGCGAAAAACCTTACCAAGGCTTGACATCGGATGCATAGTATGGAAACATATGAAAAAATAGCAATATTTCATCCAGACAGATGGTGCATGGTTGTCGTCAGCTCGTGTCGTGAGATGTTGGGTTAAGTCCCGCAACGAGCGCAACCCTTACTTTTAGTTGCCAGCATTTAGTTGGGCACTCTAGAGGGACTGCCGTGGATAACACGGAGGAAGGTGGGGATGACGTCAAATCATCATGCCTCTTACGCCTTGGGCTACACGCGTGCTACAATGGTCACTACAAAGAGTCGCCAACCCGCGAGGGGGAGCTAATCTCAAAAAAGTGGTCTCAGTTCAGATTGCAGTCTGCAACCCGACTGCATGAAGTAGGATTTGCTAGTAATCGCGAATCAGCATGTCGCGGTGAATGCGTTCCCGGGTCTTGTACACACCGCCCGTCACGCCATGGGAGTTGGGAGTGCCCAAAGTCGCTGAGCTAACCCGCAAGGGAGGCAGGTGCCTAAGGCAAGACCAATGACTGGGGTGAAGTCGTAACAAGGTAGCCGTACCGGAAGGTGCGGCTGGATCACCTCCTTTTAAGGATGCGGTTAAGAGCCGCAACCAAAGTCGCGAGGTCGAGTGTTTACACTTGACTGGTGTCATAGATAGTTAGACTATCATAGGTGGTTGAGATTGCCACCAATAACCTAGACAAGATTAAAAAAACTTTTGATTCAAAAAACTATTTGGTTTGAGATTTATCATATTAGGGAACGAGGTACGTTGTACCCCGTTTTTTTTGTTATTTTGGTTTAGTACAATAAATCTTGGTGTAAAAAGTAGATTCAAATAGTAAAGTTAATAATATTGAGAAATATTTTTAGACATAAATTACTGTTTTATAAATATCTACCAGTGTAGGTTATTCACTCTGCTTGCTTCTTGTGGCTAGAGCGAAGTTAATCTATGTAAAGTCAGCAAAGAATACTTTAATAATGTCGTATAAATTAACAAACTTATTATTATTTTAACCGCGAATCGGATTCCCTTATTTATCTTAATGTTATTTTAGTTGATTTTCCAATTGTAGTTCAATTGTAGTACTCAAATGAGTAAATGATAAAATGCATTATATCATTTGATTTGAGAGATAATAATAGTAAAAAAATTTGTTGGGAAATATATAAATTTTGTTTATGCTGTCAATATTTGCTTGTGAAAAATTTTATTAATATGCTATACTAAAACAATTGTTGATGGACTTTGGCAAAATAGACATTAGGGGGATAAATTTTGGCTATTACTAAATATGCAATAAATGTGATGATAGTAGTGCTGTCGGTATTAATTTTGGTGGGCAGTACTGCATTAGTAATTACATTGTTTACTAGGGATACTCAATTAGGCGGTGATGCCAGTGCTTTTAATGGTACCACAAATCTAAACATAGCGACTGAGGCGGATTTTAATACTTTTCGCTCTATGGTGAATAGTGGTACCAATTTTAGTGGCAAAACTATCACGCAGACTGCTAATATAACTCTTGATGATAATTCGGCAGTGATTCCAATTGGTAAATCTTCGAGTTATCCTTTTCGTGGCACATATGATGGTGGTGGATATACTATTAGTTTGCCTGATTTTTTTGATAGCAGTAGTAATTACCGGTATTTTGGGGTTTTTGGATATATTTATGGTGCGACAATAACTAATACACATGTATTTTTTAGCCCTATATTATCATCAAGTTCTACATCTTATTCAACTATATATTGTGGTGGTATAGTAGGATATGCTTCTTGTAGTAGTTCATCATACAGGTGTACCATCACCAAATGCTCTACAAGAGGCTATGGTATAGAGTTATATTCATTACCAAATACCACTTGCTATATGGGGGGGTATATTGGGGTATGCTAGTGACTCTAGGTATTGTACAGTTACTGATTGCGTTAGTGACTTTGGTTTTCATGCTTCAGATGTGCAAAATGTTTATTCCGCAGGAGTGGCATATAATGCTAATGTTTCTAGATGTGTGCTAAACTCTAGGTCATCTGATATCTCAGCGAATGGTACTGGGTATTTTTATGGAATTACCAATCTAAATGCATATAATTGTGGAATTACTAGTACAAATTCCATGTCGGTAACTAGTGGTGGTAGTTCAGCATCTTCTGCTAGAGCATATGTTATTTGTGGTGGAACAGCATATAGTTGTTATGCACTTAGTAGCGTTAGGGCTGAATACAATTATGGTGCTTCAAATTCTTCCTATGCATATGTTGCTGATTCTCTGTCTGGTTGTAATTATTATTGTAAGTTAAATGGAGTCCAAAATGGTTCTTTGACAGATAAAACAAAATTGTATTCAGAATCTGGTATGAATTCGTTATCTTGGAATAGCAGTTATAGATGGGA
The DNA here is from genome assembly GCA_944383355.1 of uncultured Clostridia bacterium. Lineage (GTDB taxonomy): Bacteria > Bacillota > Clostridia > Christensenellales > UBA1242 > RUG666. Next base: position 2,420 of record CALWPF010000013.1, read on the forward strand.
TTTTAATAATTATTGGGTTTTTACTAATTATAGTCATGAAGATTATACTAGTGGATATTGGTATAAAATACCAATTAGTACTGCTGGTAATGATGATTTTGCTATGCCCAAATTAATCTGCCACGAATTTTATCCCATTATTTATATTGATACGATACTGTTATACCAAGAGTCTGTAATTGGAAACAATACAGTTCGAACAGCTGAAAACCTTGGTTGGTCTCGTGGACCATCATATGAACTAAAAGGCTATAGTTACACATCTAATGATGGACCTGTCAATGTTCTCCCAGGTGGCACTATTAACATCTCCAACAGAGGTGTTAAGTTGTATGTTGTTTGGGGATTAAAATCATTTGATATAACTGCCACTGTAAATAATAGTAACTACGGTACGGTGACTGGTGCTGGAGAATATGAAATAAACACTACTTGTAAATTGGAAGCCAAACCATACACTGGGTACCAATTTGTAAGGTGGCAAAACTCAGATGGCTCTACCTACAGTACTAGTGCAAGCATTAGTTTTACAGTAACAGCGGATAGATTATTTACTGCTGTATTTGAGATAGCGCAATACACGGTATCTGCTAGCGTAAATGATAGCAGTATGGGTGAGGTAACTGGTGATGGTTTGTATACTTATGGCTCGTCTTGTACATTGACGGCAACGCCTTATGATGGGTACAGATTTGTACAATGGTTGCTCAATGGTAGCAATTATGGTTCATCTAATGTTATAGTACTAAATCCAATTACCCAAAATTATTCGTTTACTGCGGTATTTGAGCGTGATACATGTGTTGTGACACTTGCGGGAGATATTAGCAGTGATTTTTATACCTCTAATTTGCAACCTAATTACCAAATAGGCTCGACAGTAAATTTAACTATAGATAGCCTTGATAATAGGTTTAAGTTTGTGGGTTGGTACGATACTAATGGTACTCTACTGTGCTCAACTAATGATTATTCGTTTGTGGTTAATACAGATACTACACTAGTACCAAAATTTGAATTCTTGTATGATAGTTATGAGATAGATCACATATCTTTGTTGTATTGGTTATCCGAGCGTGTAGCCCAAGGCTTTGATTTTGCTGGAGTTGAATTTTTTATTACCAGTGACTTGTCTTTTGATAGCGTGAGTGACCCTTGGACTAGTATAGGTGCTAATGGTAAAGACTTTGCTGGAATTGTACACGGTAGTAGTTACGTAATCAGCAAGAGTAGTGGTGATGCTGTGACTGTTTTTGATAGTAATGTTAGTGCACTTTTGTATGATATTCAAGTATCTGGTCTTGTTTCTCTAGGTAAGCCATTGCAGTCAAATAGTGATGTGGTTGGATAAAAATTTTTAATATTTTATTGTTTGTAGTATTTATGAATTACAAAATTTTTGTAATAAATTGTTAAAATTTGTTTGAAAAATAATCTCCTATTTTATATACTACTGTTGTATTTTAGTATATTGTTAAGTTTTTTGAGTTTATATTGTTTGTTTGTGGAGAATGATTTCATAAGAAATTTACCGTATATATTACTCTCAAAGGTTGTTAAAAATAGGAGGATTTTGATGATAGGCAAGAGTATCAAATACATTAGTATACCACTGTTTACAGTAGTTGCAATATTTGCTGTAATAATGTTTTGGATATTTTATGACTATCATACGGATACCGATTTAACTAATGAATCAGTGCAGGCGTTGAGCGTTGCTGATGCTGATAGTTCTTGGTACTCGGATACAGCCTCGGTGCTATATATTTACGATAAATATGATTTGTTGTATCTATTTACTAGAGATGGCAGTTTGTTTTTGAATGGTAAAACAATCTATATTATGAATGATATAGATATGGAGGGAATATCACTCAACGCTGCTCCTACGGTAAATGGTATGATAATGTATGGACAAAATCATACTATTTCCAATTTTATAATCAATGATGATGACCCTAGTAATGCTGGTTGCTATGGCTTTTTTGGTGCAATGATTAATAGTGGGATATCCGGTTTGATTTTAGATGGTACTATCAATGTGAATATGACAACTAGTAGTACCAGCAATATTAGACCTCTAGTAGGTGGGTTTGCTGGTGTGGTAAATTATGGTACGTTTATAAATTGTACCAGTTATATGGATATCAATGTTACCATAAACGAAAATACTACACCACAGCATGTTGATGTCGGGGGTATAGTGGGAAATGCTACATACAATTTTACTGCGACTAATTGTGTAAACAATGGAAATATTTCTGTTACGGTTAATAATGCTACTACATCAACGAGTTATGCTAGTGTAGGTGGAGCAGTAGGTGCCTTTGGAGGCTCTACAACGGGTACATATACAAAGCAATTGTTACATTATGTAAACAATGCACCAATAACTGTGGTAATGAATAATACTGCTGGATCAGAGTGCCAAATATTTGTTGGTGGTATGATAGGGCAGTTTACTGGTAATGACCATGTTGTCGCCTATTGTGTGAACAATGCTATTATAGACACAACTATCGCTACAAACGCTAGTGCATACTTTGCTGTAGCAGGCATGGTTGGTTATGCGGGCTCTTCGGATAGTATTAATATAAACAACTGCTACAATTCAGGTAATGTTATTGCTGATACCAGCGGTACGGCCACTAATGGTTATGTTCAAATTGGTGGGATTGTCGGTTGGGGTGTTGCACTGACAGAGGTATCACACTGTGTAAATACTGGAGCGTTATCTAGTGCAATTACTCTTAGTAGTAATGTGCGAAGTTGTGTTGGGGGTATTATTGGTTACACGGAATTATCTAGTATTGCTACCGTCGTTTCTTATTGCACAAACAAAGGTGCGTTAAACGGTACCGTTAATAATGTTTTGAATTATTCATATATAGGTGGTATAGTGGGTTGTACAAATGCTGGTAATACTGGTTATGCTTGCAATATCACAAACTGCTCAAATGTGGCAAGTATTACGACATCAGGGTACGGGGTAATAGGCATGTCCTTGGTAGGTGCCATTACTATAGGTAATTGCTTTAACTATACTACTAGTACATCTGCAGCGTTTTATAATTACAATTCAACATATTCTACTGTAACCATTTCAGGTAATTTGTATGGTTATGGTCAATCTAGTTACACTGGCGGTACCAGCAAAACCTCTTCATTATTTGCAAATTGGACTAGTACTACAGGTGTGTTGCAACTATTAAAGACTGGTGATACAGAGGGATTGTGGAGTTATAATACTGGGGGCAGTTATCCTGTAATCAAGTACACAGTTACATTTACAAAGAATTTAACTGATGCGGGCTCCTTTACTAGTACGATTAGTGGCGTTAGTGCTACTAGCGGAAGTTATGAGATGGGTACTAGTCTATCTGGTACGGCTACAGGAGATGCAAAAGCTTCATTCTCCTCTTGGCGTGTGACAATGGATAGTACCTCGTCGTATACATATACTACTAATACATTTAGTGATGTTGTGTTGGGTAACGCTGAGTACTTGGCATACTTTAATCCAATATATTCTTATTCTTTTGGTGTAAACGACTCTACAATGGGACGAATTAACTTTAGCATGTCTGGTGCTAATTTCACGATTACTGCCATACCAAATGAAAATTATAAATTTGCGTATTTCCTCTTTAATGGTACACCTGTTTATGAAAATCCTTACAGTTTCACATTGTCGCAAGATACTACTGTGATAGCTTACTTTGAGTATATTACTTTTAACATAAATGTTAGTAGTAATGATGCCAGTATAGGTAGTGTGAGTGGCGGTGGTACAGTCAATTCTGGAACCAATCATACAATTACAGCAAATCCCGCTACTGGATATCACTTTACATATTGGTTGATTGATGGTAGTAGAGTGGAAACGAATCCATATATTTTTGAGAACATCAAAGCAGATCATACTGCGGTAGCATATTTTGGAATAGATACATTTGAGGTTACTGCAGTTAGTAGTGATCCTAGTATGGGCGAGGTTAGCGGTGGTGGTACTTACAATTATGGTGATACTGCTACATTAACAGCTGTGGCAAGTTCTCGTTACAAATTCTCTTATTGGTTACTTGATGGTGAAATATATGCAACAGAGCCTGTTATCCAAGTACCTAACATTCAATCTAATTACAATTTTGTTGCAGTCTTTGAGTTGAATAGTTTTGTTGTAAATATTAGTACCCATTTATCATTAGATTTTTATAGTTTAAATCTTGCTGAGTACTATACAAGAGGTGACCTAGTTAATCTTACTATTACAGCAAATGACTCAAGATTTCGTTTTGCTGGCTGGTATGATACTAACGAGCAATTGTTAACATCTGGCAATACTTATTCTTTTATAATTAATGAAGATACTACATTGGTGCCAAAGTTTGAATTTGCATACAATACTTATGAGATAAATCATTCGTCATTGTTAATTTGGTTGGCTCAGCGTGTAGCCCAAGGATATGATTTTGCTGGTGTGACATTTGTATTAACCAGTGATATAGATATGACAAGTGTTTCTGATAGTGTGTGGAATACAATAGGTGATGCTACTCATGATTTTGCAGGGATATTTTTAGGAAATGGTTTTACAATTACTGGTAATGGTGGTGAAGTATTGTTTTATTCTGCGATATCAGGTAGTGTTTATAATGTTAGAGTGGTAGGTATGCAGGCGGGAGTTAATATATTGGAGGGGGATATAGAATTTTATGACTATATTGATGAAAGCACTCCAACTATATCTCAAGATAATATGATATCTATGCCTAGATAAAAAATAAAGTCCCAAGTTTTGGGGCTTTTATTTTTTTGTTTAATTAAGTTTATTTAATGTATATCAAAGTTTTCTATATTCTACATTGTTGTTATTTCTGTCTTGGGCTATAGGGTCTGTACTAGATATAATTTCATCAATATTATATTTTTTAGTTGATTGTTTTTTTGTTGAATCACTGCTATATAGTTGATAAAAATATTGGTTTATAGTTTCTTGAGTGGTGTCTTGTTCTTCTGTATTTGGTCGTATACCTTCTATAATTTGTACCTCATCATTTTTTGCTGTAGGTTGCACACCACTATGCACAACTTCAAAATCTTGGGTAGTTGTACTATTTACTCTTTTTATGGCTCTGTCCATAGCGAATGTAGTTACATCAAATGTTGCTTTTGCTACATCAAAGTATTCACTCGGTATAAAACTTTCGTTAGTTTGTGGATCTATACAATTAGCATAATACAAACGAATTGATTCAAAGTCAATACTCTTTTTCATATTGTTGTAAAAGTCAGCAAGCTCTGGGTTGTGCTTCATCTCTATAGCCAGCTCAAGGAACAGAGTTTCTATACTGTCAGGAGATAGAGTGTTTTTTCGTGTGTTTGTTTGAGTGCGTACTGCAGTGCTTGCCTCCATTAACGGTGTATGAATACCAAACATAAGAGAATTCTTTTTGTTTACGCTTATTCTATTAAATACTTTTTGTCTTGATGTGATTGAGTCTTTGCCTTGGTATGCTAATAAGTCACGGGCCCTATTTATCATAGTAGTAAAGTTCCAATCCAATTGTAATGCTGAGCCATAATCATAAAGTGGCATAATGGATATCTCATCTGTTCTTTTGTCTTTTAAAAAACCTAGATTTTCTTCATGTAGGTCATTCATCAAAAATAACCCTTGTATGAGTGCTACTTTTAACAATTCGGTTCTTAGTTTTTCAAGGTCTTTTGGTCCACACTTTTCTACTGCACTAAGTGCGCTGATATAAAAATCTACTGTATGTTCGTAATTTACTTTTACACCATAGTGCTCATCGTGGATTAGGTTAATGTAATCACTGGCTAGGCTCCTTGCACTTATTTCTTCAAAATCTCCTGATCTGACTTTTTCGGAACGCCCAGGCATTATATCTGGGCTAGCGGTACCATACGCAATGCCATTATCCAATAATATTACAGGGTGATACTTGGCGTGTGGGTAACTAATCATATCTAGTGCTTTGCTAATTATCAATTCTCCTGCTGGGGCATATTTATTTTGCGCATTCTTTATGAGGTAGGGGATATTACCGTCAGGGTACAACCAAAATTTGCTATGAGCGCCCCTAAAATCTAGCGCAGTTTTGATTTCTTGTTGTTGAAAATATACAGTAAAATTTGTTTTCCTAAAAGGAACGATTTCAGTCGTATAAAAATCACCATTATGCAGAGTGAGTACATTGACTTTTTGTTGACTTAGTTTCATAAATTTCTCCATAAAATTTATATTTATATAATATATATTATATCATAAAAGAAATGTTTTTACAAGCGATGAGTGTGGTACTGAGACGCTTGATTCAGTTCAACTTGTGGGGTACATAGGTGGCAGTTACTTTTAGGTATTTACAGTATAAAATTTTGTGTTAAATTTGGTTAAAAAATTTCCAAAAAAGTGTTGACACAGTTGGACAAATATTATATACTATTAGAACTTGTAGACTGGGTTGAAGCATAAAGTTACTACAAAAACGACAACTTTTGTAGAGAATTTATGTGGACAAGTGGTGCAAAAGCACTGCGACTGAGCGATAAAAAATATTTTTATTTTTTTGGTCTGCATTGCGACACACACGGATAAGTTTATTATGCGTGCGTGCGTGTACATCTATTATGGTTGCATGATGGCGCCAAGCGGTTTAGTTTTGTGGCTGGTATAGTACTGGAAGTTTCATTCCAAAGGTTATATCAATGGTCACAAAATGTGTTTTGGTCAAATGTAGCCAGTAGTATGGGTTGACGCTCAGGTAGTTTTATTTTCTAGGAGGAGTGTATAATGAGTACACAAAAAATTAGAATCAAGCTAAAGTCATTTGACCACGCTTTGATTGATCTCGCTGCCGCTCGCATTGTCGATGCAGCGAATAAATCTGGTTGCAAAATATCTGGACCTATCCCTTTACCAACTGATAAAGAGATAATAACAATTTTGCGTTCACCACATGTTAATAAGGATAGTCGTGAGCAGTTTGAGTTGCGTACACACAAGCGCCTTATTGACATACTCAATCCTACTAGCAAGACTATGGACATCTTGTCAAAGTTGGATTTGCCAGCAGGCGTTGATATTAATATGAAGTTTTAGTCAAAAACAACAAAGGAGATTAGATTATGAATAAAGCAATTTTGGGTAAAAAATTGGGTATGACTCAAGTTTTCGCTACAAATGGCGTAGTAATCCCTGTTACTGTTGTTGAGGCTGAGCCAAATGTTATCGTGCAGATAAAGAACGAGGACAGAGATGGTTACAACGCTATAGTAGTGGCATATGGCAAGATCAGGGAAAACTTGGTAAACAAAGCTAGAATGGGTACATTCAAAAAGGCTGATGTGGAGCCAAAGCGCACATTGCGTGAATTCCGCATTGACGACACTAGTCCATATAGTGTGGGTCAGACAATCAACTGTGATGTATTCGCTGAGGGTGACAAGATTGATGTCATTGGTACATCTAGGGGACGTGGTTTTACTGGTATTATTTTCCGTTGGAATATGCGTCACCAAGACAACACCCACGGTGGTAACAAGGTACACCGTCACCAATCATTGGGTAGCGGCCCTGGAATAGGTAAAGTATTCAAGGGTAAAAAGATGGCAGGTCGCTATGGTGGTACTCGTACTACAGTGCAAAACCTTGAGGTCGTTAGGGTAGATCCTGCTCGCAATTTGATTTTGGTCAAAGGTGCTATCCCAGGTCCACGCAATAGTGTGGTTATGATTAGGAATGCTATCAAAGCGTAAGGATAAGGAGTAAATGATTATGGCAAATACAAAAGTTTATAATTTGGAGGGAACCGCTGTTGGTACTCTCAAATTGGACGACAAAGTTTTTGGCGTACCATTCAATGAGCCTTTGATTCATCAAGTAGTGGTAGCATACCTTGCTAACCAGCGTCAAGGGACAAAGTCCACATTATCTCGTAGCGAGGTGCGTGGACATGCAAAAAAGCCTTGGAGACAAAAGCATACAGGACATGCTCGTCAGGGTAGTCGTCGTTCACCTCAATGGATAAAGGGTGGTATGGCGTTTGCACTCAAGCCTAGAGATTTTGGACACAAGGTAAATAAGACAACTCGTCGTTCTGCGTTCCGCAGTGCGATCAGTGCTAAACTAGAGCAAAAAGATTTGTTTGTTGTAGAGGATATGAACCTCAAGACTCACAAAACCAAAGCTATGGTCGAAGTTTTGGAAAACTTTAAGTTCAAAAAATCCGTTCTGGTAGTGTTGGATAGTCCAAATGACAATGTTATGATGGCTTGTGCCAACCTTCCTAATGTAAGTGTAGTAAACTATGATTTGTTGAACACATATCAAATAGCCAGTACGGACAAATTGCTGATTACCAAGCAGGCAATCAAATCTATCGAGGAGGCTTATACTGAATAATGGAAGCAAATAAGATAATTATTAAACCGCTTTTGTCAGAGAAAAGTTATTCCGACATAGCAAATAAAAAGTACTGGTTTGTAGTAGACAAGTCTGCTACAAAGACACAGGTAAAGCAAGCAGTAGAGGAGATTTTTGGTGTAAAGGTCGCATCAGTAAACACCTCAATTACTGCTGGCAAACCTAAAAAAAGACAAGGAAGAGTGACAGGTCACACATCGTCTATAAAAAAAGCGATTGTCACACTCGCAAAAGACAGCAAGCCAATTGCTTTCTTTGAGAGCCTGTCTTAGTTAGCGGGAGGTATTGAGATGGCAGTTAAAAGATATAGACCTGTTACACCTACATTGCGTGGTACTGTAAGACCTACTTTTGAGGAGATTACAAAGACTACACCAGAAAAGTCATTGCTAGCTCCTATAAAAAAGCACGCTGGTCGTAACAACCGTGGTGTGATTACAGTTCGCCACCAAGGTGGTGGTACTCGTAGAAAGTACCGTATTATAGATTTTAAAAGAACAAAAGATGACATTCCTGCTAAGGTAGTGTCTATAGAGTATGACCCAAACCGTAGTGCTTACATCGCATTATTGCAGTATGCAGACGGTGCTAAGTCATATATCTTGGCTCCTTTGGGCTTGACTGTAGGGCAGACAGTAATGAGTGGAGCTAAGGCTGAGATCAAAGTTGGTAATGCTATGCCTATGCAAAATATGCCAGTTGGTACAGTAATACACAACATTGAGATGCAACCTGGTAGTGGTGCAAAAATGGTTCGCTCTGCAGGTGAGTCTGCTAGACTTGTTGCAAAAGAGGGAGACCGTGCTACATTAAAGTTGCCTAGTGGTGAGATGCGTATGGTATCAATAAAATGCCGTGCAACAATTGGTCAGGTAGGCAATGTTGATCACGAGTTGATTAAACTTGGTAAGGCAGGTAATTCTCGTTACCGTGGTATTCGTCCAACAGTACGTGGTAGTGTTATGAACCCAATTGATCACCCACACGGTGGTGGTGAGAGTAAGGCTCCAATCGGTCTACCTGGACCAAAGACGCCTTGGGGTAAACCTGCTTTGGGTAAAAAGACACGTAACAAGCGTAAGCCAAGTAGCAACTTGATTATTAAACGAGTTAATTAGGAGTATGCGATATGAGTAAAAGTTTAAAAAAGAAGCCTTTTGTTGAGCAAAGATTGATGAAGCGCATTCGTGAGCTCAACGAAAAGAATGAGAAAAAACCTATCAAAACTTGGTCTAGGTCTAGTACCATTTATCCTGAGTTTGTAGGTCACACTATTGCTGTTCACAATGGTCGCAAGCACATTCCTGTTTATTGCTCGGTTGAGATGGTTGGACATAAATTGGGTGAGTTTGCACCTACTAGAACATTTAAAGGACACAGTGGTAGCAAAGTAGCTGCCAAGAAGTAGTAGGAGGAGTATAGTATGGCAAAGAGAATGAGAGAGAAAGCAGCCAAGATTCAAGCAAATAAAGATATGCGTCCTCATGCTACAGCTAGATACGTTCGTATCAGTCCTAGCAAAGTAAGAATTGTCTTGGATATTATCCGTGGCAAGGGTTACATGGATGCAATGGCTATATTGCAAGGCACACCAAAGGCAGCTAGCGAGATTTTGATTAAATTGTTGGCTAGTGCTGGTGCTAACGCTGAGAATAATTTAAATATGAGCAAGACCGATTTGTATGTTGCAGAGGCATATGCCAATGAGGGACCTACCCTCAAGAGATGGTGGCCTCGCTCACATGGTAGCGCTGACACTATACTAAAACGTACAAGTCATATTACAATAGTGCTGGATGAGCGTGGTAAAACTGCTATATCAAAACCAGCAAAGTCTAAAAATGTCGTTGCTGAGCCTGCAGAGGCAAAGCCAGCAGAGCCTAAGAAACAGACCGCTAAGTCAACTACAACCAAGGCAAAGGCTCCTGCAAAAAAGACTACTACAAAGACAACAAAGGCACAAAGCGCAAAAGGAGGCGAGAAATAGTATGGGGCAAAAGGTAAGTCCTCACGGATTGAGAGTAGGCGTAGTAAAAGACTGGGATGCTACCTGGTACGCTGACAAAAAAGACTTCGCAAAATACTTGCTAGAAGACAATACTATTCGTGAGTTTATTCAAAAGAAGTACAAAGATGCTTTGATTTCTCGTGTAGCTATCCAACGTACCCAAGGTACACAGGGTGGCAAGGTAGTAGTAGATATCTACACTGGTCGTGCTGGTGTCATTATAGGACAAAAAGGTGCTGGTATAGAGGCTCTGCGTAAGGAACTAGACAAGATTGTTGCAGGTAAGCAAATCAGTATCAATATCAAGGAAGTTAAGCATCTAGACCTTGATGCTACGATTGTGGCTCAAGGTGTGGCTAGCCAAATAGAAAAACGTGTATTAGTAAAACGTGCTATGAAGGCAAGTCTACAGAGAGTAATGAAAGCAGGTGCGCAGGGTTGCAAGATCGTAGTAAGTGGTCGTATCAACGGTGCTGAGATGGCTCGTAGTGAAATGGTGAGTCAAGGCTCTATACCACTACACACCATCAGAGCTAATATTGATTATGGTACCGCTGTAGCAGCAACCACATATGGTGCACTAGGTGTAAAAGTATGGATATACAAGGGTGAAATCTTGGATAAGCCAAACAAAAAGACCTCTAAGCAAGGAGGTGAGCAATAATGTTAATGCCAAAAAGGACAAAGTATCGTAAGTCACAACGTGGTAGGATGAAAGGTCGTGCATTACGTGGCGCTAGGATTACTGATGGTGATTATGGATTGGTTGCTCTTGAGCCTTGCTGGGTAAAATCAAATCAAATAGAGGCTGCTCGTGTAGCAGCGACTCGTAATATGAAGCGTGTTGGTACACTTTGGTTAAAGGTGTTCCCAGACAAATCATATACTAAAAAACCTCTTGAAACCCGTATGGGTAAAGGTAAAGGTAATCTAGAGGGTTGGGTTGCTGTAGTGCACACTGGTCGTGTAATAATGGAGATTAGTGGAGTACCTGAGGATGTTGCAAGAGAGTCATTGAGACTCGCTGCTCACAAGTTGCCTGTAGCTACCAAATTTTACAAGAAGGCTGACCTAGACGCAGAGGTTGATGCTCGTTTGGGTTGCAAGAAGGTAGAGGAGGGCAAAGTAAATGAAGACTAAGGAATTCAGAGAAATGACCACTGAAGAGCTTCAGAACAAACTGAAAGACTTACGCAGTGAGCACTTTAATTTGCGTTTTTCTCACGCAACAGGACAACTATCTAATCCTATGATGTTGAATAATGTAAAAAAAGACATTGCTCGAGTACTTACTTTGCTCCGTGAGCGTGAGCTAAAGGCCGAGCAGGCAAAAAAGGATAATTAGGGGTGGAGGAAGTTATGGAAAAAGAAGTATCAAGAAATAGTCGTAAGACAAGAGTTGGTATAGTTATTAGTAATGCTATGGACAAGACTTGCGTAGTAGCTATCCAAAATAATGTTCGTCACCCTATTTATAACAAAATTGTGAAGAAAACTAAAAAGTTTAAAGTTCACGATGAAAATAATGAGTGCAATGTTGGCGATAAGGTCGAAATCGCTGAGACTCGCCACCTATCAAAAGACAAGTACTTTAGATTGGTGAGAATTGTAGAAAAAGCCAAATAATCGATAAGGAGTGTATTTATTATGATAATGCCGCAAACAAAATTGAAGGTTGCTGACAACACAGGTGCAAAAGTATTAATGTGTATCCGTGTACTAGGTGGATCTTTTAGAAAGAGTGGTAACATAGGTGATGTTATCGTAGGTACTGTAAAAAATGCAATCCCTGGTGGTAGTGTAAAGAAAGGTGATGTTGTAAAGGCAGTTATCGTTCGTACCACAAAGGGTGTACGCCGTGCTGACGGTAGTAGTATCCGTTTTGATGACAATGCTTGCGTAATAATTGACAAGGACAAGCAACCAAAAGGTACTCGTGTCTTTGGACCTATTGCAAGAGAGCTCCGAGAGAGAGATTATATGAAAATAATTTCATTGGCTAACGAAGTACTATAAGGGAGGGCTCGTTAAGATTATGAATTTTGAATTGAAAACTGGCGATACAGTAGTTGTAATTGCTGGTAAGGACAAAGGTAAGATTGGTAAAATTACAGCCTCTGATAGGGAAAATGGTCGTGTAGTGGTAGAGGGCGTGAACATTGTACACAAACACCGCAAACCTCGTTCCCAAAAAGACAAGGGTGGTATCAAAAAAGCTGAGGCAAGCATTGATGTAAGTAATGTACAGATGATTTGCCCAACTTGTCACAAGGCTACTCGTATTGCTCAGTCATTTGATGACAAGGGCAACAAGCACCGTGTATGTAAAAAATGTGGTGCTGTACTAGACTCTGACAAAAAAGTAAAGACAGCAAAGAAAGACACAAAGTCAGAGAAAGTTACAAAGGTAGCGTCTGCAGAGAAAACTGCAAAAACTACCAAAAAAACAAAGGTCGATGAAGCGCCAAAGGCATCAGCTACTCACGCAGCAAAAAAGACTGCCGCTCCAAAGGCAACCGCTGCAACAACAAATAATGCTGCAGCCAAAAAGCGTCAGGCACAGTCTGCAAAATCTGCAGGAAGATAGTAAATGGAGGAAAGTATTTTGGAAAACAAAAATCAGGTTGCTAAGGAAACTGCAACCGATAAAAAGGTTGCTCCTCGTTTGCAACAAAAATATAAATCTGAGGTAATCCCTGCATTGATGAAATCACAGGGTTACAAGAATATTAATCAAGTGCCTCGTATTGAGAAGGTTGTAGTAAATGCTGGTCTAGGTGATGTAAAAGACAATGCAAAGAGTTTTTCTCAAGCAGTAGAGGAATTGGGACTAATTACAGGGCAAAAACCGCTAGTAACATTGTCAAAAAAGGCAGTAGCAAACTTTAAACTCCGTCAGGGGCAAAAAGTAGGTGCAAAGATTACACTTCGTGGCGACACAATGTGGGAATTTTTGGACAGATTAGTATCAATTGCATTACCACGTGTTAGAGACTTTCGTGGTATATCGCCAAAGTCATTTGATGGCAAGGGTAATTATTCTATGGGTATTCGTGAGCAGATTACTTTCCCAGAGATTGACTATGACAAGATTGAGAAAGTAAGAGGCTTCGACATATGCATTGTAACCAGTGCAAATACAGATGCTGAGGCTAAGGCACTACTAACAGAGTTGGGTATGCCTTTTAGAAAGGATTAAGGGGGAGAATATAAATGGCAAGAAAGGCTATAGTGTATAAATCAAAACAACCACAGAAGTTTTCTACTCGTGAATATACTCGTTGCTCCATTTGTGGTCGTCCTCACGCAGTTCTAAAGAAATACGGTATTTGTCGTATATGCTTTAGAGAAATGGCATACCGTGGTGAAATCCCAGGTGTCAAAAAGGCAAGTTGGTAAGGAGGAATTATGGTAGTTACAGATGTTATATCAGATATGCTGACTCGTATTCGTAATGCTATCAGCGCAAAGCACGTTACTGTTGATGTACCTTCTAGCAAGCTAAAACTTAGTATTGCAGAGATACTCAAACAAGAAGGCTATATCCTCGACTATGCCGAGACAGGCGAGGGGGTAGAGAAAAATATTCACATTACTCTAAGAGATGCAAATTCAAAGAAATATGTGATAACAGGTCTAAAGAGAATATCAAAACCTGGACTAAGAATATATGCAAATGCAGACAATTTGCCAAAGGTAATCAATGGATTGGGCATTGCAATTATTAGTACTAGCAAGGGTTTGATGACAGATAAGCAAGCAAGAGCTAACCGTATAGGTGGCGAAGTACTTGCTTATGTATGGTAGGAGGTGTCGTTATGTCAAGAATAGGAAAACAACCGATTACTATACCTGCTGGAGTAACTGTTACAGTTAATGATAATCATACAGTAACTGTAAGTGGTAAATTGGGGACTTTGTCACATGAGTACAGCAAGTTGCTCAACATAAAGCAAGAGAATAACGAGTTAGTCATTAGCCCAGTAAACGAAACCAAAGATGCAAATAGGGTACATGGATTGTACAGGACTATTATTGCAAACATGGTTGAGGGCGTTAGTCAAGGGTTTTCAAAGAACCTAATTATCAATGGTGTAGGTTTCAAAGCAATTCAAAAAGGTGCAGATATTCAATTGAATATCGGCTTTAGCCACCCAGTTGATGTAAAAGCCGAGGAGGGTATCACTCTGTCGGTAGTAAACCCTACTGAGATAAAAGTAAGTGGTTTTGATAAACAAAAGGTCGGTCAAGTAGCTGCGAATATTCGTGCTATTAAGCCAGTTGAGCCTTATCATGCGTATGGTATCCGTTATAATGACGAGGTAGTAGTACGTAAAGAGGGTAAGACTGCTGCTAAGAAATAACAGGGGAGGAAATAGGTTATGATTACAAAGTTGGACAAGAATGCTGAGCGTAAGCGTAGGCATGCTCGTGTTCGTGATAAATTAGTAGGTACAGCCGAGCGTCCTCGTCTGGCAATTTATCGTAGTCTCAACCATATCTATGCGCAAATCATTGATGATACCAAAGGTGTTACATTGGTTAGTGCTAGTACAGTGGAAAAGGCCCTAGCTAGTAAGTTAGCAGGCAAAACAAAGATGCAAGAGGCATACTTTGTGGGTGAGACCATAGCAGACAGAGCAAAGAAAAAAGGTATCAAGGCAGTTGTTTTTGACCGCAGTGGATACATTTATACAGGTCGTGTCAAGAATCTATCCGATGGCGCTCGTGCCAATGGATTGGAGTTTTAGGAGGAAAGTATGGCAGAATTTGAGAAAAAGCAAAATGGTGAGAAAAACGCTCGCCCAGAGAATAGCAACCGTCCACGCAAGCCTCGCTTTGACAAAAAACCTGTAGAAGACGATGGCTTGGAGAAGCGCATGGTAGATGTGCGCCTAGTACAAAAGACCACTAGTGGAGGTCGTACACCTAGCTTTAGTGCTTTGTGTGTAGTTGGCGACAAAAAAGGTCGTGTAGGTATAGGTACTGGTAAAGCTAGAGAGACTGTTAGCGCTATCGAAAAAGGCTTTAATGAAGCTAAAAAGAATATGATTAGTGTACCTATGAATGGTACTACAATTCCTCACGAAATAGAGGTAAAGTTTGGTGCTAGTCGTGTTCGTTTGTTACCTGCAAAACCTGGTACCGGTGTGATAGCTGGTGGTGCTGCTCGTCCAGTATTGGAGTTGGCAGGAGTAAAAGATATTACTGCAAAGAACCATGGTAGTAACAACAAAATTAATACAGTTCGTGCAACATTTAATGCTCTAAAAGCATTGAGGACTGCCGAGACTATAGCTGCTATGCGTGGCAAAAAAGTAGAAGACCTATAAGGAGGCAATTTTTATGGCAACAACTAATAAAGATGCCTCTAAAGAGGCAAAAAAAATAAAAATAACTCTTATTCGTAGTTTTATAGGTACTAATCCAAAGCAAAGAGCAACATTGGTTGCTATGGGCTTTAAGAAGATTAACCAGACTGTTGAAATGCCTGACAATGAGGCTGTTCGTGGTATGATTAATAGAGTTAGTCACCTAGTACGAGTAGAGCAATAGGAGGAGAAACATTATGGATATACAATCATTATCTCCCGCTCCTAATTCAAAAAAATCAGTTAAGCGTGTAGGTCGTGGTCGTGGCTCAGGACTGGGCAAGACTAGCGGTCGTGGCGAGAATGGTCAAAAGAAACGTTCTGGTGGAGGCAAAGGACCTTTGTTTGAGGGTGGTCAAATGCCTTTGATCAGGAGATTGCCAAAACGTGGTTTTGTGAGTCCATTTAAGTCTCGTTATACTGAGGTAAATGTAGAGCAATTAGAGGTGTTTGATGCTGGTACCGTAGTTACTGCAGAGTTACTACAACAAAAGAGCATCATTGGTAAACTTCAAAAAGATGGACTAAAGATATTGGGTAACGGAAAGTTGACCAAGGCTCTGACAGTCAAGGCAAACAAGTTTACTCAATCTGCTGTTAAGAAAATTCAAAAGGTTGGTGGAACAATCGAGGAGGCATAATGTTTCAAACATTAGTATCTGCGTTTAAGCAAAAAGACTTACGCAAAAAATTGCTCATCATCTTGGGCATAATACTGGTGTATAGACTGGGTTGTTGGATACCTATCCCTGGACTTAATATTTCTGTGTTTAACAGCAATGTAGATAGCAGTAGCTTTTTGTCCTTGTTGAGTAGTGTATCCGGTGGTGCACTTGCCAATGGTTCGTTATTGGCGTTGGGTGTAGTACCATACATCTCGGCTTCTATTATCATACAGTTATTAACTATTGCATTTCCTAGATTACAGAGGCTATCTCAAAGCGGTGAAGATGGTAAAAAGAAGATAGCTTGGTATACCAGAATTGCTGCATTGATTTTCTCTGTAATACAAGCAATAGCTATAGTTGTAGCATTTGCTCAAAATGGTGCTATCAATACTGATGCATTTGGTGCTGGCACACCTACATGGATAGTTCCTACTATAGTATGTCTAGTACTGATTGCGGGTGGAATGTTCACATTGTGGCTTGGTGAGAAAATAACTGACCTAGGAATTGGTAACGGTGTTTCTCTACTAATTTTTGTAGGTATTATATGTTCTGCAGGTGCTTCTATCTTGGAGGCAATACAGGGTGTTAGTACCAACATCGACAGATTGTGGGATATACTCATCTTTGTAGCACTCTTGGTAGTTATATTTGCATTGATAGTATTCATCGATTTGTCAGAGAGGCGCATACCTGTACAGTATGCAAAGCAGGTAAAAGGGCGTAAGATGTATGGTGGTCAATCCACTAACATACCTATTAAGGTAAATGGTAGTGGTGTATTGCCAATCATCTTTGCTACTGCATTAGTTATGTTCCCTCAATTGATTATCAATATGTTTTGGCCAAATAGTCCTGCTGATATATGGTACGCTACTTATTTGGGTGCTGGTACTGTGTGGTATTTCTTGGCTAATGCTGTGTTGATATTCTTCTTCACGTATTTTTACGCACAGATATCCTTTAATCCTGAGGAAGTAAGTCGTTCCTTACAACAAAACGGCGGATTTATACCAGGTATCCGTGCAGGTAAACCTACTACGGAATATTTGAGTAAAATATCTAGGAGGATTACATTCTTTGGTGCATTATACTTGGCAATAATCTTTGTTGTACCAACCGTTGCGATGTCACTGGTACAGGGTGGTACTACAGGTACATTGTTAAATGCATTTAGTGTTACAGGTCTATTGATTGTTGTTAGTGTTGCACTAGAATTTGACAAACAATTAGATGCACAATTGATGATGAAGAGTTATAGAGGCTTCTTAAAATAATCTTAGTAAAAAAGGAGTATCTATGAATATTTCAGTCTTGGGACCACCTGGTAGTGGTAAAGGAGCACAGACTGGTAGAGTCGCTAAATATTTTAATCTCAAACATATAGTAGTCGGCGATATCGTCAAGCAGGAGATTAGGCAAAAGACCGAAGTTGGTAAGGTCATGTATGAGCATACCAAGGACGGTCATTTTGTACCTAATGATATAGTCATAGAACTATTAAAAAAACAATTACAAGATCTAGATAATTATAAGGGCTTTATTATAGATACAGCCCCTATTAATTTGACTCAAAAGAGATTGATGCAAGACGTCAATATAGATGCCGTTATATCTTTGGATATACGAGACTATGATGTAGTGCGTCGTCGTACGATGTTACGCTTGATTTGTCCCAATTGTGGTTCTGTCACCAGTAAATTGGAGTCACCTGATGGAATTTGTCCAGTGTGTGGGGCAAAACTGGAGAGGCGTTATGATGACACGCCAGAGACAGTTAATAAGAGAATTGAGCAATTTGAGCGTGAGACCGTACCTGTTTTACAAGAGTTTAAAAAAGAAGGAAAACTGATTAATATTGATGCAGAGCCGGATAAAGACAGTGTTTTTCATCAAATTATTGAGAAGTTGGAGAACTTTTTTGCAGAAACTACTTTAAAGTAATGAAAAGGTATGGTATAATATATTTATGATTACAATCAAGACAGAAGAGCAGTTGAACCTAATGCGTGCCAGTGGTAAGATAATGAAAGAGGTGTTTGAGCGCCTTGCTGATTATATAAAACCTGGTATCACTACAAAGGATATTGATAAGTTTGCAAACAAAATAATCGTATCCCGAGGTGCAAAACCATCATTCTTGCATTATATGGGCTTTCCTGCATCAGTATGTACATCAGTAAATGATGTGATAGTGCATGGTATACCTAGCAATGATGTGGTTTTAAAAGAGGGCGACATAGTGGGTGTTGATGTAGGAGTGAATTATCATGGAATACACACTGATGCTTGCCGTACTTATCCTGTAGGTAAAATTAGTGAGCAGGCACGCAAGTTGATAGAAGTTACTCAAAATTCATTTTTTGAGGCTATTAAGCACCTCAAGGCTGGTAGCAGAGTTGGTGATATAGGCGCAACTATTCAAAGTTATGTCGAGCCAAAGGGTTATACTTTGGTAAGAGAGATGCAGGGACACGGTATAGGTACTACTGTACATGAGGACCCGGGCATCCCAAATTATGGCAAAGCTGGTACTGGTGTAATCTTGCGCAAAGGTATGTGCATTTGTATAGAGCCAATGGTTAATGCGGGTGAGAGATATATCGATATCTCGCATGAAGATGGCTGGACTTGTCGGACTCGAGATGGTAGTTTGTCTGCACATTATGAGAATACACTTCTCATCACTGATGAGGGTGTAGAGATAATGACATTGTAGGAGTATAGTAATGCAGAGAGATTTTCCGCTAGGTCAAGTAGTGATGTCTACTAATGGAAGAGACCGTGGTAGATATTACATGGTGGTAGCTGTACTGGGGCAGAATACGGTAAGTGTTGCTGACGGTAAGTACAAGTTGTTGACTAACCCCAAGCGAAAAAATATCAAGCATTTAATTAGTACTAATTGTAATGTTGCTGAAATAGCAGATAAATTGCAACAGGGTAAAAAAATTAATGACCAAATGATACACAAGGAGTTATTGATGTATCAAAAGGCGTCAAAGGAGGACAAATAAAATATGGCTAATGATGACTCAATCAGAGCAGAGGGCGTAGTTGTAGAGGCGTTGCCTGGTGCAAATTTTAAGGTTAAGTTACAAAATGGCTATATTGTCAATGCGTATATCGCAGGCAAAGTATACAAATCTCATACTAGAGTGCTAGTAGGAGACAGAGTAACTGTAGTATTGTCTCCATACGACCTGACACATGGCAGGATAGTGTGGAGGACAGATACACGCAAGCAGTCTCTGGATAACAATCCGTCAGCGGATGAAAACAACTAAAATCAAACAAGGAGAAAACAAAATGAAAGTAAGACCATCTGTTAAACCTATGTGCGACAAATGTAAAGTCATTCGCCGTGAGGGAAAAGTTATGGTGATTTGCTCAAAGAGTAAAAAGCACAAACAGGTACAGGGCTAATTGCCCCTTAATTTGAAAATAATCGCTAGTTGGGTCGCGGCAATTTTTCTCAACGGCGTTTATATATTTTTGACAAGATATTTATAGCGTATATTCGATTTTGCGTTAGGATAATATCAAAAAGTATTTAAAATAACAAAGTTTCGCTCTAAAATTATAAGAGCGTCCACAAAACTTACTATTTGGAGGATTTTTTTAATGGCACGTATTGCAGGTGTGGATTTACCGAAAGAAAAAAGAGTAGAGATAGGTTTGACCTACATCTACGGTATTGGTCGTGTAACATCCAACGAGATTCTAAAAAATGTAAATATTAATCCCGATACTCGTGTAAAAGATTTGACAGAGCAAGATGTCGCAAAAATTCGTGAGTATATCGAGAAGAGTGGGTTATTGGTAGAGGGTGACCTACGTCGTGAGACTAATCTTAATATCAAGAGATTGATGGAGATTGGTTGTAACCGTGGTATCCGTCATCGCCGTAACCTGCCGGTAAGAGGTCAGCGTACCAAGACAAATGCGAGAACTCGTAAGGGGCCTCGTAAGACAATTAGTCGTGGTAAGCCAAAAGTAGGTAAAAAAGGTTAATAAGGGAGTAAAAAATGGCTGAATCAAAGACAGTAAAAAAGAAAAGAGTAACAAAAAATCTTGGCTCTGGTCAGGTACACATTAAATCAACTTTTAATAATAACCTTGTAACCATTACTGACCAAGCAGGAAATGTAGTAGCTAGTTGTAGCAGTGGAGCACTAAACTTTCGTGGTGGGCGTAAGGATACACCTTATGCTGCACAAATGGTAGCTGAGACTGCTGGTAAAAAGGCAAAGGATATGGGTATCAACCAAGTAGCTGTATTCGTTAAGGGTGCAGGTACAGGTCGTGAGTCTGCTATTCGTGCCTTGCAAAATGTAGGATTGGAGGTTACATCAATAAAAGATGTATCTGGTATACCTTTTAACGGTTGCCGTCCTACCAAAAAGCGTAGAATCTAATCTGTGCTAAATTACTTGCACAAAACTCGGTACATTATTGTACTAAATATATTCGTTTTTTGATAAT
The DNA here is from genome assembly GCA_944383355.1 of uncultured Clostridia bacterium. Taxonomy (GTDB): domain Bacteria; phylum Bacillota; class Clostridia; order Christensenellales; family UBA1242; genus RUG666. Next base: position 23,399 of record CALWPF010000013.1, read on the forward strand.
AGATATTATCATTAGAATTTACATTACAATTTAAGGAGTTTATTATATATGGCAAAATATACTGGTGCAGATTGTAAGCGTTGCAGGAGAGAAGGGTGTAAACTATTTCTCAAGGGTGACCGCTGTGTGACTGGTAAATGTGCTTTGGATCGTAGACCAACTGTGCCTGGACAGCACGGTGATGCAAATCTTCGCAAAAAAGCAACTGGTTACTCACTACAACTGCGTGAGAAACAAAAAGTTAAGAGAGCTTATGGCTTGTTAGAGAGTCAGTTCAAAAAGTACTATTTTGAAGGTAAGAGACAGCGTGGAGCTACCGGTGAGGTAATGTTGAGCTTGCTTGAGCGTAGACTAGACAATGTAGTTTACCGTTTGGGTTTTGGTGTGTCTAGAGCTCAATGCCGTCAGATAGTAAACCATGGTCACATTTTGGTGAATGGTAAGAAAGTAGATATCCCATCATATCAAGTAAAGGTTGGTGATGTAATATCTGTAAGACCAAAAGACCACGACAGTAGCTTGTTTAAGGATATCAAAGGTAGCAAAGTGGTTACACCAAAATGGTTAGAGGTAAATACAAAAGAACTCAGTGGTAAAGTAATAGCATTGCCAGAGAGAAGTGATATCGACCTAAATATTGCTGAGCACTTGATAATTGAGTTGTACTCTAGATAATGGTAGGAGGTTGTTTATTATGATGCAAATTGAAATGCCTAACATAACTTGCGAGGAGTCAAAAAATGGCTCAGTAGCAAAGTTTGTAGTAGAGCCATTGGAGCGTGGCTTTGGTACTACAATAGGCAATGCAATGCGTAGAGTATTGCTGGGTGGACTACCAGGAGCTGCTCCTATAGCAGTGCGCATACAGGGAGTACAGCATGAGTTTAGCACTATCCCAGGCGTGACTGAGGACGTTGCTGATATTATATTAAATCTAAAGACTTTGATAGTTCGTACTACCAATACTGATGCAGGATTTAGGTCTACAGTATTTTTGAGAGCCAAGGGACCTTGTGAGGTTACTGCTGGGGATATTAGCCTCAACGACGAGGTGGAGGTAATCAATCCTGACTTGCACATATGTACTTTGGCTGATGGTGCAGTACTAGACATGGAGATTGTGATAGGTACAGGTCGTGGTTATGTCTTGGCAAAGGATAATAAAGATGCTTGTGATTCTATAGGCTTTATTGCTATGGACAGTATCTTTACTCCTGTAAAGTCTGTTAATTATGTTGTAGATAGTGCTCGTGTAGGGCAAGATATGCATTTTGACAAGTTGACACTAGAGGTAGTAACTAATGGAGCAACTAGTGCAAAAGAGGTTACCAGTCTGAGTGGTAAAATAGTGAATGATTATATGTCACTATTCATCAACTTGATTGATGGTATGGGCGAGGGCAGTGTGCTAGTAGCAAAAGAAGAGGACAATCAAAAGAAGGTTTTGGATATGTCTATCGCCGAGTTGGAATTGTCTGTCCGTAGTACAAACTGCTTGAAGCGTGCCAATATCATGACTGTGGGTGACTTGACTAACAAAACTCACAAAGAGCTATCAAAAGTTCGTAATTTAGGTTCTAAGTCTCTAGAGGAGATTATTCAAAAGATAGAGAGTCTTGGGCTTAGTCTAAAAAATGATGATGATTAATAAAAGAGGAGAAGAAGATGGCGGGATACAATAAGTTGAACAAGCGCCCTGCACTGCGTGATGCTATACTACGCAATCAAGTCACAACACTTTTGTGGAATGGTAGATTGGAGACAACTTACGCTCGTGCTAAGGCTGTACAGCGTATTGCTGAGAAGATTATTGCTTTGGCTGTGAGAACATACGATGATACTGTTACAGTACAAAAAGATACTGTAGACAGTAAAGGCGTAAAATCTAAGCGTGAAGTAATAAATGATGGTCCAAAAAAATTGGCAGCACGTCGCAAAATAATGGCGCAAGTTTATGATGTTCAGGAGCAGAGAGCTCCAAAAGAGCCAAAGGCTGACTTTATTGCTCGTACTGAGGATATCAAGCACCCATTGCTTGAAAAAATATTCAATGTATATGGTCCTCGTTATAAAAAGCGTGCAGAGGAAATGGGTACCAATGGTGGTTATACTAGAGTGGTGCGTTTGGGTGCTCGTCGTGGTGATGCTGCAGAGGCTGCAATAATAGAATTAGTTTAATTTATAATTTACAAAAAGCATACTGGATAAGTAGGCTTTTTTTGTTATACGAAAACCACGGGATAGTCCCGTGGTTCATTAAAGGTTAACCTTTGCTTCCCTCACTCCTTGTGTTATTATTCCCTCGTAGTCTACACAAAAATCTAATAACACAAGGAGTTGTAAACGAAAGAAGTTAGTAACAGTTTAGCACACACTACGTGGAATTGCAAGTATCATATAGTCTTTGCACCAAAGTCTAGAAGAAAAGTGTTTTATGGAGAGAAGATACGAGAAATTGGAGCAATTCTTCGTAGTTTGTGCGAATACAAAAAAGTAAATATACTGGAGGCTGAAGTTTGCCCAGATCACGTACATATGTTAGTTAAGATATCCCCCAAAAATGAGCGTAAGCGGTTTTATGGGGTATCTCAAGGGTAAGAGCACAGTTTTAATATATCAAAGGTTTACGAATTTGATGTTAAAATATAGGCATCGAGAATTTTGGTGTACAGGATATTACGTAGATACAGTAGGGAAGAATACGAAGAAGATAAAAGAATATATCGCAAATCAATTACAAGAAGATAAGCGAATAGAACAGATGACGATGTAAGAGGTAGTAGACCCATTTAAGAAGAGGTAACCGATTTGCGATACGCAAGTAGACTATGTGCGTTTACGCACTGCTAGAACAAAGGGTTTTACCCTAAATTGAAAAACCACGGGTATACCCCGTGGTTTTTTATTTTGTGTATTTTACTTATCATCTTGCCCATCTTTGTATTCGTTCGCTGTTGTTAATTTTACTTCTTGCTCAGTTTCACTTTGTTTTGCCTTTTTCATTTTCCTTTTATTTTTACGTTTATTTTTTTCTTGTTTTATTTTATCTATGTCTATACCAAAAATATCTTCCAAGGCACTAGTTTCGTTTATTTCACGGACTTTCTCGATTCGCTCAGGGAGCTCACCATAATTTACTCTTTTCCTTTCATCATTGCGCATACGGACTTCCACTTGTTTGTATGGAATTACAATATTGTGTCTATTAAACTCGCTAAATATAACTGATTGTAAATTCCAGTATACGTCCCAGTAATCAGCATTATCTACCCAACATGTTGCAAATATATCTAGACCGTCATCTTTTAACTCATTAATGACAACAAATGGAGCAGGATCTTGTAGAGTCCTACCATCGCTGTAAATAGCATCTTTAATTATTTGGAAAACTTGTTTTGGATCAGATTCATAAGCAACTAAAAAATGCATTTCCACACGGCGTGTATTGCTAGCAGAATAATTTGTGATAATTTTTGTAACTATCTCTGAGTTTGGCAAAATTATTTCTTTTTTATCATTAGTCTCTACAGTAGTGGTTAGTATTTGTATAGATTTTACTCGTCCCTCTATACCGCTAATCTCTATATAGTCATTTTCCTTAAAGGGCTTGGTAGTAATGATTATAATACCATTGGAAAGGTTGCTGAGAGAGTCCTTTAGTGATAGTCCAATTGCCAAACCTAATGTAGACAATAATGCAATAAAAGTTGTTGCAGGGACACCTAGTATTTGTAATACTATAATCCATAGTACAATGTATAGAGCGTACTTAATTATGCTGTTTATAAAACTTTGCGTAATAGTGTCCATTTTGGAGCGTTTTAACGCAGATTTTATTATTCGGAATAGTATTTTGATAATTATTAGCCCAAATATTAGAGCCAGTATTGCTTCTACTATTTGCCAACCAGTAGTAGTCAAAAAACCTTGTATACTTGTCCAAATTTGATTCCAGTCCATATTTTTTCTCCTTTGTATTTGACTGAGTATGATTATATCATGTTGATTAATCTTCTGCAATAGATGATTTTAAATATATTCGTTATTTATGTATTAAATGTGCATGGTATGCAATATATATTTTTATAGTAATACAAAAAGTAGCCAAATAAATTGGCTATCTTTATTCGTTACGCAATGCTAATACTGGGTCTTTTTTGCTGGCTATTCTTGCTGGTATTAGTCCAGCGATCAAAGTCAGAGCAGTACTCAACACAATTAATATTAATGCGTGTAGTGGGTTGAGGCTAGCAGAAATACTTATTCCAGCCGCCAACGATGAAATTAGTAAATTGATTGGAATAGTCAGTAATAATGTTACTAGTATTCCAAAGATACCTGCAGTAAGACCAATCAACATTGTTTCTGCGTTGAATACTCGTGCTATATCTTTTTTCCTTGCTCCTAAACTGCGCAAAACGCCAATTTCTTTTGTTCTTTCTATTACTGATACATAGGTAATAATACCAATCATAATAGAAGATACTACTAGTGAAATACCAGCAAATATGATTAGAACAATTGATATTGCATCTACGATAGCATTAAATGTACCTGTTATCATTTCTGAATAATCGGTTGATAGTATATAATTGGCTTCATTATCTTGGTTGGCGTTGTATTCATTGAGGTATGCTTGTATGTAGTCTTTGCTCTCGAAATCTACAGAATAAATATATATACTACTTGGTATATTTGTACCGCCGAGTGTTTGTAGTGCAGACAATAAATTATCTTCTGCTGTAAACACCAGGGAGTTTATTATTCTAGAGGAAAAAGGCATGCCAGTCAAAACATTTTGCGAAATACCTTTTTCTATTTGTGCTGTTACTATTTGAGATTGCATATTGATATTGTGGATATGTTCACATAGCATATGAGTATACCCTATACCTTCGTCAACGTTCTCTAGTGCCATCATAGATGTGTTGTTTTGGACGACTCCAACTATAGACAAAGTTATGCTAGCATTATTATACATATCAGCATTTATTGTTTTTGTAGAGTACAGACCAGTGTCTGCATTGTACTGATAAAATTCATCATTTGTAACTGCTTTAAATTCTTTACCCAAAAAGTCTTCTGGGGAATATTTAGTTTTTGAACTATCTAATAAGCCTAATTTTTGTAACAAATCTTCACTAATCTGGTTACGGCTATCTACTATTAGCAATACCTCGCTGTACTCAGTAGGGTATTTACCCGCTAGCAATGTTAAGCTACTTTCTAATTGAGTCCTGTTTGAGGTTAGTAGAGTAGGTGCCGTGGAATTTGTTTGGCTCAGCAAGCTATATTCTGTCCCTGATTGTGCTAATATATTGATTGACATGCCGTAGTTTTTTACTATTTGAGTATACCACTCATTGTTCATTGCATCAAGGTATTCTAGATACTCTGTGGTTATAGTATTCTTGTGATAAATGCTTGTCTCTGTGGGGTCATATGTTGTTATATCATTTGAGTCAGTTTCTTGATCACCTTGAGTCATTTGCCCCATCATATCACTACTAATGGTAGCAAGGTCGGTTTTAAATGCTGTACGACTGATGACTATCGGCATACTAGATAATGTATCTTGTTGCATGGTATTTATGTATGTAGAGAAACCCGTACTCATTGCTAATACTAGAGCAATACCTATTATACCAATACTACCAGCAAAGGCTGTTAGTATGGTACGTGTCTTTTTGGTCCATAAGTTTTGCAGGCTGAGTTTGAATGCTGTAAAAAAGGACATGCTTGTTTTTTCTTTTTTGCTGGAAGGTTGTTGTACCTCTTCTTTTGCATTAAATGGGTTACTATCATCTACAATTTTACCATCTAGCAATCTAATAATACGCGTACTGTATTGTTCTGCCAATTCATTATTGTGAGTAACCATTATTACCAAACGGTCCTTGCTCAAGGATTTAAGAATATCCATAATTTGCATGCTTGTTTTTGTGTCCAAGGCTCCTGTAGGTTCGTCCGCTAATATTATAGATGGGTCATTAACAATCGCTCTAGCAATTGCAACTCTTTGCTTTTGACCACCAGATAACTGATTTGGACGCTTTTTTATATGGTCCTTTAACCCAACTTTTGTAAGTGCATCTATAGCTTTTTCTCGCCTTTCTTTTTGGTTAACACCAGACAAGGTTAATGCCAATTCTACATTGCCCAATACATTTAGATGAGGTATTAGGTTGTAATCTTGAAAAACAAACCCAATAGTAGTATTCCTATACGCATCCCAGTCACTATCCTTGTATTGTTTTGTAGATTTGCCGTTAATTACCAAATCACCCTCAGAGTATTGATCTAGGCTACCTATGATGTTTAATAGCGTAGTTTTACCACAGCCACTAGGTCCCAATATCGATACAAATTCTTGTTGACGAAAGTCTATGCTTATACCGTTAAGTGCTGGCACCTCATTGCCAGAATTCCCATAGTGTTTATGAATATTTTTGAGACTTAGCATTTTTTACTCCTCAAAAGATTATATGTTTATTTTATTTATTATTTTTGCACTAGTCAATATATATGATTACAAATTTTAGCGTTTGTCAAAATAACACAATTGTCAATTTTACAAAAACGGCGGCGTTAAACTATTCGCAAAACTCAAAAGAAGTTTACAGTGCTTTATTGCATATTAAAAATATTTATACTTATTGATAATATTTATTATGTTTTGCCTATAGTAATTTGACAAAAGAGCAAAATATATGTTAGCATAATTACTAACATAAATAGGAGGGAATATGAAAGGGAAGTTATTAGCTTTTGTATTTGCTTTTGCTATGATTGTACCCTGTGTAATGTTTAGTGCTTGTGGCACGGATAGCAGGACAGTCAGCAGTTTGAGTGTAGTGGCAAGTGACAATATCGGTGATGATAATATCTATGAGATTAATTATGATGCTGTGCAAAATGGTTTTAATGTAATGGATAGATTCGTTGTGACAGCAACATATACTGATGGCACTGCAGAGCAAATAGGCTACAACGCTGATGCTCAACGTGGGTATAACTTGACATATAGTGAGGATCTGCCGAGTAAATTAGGCCTGGGAGATTATGAATTGACCTTTACTTATCGTGGCGTTGTCCAAACTGGATACATAAAAGTCCGTACAGAAAACATTAATATTAATTTTAACAATGTTGCTGATTCTGATACTAGTTATGGTGAGGCTTTTGTGCAGCCACAGTTAAGCGCAAGTGTAAATAGCGCAAGCAAAGTTTATTCGGGTTATGAGTATGCTACTCAAGTATTAAATGTTGATGATACTACGAGTTGGTCTGCTTGGACTAAAATAGCAGATTTTCAGGATACCAAATCTTTGCCACAGGGTATTTACAAAATTCGTTATGTTGCAGTACTATCTCCTCAACTAGATGCTGGGGGCAACCTAGATGAGGCGAATAGTGAGATTTTGTACTCAAATGAGATACAACTCAATAGACAAAGAGCGGTTTTAACTAGCGGAGATGTGGAATTTGATATTACAACAGAGTATGTGGTTTATCACGAAAACTTTTTGTTAAGCGATATAAAATTTACATATACTGGCACATTGGGCAGCGATGTCTCTGGATTGGATACCTCCAATCTAGGAGTATTTGAATGGGTGGAGAGTGATACTGTTCTTGACTGTACAAGCAATGGCAAAACATTTGCTATTCAATTTTCACCTTTTGCAGAATATGTTGATTGCATTACTGCTGAAAATATAGTATACCAAGTAGCGTTACCTCAGAATACTATAATGCCTATTCAAGTTGAGTTACCTATATTGAACGACGCCATACATGATGGCACTGAGAAAAATGTATTAGACTATTTTGGTGGTATGTACAACCTTGATTTATTTGATTTTTATATGATTGACTCTGAGACCCCTACAGCAACAGAGTTGGGCACCTACAAAATTGTATTCTCCTTAAAAGATAAAGTTAATTGTGTTTGGGGTAACTCCAATGATACTTTAGATAAGACGCTAGAGTGGAATATAGTTAAGCATTCCCAAGATATAAAAGGTATTAGGGTTACTATTGGCGATGATGTGTACGACTGTTTCTCGGATACGGCAAATGTCATTACAGGTGTGGAGGTAGGCTCGCAGATTACCTTTGCTATAGTTAGTTATCAGGAGCAAGAAAGTGGTGATAGGATAATTGTAGAGGACCCATTATGTGATATCACAAACGCAGTTTGGAGCGTGACAGAGCCTGATGTTGAAGATGGTGTTAGCGTTACTTTTGGTAGTGCTACCATTGCGTCAAATAGTAGCTCGACCGCTACCATTACCATAAATCAATTGGGTATGATTTGTGTCAACTTGACAATACCCGCTAATGAAGATTTTATGGCGTTTGAGGGGATACCAAATGGTATCATAATTACTTTTGCAAACTCTTAAGGTGTTGTGTTTTGTAGTACCAAAAGTAATTTCATTCAACTGATTACAATTTTAGGGCTGTTTTTATAACATTGCCCTAAAATTTTTTATTTTGTAGTATTTTTTATGACATACCATTGTAATTCGTTTTGAATTGATTTGTAAATAAGTTATAATATAAGTATGAGTAAAAGTATACGGATTTTCTGGACAATTTTGTGTATATTCTTGTCATTTGTTTTAGTCTTTATTATGGTTTTTTGCATATTGTCTTTTCCTATAGCCGACAAAATAACATCTCAAAGAATTGATGAGAGTATGACTCTTGAGGAAATCAAGCAGGATTATACAGAAGTTTTTTGTGATGAATTTGATGGAGATACGCTCAATAGTGATTTTTGGTCATTTGAGGGAAGTGCCACTAATCGCAACAATGAGTTGCAAACTTATGCGGATTCTATGGCAGATGGCAATATTGAGATTACAAACGGTACTCTAAATATTATCGCAAAGCACGAAACTAGGAATGGAAAAAATTACACCTCAGCCAGTATTATTACACAAGGCAAAGTCGCTTATAAATATGGCATATTTGAGATGCGGGCTAAATTACCACAAGGTAATGGAATGTGGCCAGCATTTTGGTTAATGGGGCAAACAAATTTCTTTGATATGATGATGTGGCCAATTACAGGCGAAATAGATATAATGGAATCTATTTGTGGCAAAGATAATAATAACACTGTGTATAGTACAATTCATTATGGTGGTACCATATTATCAGGGTCAACACATCGCAAGGGGGACAGCTTTACATTAGACGAAGGGTATTTTTACCAAGATTATCATATTTTTGGTGTAGTGATAACTGATAGAGAAATGTTATTTTATGTAGATGATTTTATCTATAACAGGGTAGACATTAGCGAGAGTGAGTGTGATACATTTAGAAAGTACGACAAATATATTTTGTTAAATCTTGCTATTGGTGGAGAATGGGCTGGAGCGCCAGACGCTAGCACGCCTTTCCCAAATGTTTATTCAATCGATTACGTTAAAATCTATCAACAGCAGTAAATTTATTGACTCTATTTGACTTTAGTTATTATAACAGATGTATATAAGTATAAGTTGGTAACTATCTTTAATGTAGTACAAGGGCAATTTATCTGCTTGATAAAATGCCCTTGTGTATTATTAAACATATTAAATTAGAATAGTCTACTATCGTGATGTTATGAGCTTTTTTGCATAAAAAAAGACTCTCAAGGAGTCAAACAAGTAATGGTGACCTCAGGGGGACTCGAACCCCCGTGTCCAACGTGAGAGGCTGGTGTACTAACCACTATACTATGAGGCCATATTGGGATATGCATCTATATTATCATATTTTACACAGTAATTCAAGCACTTTTGTGAAAAAATTTGCTAATATTTGATAATTTTGTTACAATTACAAAAAGGATAAAGGGAAAAGTAATGATAGCGCATTTTAGACCGCTTTTGTTTGCGTTTTTGGCTTTAGCATTAGGTCTTTATATTGGTAAATTGTTTTTCTACTCATCTGCGGTTTACCTTTATGTTTTTGTAGGCATTTTCGCGTTGTCATTCATTGGAGTATTTTTATATTTTGCTTTTAAGAAAAGCAAGTTTTTCCAATGGTTTTGGCATTCAAGATATAGAATATTGACAGTATTTTTGTGCTTTGGAATAGGTTTTGGTTTATTTAATATTAGTTATTACAATATGGACTCTAATTTTGAGAGTAATAGATATGCTGAGTATTATGTAGTAGGTAAGGTTGACAATAGCTATAGCATAAGTGAGGATACTATGCATTTTTATTTGGCAGATGTGACAGTTACACAAGGTGATAATACTTTTTATCCTCAACATCGCTTTGTGGTTTATGTGGACCTTGCTAATGTACAAAATACTAGTGAAACTTTTGAAATTTCGCCTGGAGATACTGTGTTATTTCGTGGGAATGTATATGAGCGACCGGTATTTTCTAGTGATTACATGAATACATATGCTTATAAAAATAATTATCGGCATGCGGTATATGCTGATGCCAGTGATATAGTAGTTAGTAAAGGACAAATGGGCGTATTGGATAGCGTCCGTGAGAGTATTAGAGATTTGCTCAACGCCAATATGGAAACCGACATGGCAAACTTAGCTTATTCGGTTTTGACTGGTGATGATTCAGATGTGTCTAGCGAGATTATGGAAGATTTTCAGCGCTCTGGTATAGCACACATTATTGCAGTGTCTGGGTTAAATGTGGCGTTTATCGCCATATTATTGATGTGGCCAATGCGGTTGATGCGTATAAAGGAACGATGGCAAATTCCGATAGTATGTATTGTATTAATATTTTATTGTGCACTATGCGGCTTTGCTGTCTCTGTTGTGCGTGCTACCTTGATGTACATTTTGTTGATGATTGGTAGATGTTTTGGTAAACAAGCAGATGGGCTATCTAGTGTGTCTTTGGCAGGCTTAATCCTGCTATTATTACAACCTTTAATGTTATTTGATCTCAGTTTTTTATTAAGTTTTGCTAGTGTTTTTGCTATTATTTTATTGATGCCAGTTTTCCAAAGTTTATACAAAAAGTGCAGATTCAAAAGTGCGCTAGATGTAGTGAGTATGACTATTGCTGCGCAGATTGGTACGCTACCATTTTTAGTCAATGCTTTTGACCAAATATCTATAGTTGGTATTGTGGCTAATGTCATACTGGTGCCTTTCTTTGGTTATGTTTATATGGCGTTATTTTTGATAGTATTCTTATCATTGATTATTCCATTTTTACAATATATCTTATGGTTGATTCAGTGGGGATTATATGTTGTTAGTTGGGGGAGCAATGGAGATGTAAATCGACGGCATATAAACTTCCTTTATAGGAAATTCTCTATTCAATTTGCTTGACAAATTTCCGATATTGGAATATAATTTTGATGTAATAAATTTAAGGGAGTTATAAATGGAATATTTGTCAGTGGCAGAAATTGCAAAAAAATGGAATGTTTCAGATAGAATGGTAAGAAATTATTGTGCCCAAGGTAGAGTACCTGGTGCATTTTTAACGGGTAAGACATGGAATATTCCAGCAAACGCAGTAAAACCTGCAAGAGAAAATCTAAAGCCTTTTAGCAATAACAAATTGTTAAATATTTTAAAAGAACAGAAGGACATGAAACTAAGTGGTGGAATATATCACAAAACTCAAATTGAACTTACTTACAATTCAAACCATATTGAAGGAAGCACTCTAACTCACGAGCAAACACGATTTATCTTTGAAACAAATACAATCGGAGTTGAAACCGGACCTGTAAATGTTGACGATGTTGTGGAAACGGCAAACCACTTTAAATGTGTTGATTATATTATTGATAATGCCACTAAACCATTAACGGAATCTATGATAAAAGAATTACATTTTATCCTTAAAAATGGAACTAGTGATAGCAGAAAAGAATGGTTTAATGTTGGCGAATATAAAAAACTGCCAAACGAAGTTGGTGGCGAAGAAACTTGTCCGCCCGAGAATGTGAAATCCGAAATGAAAAAGCTTTTAACAAACTATAACTTAGTGGAAAATAAAACTTTTGAAGATATCATCGCATTTCATAAGCATTTTGAAAAAATTCATCCCTTTCAAGATGGGAACGGACGCATTGGCAGACTCATTATGTTTAAAGAGTGTTTAGCAAACAATATTGTGCCATTTATCATTGACGAGGAACATAAACTCTACTATTATCGTGGACTAAAGGAATGGGACAATGAAAAAGGTTTTTTAATAGATACTTGCCTATCTTGTCAAGATAAATACAAAGCATGGCTTGATTATTTTAAAATAGAATATTAATTAGGAGATAAATATGATAACAGGACAATTAAAAAATAAAATAGATTCAATTTGGGATACATTTTTCGCTGCTGGTATCACCACACCATTAACAGTTGTTGAGCAAATTACATACTTGTTGTTTATCAAATTGTTAGATGACAACCAAATTAAAAAAGAAGCATCAGCCAATATTTTTGGAACAACTGTTAAAAATGCCATATTTAAAGATGGAAATTGGCACAACCCTGAAACAGAAAAAGATGTGCCTTACAAAAATCTTCGTTGGAGTGTATTCAAAAATCTTGACACTCGTGAAATGTATAATTTGATGAGAAATGATGTATTTGTTTTTATCAAAAACATCAACACAGGTAAAGATTCTTCATATAGCAAATTTATGCAAAACGCAATCTTTATGATTCCAAACGAAAGAACCCTTGCGAGAGTTGTTGAGGGCATTAACGGACTTGATTTGAACGATAAAGATGCTATGGGAGATGTTTATGAATATATCCTTGGCAAAATGGCAAGTTCAGGAATAAACGGACAATTTAGAACGCCAAGACACATTATAAGAATGATGGTTGAATTGATGCAACCTACATTAAAAGATGTTATTTGCGACCCAGCAATGGGTTCTGCAGGCTTTATTGTAGAAAGTGCAAAATATGTCAGCGAACACTATGAAAATGAATTATTAAAGCAAGAAAATCAAGAAAAATATGCAAATAGTATGTTTTATGGTTTTGATACCGACCAAACAATGCTTCGTATTGGTGCAATGAACTTAATGTTGCACGGAGTTGAAAATCCTAACATTGCGCAAAGAGATTCTCTTTCAGAAGATAATACCGACAAAGATAAATATACAATGGTTTTAGCAAATCCACCATTTGCTGGAAGCCTTGAATATGCCGATGTTTCAAAAGACATTCTTGCTCTTACAAGAACCAAAAAGACTGAGATTCTATTCTTAAGTTTGTTTACTAGAATATTAAAAATCGGTGGAAGATGTGCTTCCATTGTTCCTGATGGAATTACAAACAATACTAATGATTCAGCATATACAACAATCAGAAAGGAATTGGTAGAAAACCAAAAATTAGAGGCTGTGATATCAATGCCAAGTGGCGTATTCCAACCTTATGCTGGAGTTTCTACTGCTATTCTTATCTTCACAAAAACAAATGCTGGTGGAACTGATAAAGTTTGGTTTTACAATATGAAAGCAGATGGTTATCAACTTTCAAAGAAAAGAACTCCAATAAAAGAAAATGATATTCCTGATATCATAAATCGTTTTAGAAATCTAGAAGCTGAAGAATCAAGAACAAGAAAAGATCAATCGTTCTTTGTTTCAAAGGAAGATATTGTTAAAAATAATTATGTTTTAAACATCAATGATTTCATGGAAACTGAGAAAAAAGAAATTGAGATAGAATCTCCTCAAGAAATCATGAAAGACATTGACAAATTAGATGAAGAATTAGCAACTCTTAAACAAGAATTAAAAAATTTGTTGGGGGTGTAAAAAATGAAGATAAAATTAGGCGAAGCACTAAAATATGAGCAACCAACAAAATACATAGTTGCTTCAGAGAAATACAATGATTCGTATGCTACCCCTGTTTTAACGGCAGGCAAATCGTTTATCCTTGGTTATACAAATGAAGAATCAGGAATTTATGATAATCTACCTGTTATTATATTTGATGATTTCACTACGGACATCAAATATGTAGATTTTCCGTTTAAAGTAAAATCTTCGGCAATGAAGATGTTGCAACCAGCAAATGAGAATTATAATCTTAAATTCTTTTACTACTTAATAAAATATATGAATTTTCAACCAACGAGTCATCAACGACATTGGATATCAAAATTTGCTGAAATGGAATTTGATATACCTGAAAGAGTAAAACAAGATCAAATCGTTGAGAAATTAGATAAATTGGTTGAAATGCAGTCAAAAAAGACTACTCAACTAAAAAAATATGACGATCTAGTCAAATCACAATTTATCGAGATGTTTGAAAATGAAAAATTTGAAAATGTTAATCTTGAAAATGTTTGTACAAAGATAACTGATGGATCTCATAATCCACCAAAGGGAATTGATTTTTCAAACTATCCAATGCTAAGTTCACAAAATATAAATCAACAAATTAATTTTAGCAATGTACGATATTTGAATGAAGCAGATTTTCTGAGAGAAAATAAAAGAACTCAAGTTGCAAAAGGAGATATTTTGGTAACAATAGTTGGAACCATTGGAAGATCGGTTGTTGTTCAGGATGAAATAATTACACTTCAAAGAAGCGTTGCAGTTATCAAACCTAATAGCAATATGAATTCATATTATATAAATCAATACCTGAAATCTGAAACAGCACAAAAACAGTTTTCAAGAAAGGCTCATGGTTCTTCTCAAAAGGGGGTTTATCTCGGAGATCTTAAAAAATTGCAAATACCAACCCCACCAATCGAGCTACAAAATCAGTTTGCCGACTTCGTCAAACACATCGATAAATTAAAATTTACTATCAAACAAAGCATTGAAAAATTAGAATTATGCTACAAATCTTTGATGAAACAGTATTTTGATTAGGCTCATCTAGAAAAATTCTTCAAAAAGTGCGATAATATCCCTGTTTATAAGGAGAAATATTATCATGAAAGAAGAACTAATGACAAATATCGAGCAAGAAATGATGTCTGTGCTCGATAATGCACAAATGGAACAATTAAAAAGAGTACTAAAACATTGTTTTTATAATGTTAAAGTCACTTTTGAAGAACAAGACATCGAAAAAGAATTAAATAATAACAAATTATTGGACAGTTTTTTATCATCCAAGCATATTGAGGGTTGTTCAGCAAAATCATTAAAATATTACCGCTCAACAATAGAAAATATGTATAAAAGTGTTAAAAAACATGTAAAACACATTACAACTGACGATTTACGAGAATATTTAGACATTTATCAGAAGAAAAATAATGCAAGTAAAGTCACAATTGACAATGTTAGGCGCATATTTTCAAGTTATTTTGCTTGGCTTGAGGATGAAGATTACATTATTAAGAGTCCTGTTAGGAGAATCCATAAAGTTAAAACAGGTAAATCAGTAAAAGAAACTTATACCGATGAAATGCTTGAAATAATGCGTGATAGCTGTGAAAACATACGAGATTTAGCCATGATTGACCTGTTAGCATCAACAGGAATGCGTGTTGGAGAGTTGGTTACACTTGATATTACCGACATTGATTTTGACAATAGAGAGTGTGTTGTTTTTGGCAAAGGCGATAAAGAAAGACGAGTTTACTTTGATGCAAGGACAAAAATACATCTTTCAAACTACATAAAAAGCCGAAAAGATGATAATCAGGCACTATTTGTTACTCTTCTCGCCCCTCACCAACGCTTAAAAATAAGTGGAGTTGAGATAAGATTGCGTGAATTAGGAAGAAAACTGAATATTCCAAAAGTTCACCCACATAAATTCAGAAGAACACTCGCTACAAGAGCAATTGACAAAGGAATGCCAATAGAACAAGTCCAAAAATTGCTTGGTCATACAAAAATTGACACTACTTTGCAGTATGCAATGGTTGATGAAGCCAATGTTAAGCTTGCTCACAAGAAATATATTTGTTAGGTTTCAAATCACAATTTATCGAGATGTTTGGAGATTTGAAAAACAATTCTAAAAACTTTGAATTAGCTACTATAAAAGATTATTTTCGTGTAGGCTCTAGCAAAAGGGTGTTTGAGAAAGATTGGACAAAATCAGGTGTTCCCTTTTATAGAGCTAGAGAAGTTGTTAAGTTATCTGAAAATGGCTTTGTAGATAATGAATTGTTTATATCCGAAAAAATGTATCAGGAGTATTCTATGAAGTATGGAAAACCTTGTGCTGACGATATAATTGTCACCGCAGTTGGAACTCTTGGTAAAACTTACATTGTTAAACCGAACGATAAATTTTACTATAAAGACGGAAATATAATTCTTCTTCATAAGATAAATGATATATCATCTATTTATGTAAATTATCTTTACCAGACCGATTTTATAAAAGATCAAATAATTAAAACTGCTAATGTAATTACAGTAGGAACATATGCAATAAAAAATGCTCAAAATACACAAATAATAGTCCCACCAATTGAACTACAAAATCAATTTGCAGACTTCGTTAAACACATCGATAAATTAAAATTTCGTGAAACTATAACAAAATTAAAAAATCTATGTTATAATATTTTTAATATTATACAATCCAAAAACTTAAGTGAGGTAAAAAAATGACAAACTTTGAATATTTAAAAGAGTTAAAAGATTTTAAAGAATTGTATGACTTTTGTGATACAAGTGAGTCTTTTGTTTTGTCACGACCTGATATTTCAGCAAGTTACAGCAGAAAAGCACTAGAATATCTTGTAAAAACAATTTACATGATAAAGCTTAACTATGTGCCACAAAATGCTACATTGTTTGAATTGGTTGACAACTATATGTTTGCCTCATTTGTTTCAGATAAAGAAACTATTGCCTCACTTCACTTTATCAGGAAAATAGGAAATAACGCAGTTCATAATGTAAAAACAACAAAAGCACAAGCACTTGCTTGTCTAGAAAATTTACATTTCTTTGTTGGCGAAATATTGATAAGCCTTGGCGTTATAAAAGCCTATCCCCCTTTTAATAAGTCTTTGATTATCCCACAAAAAGAAACAAAGCCAACATCATTACCATCACAAAATGTTGTTATCAATCCTGATGATGTATCAAAATATAAAGATAAAATTAAAAGCGACACAGTTCTTCAAATTAAAAGAGCTATGCCTGAAGCTGAAACAAGAAAACTTTATATTGATTGCTGGTTGCAAGAAGCTGGTTGGGATGTTTTAACTATTGAAAACCAAAAACTTCCAGCAAAAGCAGGAATTGAAATTGAAGTTCACGGAATGCCAAACGATAAAGGTATTGGGTTCTGCGATTATGTTTTATTTGGCAGAGATGGAAAACCTCTTGCTGTCGTTGAAGCAAAGAAGAAAGATGTTAGCCCAATTAAAGGCGAAAATCAGGCTCAATTATATGCTAACTGTCTTGAAAAAGAATATGGCGTTAGACCTGTTGTTTATTACACAAATGGATATGAAACCAAGATCATTGATGGCTTAGGATATCCATCAAGAACAATATATGGCTTCCATACTATTGATGAACTTGAAGCCTTAGTTCAAAAGCAAGGAAAACGAGAAATAACAGACTTTAATGTTGATACCAACATAGCAGGCAGACCATACCAAATTATGGCAATTAGAAGCGTTTGTGACCATTTTAACAAGATGAATCGTAAGGCTTTAATTGTTATGGCAACAGGTACAGGAAAAACAAGAGTTTCAATTGCTCTTGTAGATATTTTGAAAAGAAATAACTTTATTAAAAATATTTTATTCCTTGCTGACCGTATTGAACTTGTAAATCAAGCAAAGAAAAACTTTGTTAAATTGATGCCATCTGAATCTGTTTGCGTTTTATCTGATAAATCAGCAAAGAAAGATTTGGATGCTAGACTTGTCTTCTCGACTTATCAAACAATTATTAACTACATAGATAACGATAAAAAGACATTTGGAATCGGCAGATTTGACCTGATTATTATTGATGAAGCACATAGATCAATCTTCAATAAATACAGGGCAATCTTCCACTATTTTGACAGCCTTTTGGTTGGTCTTACAGCAACACCTCGTAATGAAATTGACAAAAACACATATACAACGTTTGGACTTGATGATGGTATTCCAAACTTCCATTATGAGTTAGATGAAGCAGTTAAAGATAGATATTTAGTAAGCTACAATGTTTACGATAGAACTTCAGAAATAATGAAGCGTGGCTTCAAATATTCAGATTTATCGCCTGAAGAAATCGCTGAAATTGAAACTGAATACGCAATCACAATGGATGGCGAATATAACCTTGACTACGATGTTCTTGGAGAAGATAAACAAGTTTCAGGAAATCAATTATTTAAAAAGTTCTATAACCGTGACACAATTAAAAA
>CALWPF010000014.1 GCA_944383355.1 uncultured Clostridia bacterium
TGGATCATGACTATCGCCGTCCAATTCCACCTCAAAACCGTTCCTAGACAAAATCATCAACTCGCTAGGGGTCAAATCTTTTGACCTAATTACTTTTTTCTCCATATTACACTCCTATTATTTATCTACATAATTAACATAATAATCAGCAACTAATCAATACAAATATTTATCAAATATCATTTTACCAAATCATAAACCTGATAAAATTCCAGCCACCAAATCTCCAACTGCATCTACTGCATCTTTGACATCGTTCTTGACTCTTTCACTTACACTTGGTTTGGTATGACACTCTTTATTTTTCAATTTAGACTGATCCTCTACTCTATCACATTCTTCATCTTTTTTTAATAAACCACCTATAAATATTATATCTTCTTTCTTCACGATTTACCTCTCCTATACCTTGACTCTACGGGATCCTACCCATTTGACGCAATGCCTCTTCCTCTGCCTCGAGCTCTTCTTGCTTTTCTTTTACTAGTTTATTAAACTTTTGTTCGTGATAAAATCTACCTATACACGTATTTTCAACGACATCTTCGAATATCACAAATGGATTATAATTGCCCTCTTTGGCTTTTTTGTATTCTTTTGCTATGCCACCAAACAATACTCCGCCTAACAAAAATACATCTTTTTTCATGCTGTCATAATATTCCTTCTTTGTCATATACCCTCCTAAAAATAATAACTTTGCTTTATATAATTATTATACCACAAAATTACACAAATTTCAATAGTAATAGCCCTAAAACAAATGGTCCTCGGGTATATATTAAGCATTCTTGGTTGCCAAGCAGAATTTGTGAAGTACTACTCACAATGGTAAACGCAAAAACACAAATATCCTACCAGTTATATTACTATATTACCACATTAACTCAGTTAATTATAACAACTGATTGTTTAGATAAACATTTTACAAAATGATTATTAAAAGTTCTTTGCACTATCTTTTTTGCTAATTTCAAATTTTAATAATGTTTGTATATTATTTAATAACCATTGCTTTTTACTTGCTATTAACAGCAAAAACAAAAAACAAGTCAGTATACGCTGACTTGTTTTTATTACCATTTTGTCACCAATAGGTAAATTATATAAAATTACAAAACACAACTGTAATAAATATATTTTACCTACTCTGTAGATTAGCCATTGCCTTGATAGCTTCGTTTGCCTCAATCATAAATGTGGTACGAGAATATGGACTCGCTATAAAGAAACATTGACCACGACCAGCTGTAACTATTGCATCTTGCTCATCTTGGTTAATACCACCGGCGTTACGATATAGATTAACCAAGTCTGTCATATCATTTGGTGCTAGAGAGAATATCATTGAGTACTGACTGGCATTAATTACGGCACTCGCCTGACGCTCAATCTCAACACTACCAACAAAGTCCTTTATATTCTGTGTAATAACTATCTGCATACCCTCATACTTACGAATACGCTTAGCCATCTGTGCCATAAAGTCCAGCGCTATAGGGAATTTTGGATTGATAAACAAGTGTGCCTCATCGACAGTAACTATTATCTTACGGTGAGTATCATATTTAGTATTAAAGTCTTTATTCTTACTAATCTCATTATCCAAATACTTAAATACAAGCAACATTTGCGCATTTGCTATGGTCATGTTACGGTTTGCCATCAATGATTGGAAGTTAAAACAAATAAAATTCTCTTTTGTCTCTATACTTGTAGGTCCATTCCATAGATTGGAGTTTCGTCCACCAGATGCAAACTTTTGCACATATGTCTGCAATATCTGCAAGTTTCTACTAAGATAAGGGTCAGTTTGATTCTTTGCTTTTTCATTTATCAAAGCATATACATCATCAAAAATAGGATAATCTGTAGGTTTTAATTTACTGAGGTCTGTTTTATTGTTTATACCTTTTCGTGCATATACCTCTACCAGCAATGAGTTGAGTATCTCAAAAGCATCTCCCCCCATACCCTCAAATATTACATGGAAAAACTCTTCCAAAAACTGTAAGTGCATCGAATATGAGTCTCCACCACCACCCTCATCAGCACTCAATGTGGTATATATGTGGAAAGGATTCATTATACCATTTGATGATGAACCTACATCAATAAACTTTCCTTGTAGGTTGTGAGCAAGGTCAGTATACTCATTCTCAGGGTCAAGTATAAATATACGAGAGTTGTCCGCAGCAAGATTTGCTAATAGCGTTTTTGTAGCATATGACTTACCACTACCAGACTTACCTATGACAATCATATTTGAGTTTACCCTCTCGTTGTTACGCTGGAAAAAGTCTATAAATACAGGATACTTATTGTACCCAACATAAAACCCCTCTTCGTCTTGCAAACTACTACTAATAAACGGGAAAGAGCATGCTATACCAGAGGTCTGTATCTGACGTAGAGCATCGTTGGTAATATCTCTCTTACTGATGTTTTGCGAAACAAATGCTGTGGCTTGTCTACCAAACATCTCACTATACTTAAAACCATTTTGGCGCAATACACTACGCACCTCTTTTTTGCTACCCTCCTCACACATTAGGTGGATATGCACATCAAATAGGTCCTCATTACCAATTTTGATATCTGCTAGCAAAGATTGCAGTGTCTCATGCTGAGTACGCAAATCAAGTTGTTTACTAGAGCGGAATACACTATTCATACGTCCCTCAAGCTCTACTATAGAGCGGTCAATAGTCTTTTCACTCTTTTCTTTGTTGAGTGGGGTTAGATTGATAACAACTTTTGTTGCATCTATATCAAATAGAGGGAATGCCCAAGCATTAGGCACATTCAGTGGATAATCAGTTATTGCAAAATTCCTATATTGCTTACCATCTATCACTGTTCGGGCCACCTTGAATACTACCTGCTCCGGCATAGTCCAATTGACAAATTCTGCCATACTCATAGTAGATAGGTCACTCTCCTCTAGGTCCTGCCCAAATTGAGCCTTGAGAAAAACAGCAATCTCAGGGTTGCGCAACCTACGTGCTACCATAGGTACTACCCCTCTAGAAAAAGTAGTAATCATACCATTTAATGTAGTAGCAATAGCCTCTCTATCTGTATCGTATATTACTATATAAAAGTGGTCTTTGTAGATCTTATCCATTGTCTCAAAAGAACGCAAGTGTTGCATTCTAGACTCAAACATAGTATACCTTGCCTCAGCCTCAGCTTGCGTCATTTCTTTGTTGTTTACCATTTCTAGAATAGAGTCATATTTCCTATCTTCGTTGTAGATATAATTCTCTAGTACTAGAGGCTTGGATATCTTGATAATACTCGCCTGCTGACCTACAGATATAGCCTTGAGCGCACTACTAAATGTATGGATAATTTGCTCCTGCTTCTCCTCGTTCAACAACCCAAACTCAACAGGTCTTATCTCCAACACTCCTGCATAATAATCTTTGATATCAATCAAATCATTTTTGATATCCACATACGGTATCAACTCAGTAATAGGCTTGTGCTTGCGCTTGGTATTTTTACTAAACTTCTTTGGGTCACCAAAAAATTTAAATAAATCTCCCAATATAGCAAACAAGCGTTTGCCGTCAGCCAAAGGTAAATATAGACATATACATATGGCTAACCATGACATGGATAAAAATACCTTGATATAATCAGGGAAACCTGTCATAAATATCATCAAAAGCAATATACCTATTGCAATAAAGGCAAACAGTATATCACCCACAGTGATACCCTTGTAAAACTCCATTTTTACCTTGGTTTTTCTAGGTATGTAATTACTCACTATCTCACTCCTATTGTGTGTCAATTGACACTATTACTTAGTAGTTATTATATACCAATTTTTTGCAAAAACAAAATAAAAATTAGCACAATTTTAATATTTTAGTAATTTTATGTAACATTAGTAATTAAAAAACTTACACACTATTCAAATCAAAATATCACAAAAGAATACAAACAAAAAACTCAAACTTTTTGCTTTACATTCTATTGAATCAAATATGGTTACACCTGAGCCTCTAAGCAGCTAGATTTAATAAACAAAAAGATGGCTCACGCCATCAATTTTGTATAAAAAATATCCATTATTTTTTGCCATAGTCTTTTGCAATTTTTTCCAATTGAATCTGCAAATCTCTTGCTGTCTTTTCAAATCTTGCAGCATCAGTCGCATCCATTGCATTTTTAGCCTGACTAGCAAGATTGGTAATCTGGACGTGGATATCTTGAGCGATTTTGACACTATTGTCTAGTTCGTCGACTCTCCTCTGTCTCTCCGCATCAGCAGCAACAAGTTGAGCATTACGCTCAGCATCTGTTATCCTACCAGCAGCATAATCAGCATTTATCCTAGCTTCCTCCAGTCTAAAGTCACTATTAATCTTGGCACGTATATCCCCTTCGTGATCTATAATAAATTGCGCATCTGGAGATAACTTAGCTCTAACTTTTTTGTCTATTGTAGCCTCAGCAATATTCTTGCGTGCAGTATCCTCTGCCTCGAGCTCTTTTTGTTTGTCTTTTGCTTTTTTGGCTTTTTCAGCATCCTTGTGCCACTTGATGTAAGCAGTATCATCAAATGTATCTCCCATCAGGGCGTACAATGGGTTAGCATTTTTATCATCAGCATCTTTCATACGCTTACGAATACCACCAGTAACTGTGTCGTCCAATTTATGAAATTCTTTGTTTAGGTCAAGTTTACCTGGACCTTGTTTCAAACTCCTGCCCTCTCTTGCCAAACGTTCAGATACGTCAATATCGCCACGAGCAGTATGTACTTTTCCTGTTTTCAATATTTCTTGAGCTTTTTTTCTGGCTTCACGATTTTGTTTAGAGAATGCACTCTGATTCTCGTCATACCCAGTAGCACCCTTCCAATCTTTAGCCAGTTGCTGTGCTGTCATTTTGTTCCTACCAGCAGTGGCACCTTTTCTCCCTGCCCATGCGGCAGTCTTGGCACCCATTCTGGCAGTTACTGCTCCAGCAGTAGCAATCTTACCACCGAGTTCCTTTGTGGCATCTTTCTTTGACTCACCATCTTTTAGCGCATCATTACTACCTATCAGCTCGCTGATTAGCGAACTAAAGTCTTTTACTGAGATCAAACCTACTATGATAAACAACACTTGCACTATAGCATTAAAGAGGTCATTTAGCCCCACTCCAGGCTGGAATATATTAATTTGTTGTACATATGTCAGGATCATAAATAGCAAATTTAGACCAATTACAGGACCATAGGCAGATAATGTCCTCTTGACAAATGCATCTCGCCATTTTTGATACCTAGCACCATCGTCCAATGGCATAGTTGCTACAAATGCAGGAGATACTACAAATAGGATAGACAATTCAAAGATTCGCTGTATTACACCTATAATCAATGTCAACAGTAACATTGCCACCATAAATGAGCCTAGATACCCTATCAAATAGTTGTAACCTAGCAAATCATAATAATAATAAACCAGAGATATATTTGTTATTGAGAAAGTATCAAAATTTATATAATTATGCCAGAATATAGCATAACCTTGCATATGATCTCTCTCCAAATCATCTAGAGTAATGGTAGCAAAATTACTATCATTAGTAATAGTCAATGTCACAGTATATTCGCCAGTGCTCTCATCGTAGGATAGTACTGCACCATTACTGAGATTGGCAGATGTCGTGGCAGTAGTACTCCTAGGCTCCAACGTAGAGCGAAAGGCAGCATCTATAGCATTAGCAACATCAGCTTGAGTAGATGTACTAGTGATGCCTGGCACCAATCCACTATTTTTTACTTTCTCCGCAAAGCTACTACTAGACCTCGCTCTATTACAGTCATAAGATGCTGCGGAGAAAATTTGGTTAGCCATAGATGATGCATTCCTACTAGTGGCACTATCAAAAGTCTGCAAGAATACATTAGCAATGTATACACCAAAAATACACACAACTGGTACCAATGCAAAATATAAGATAGACTTGAGCGCTCTACCAAATACAGGACCCTTTGCATTACTCTTTGACAAATCCATCTCGGTCTTGAGTACGGCAATCACTGTAGTAACAAATAACAAGAATATAGCAGCGACCAATACGGACCAAAATACTGCCATTACCGTCTCGCTAGTAAGCAACGCATATACAATATCACCTGAATATTCGGTATTATCTATATAATATGTGCCTAGACCCGCTATACTACGGAAAAGTGACTCTACACAGTTGATTACATAAAAGAAACCCTGTTGGAGACCATATAGTATGAAACTAATTGCATATTGTAATGCAGTAATAATAATGTTTGGTATAGATATGATGTAGTTGTACAACGTAACAAAAGCATCGATCAAATCACTAATACCAGGGATACGAATACCCAATATACTAGTGCTTATACTACCCATACCAGTCATCTTAGCCTCCTAATATAATCTAAACAGAGTCTGCATTTAGTAAATATTTTGTCTAATTGTAGCAAATTTAAATCACAAAGTAAACAATTTTTTACAAAAAGTTAAATAGTTTTATAATTTTCGCTAAAAATACAATTTTTTGCTAATATCTTGTAATCACTAAAAAATACAAAATTTAGCCATTTTTATTTATAAAAAACTGCCCCCCAAATTACCTCTTTTACTAAATGCGTAAAAAAATCATAAATTGATTATCTATTCGTTCAAAAAAATTGCAAACCATAATGTGTATTTAATTTATCAATTCATGACAAAAAAGAGTGTCCAAAAAACACTCATTTAGGATATTTTTTCAAAATATTTACACTGTTAAAGATACAGATGTTGTACATAAATTAAAAAATAATCAGTACAATACTAATATAAACTAAATACTTTCCTCCTCATCTGTACCAGACATCAAATCTATTACCTCTATCAAAAACTTGAATCTATAATCAGGGTTACTGCTAGAGGAAGAATGTTGCACATCAAACACAATTTCCAAAAAATCATTCTCAGTATTACCACATACCAGCAAGTGTGACAAATCCGCTGTAGTATCACCTTTTGAGACATTGGTAGGACCACTGACATAGTCACTATATATCGGTAACTTGTAGCCCATTAGAGCATAGTATTCACCAGCATCTGCTAGCAAGTCTACGTTCACAGTGGATACACCCTCACTCATTAGTTGCTCAAGGTCAGCTGGTAAATCCTCAGTGTCATCAGGCAGATGCTCTGCCAAGACAGTAGGAATCTCCCACGACTGTTGATTAGCCACTAGTGAGTTGTAATCCACATCAGACTCACTACCGTCCTCGCCCTCCGGTATATCACCAGCCCAACTAAAGTTTTGGTTAGGGTCAGTATGCATTGTACCTAGATAATGAGTATAAATTGTACCATTTTTGTTTATGCGTATATAAAGGTCAATCTCTAATGCTTGTACACTATCTATAGATACACTCAAAAACCAAGGTAAACTATTTTCCCTACTATACAAGATTACACTCTGATACTCTTGATAATCCATATTGGTGAGACGGTCTGGCTCTGTCCCATCACTTTGCATGCCTGGGTCAAAAAATTGCACTGAATCAATGTCCATGATTTCCCTACGGTCATAGGTAGGAACCTCACCCATATTCATACCTGCAGTACTATATATCTCTGCCACTATTCTACTCACTACAGCGTCATAATCATACTTATATAATGTACTGGATAATATTGTGTCATCATATTCTCCATCACCATTCAAGTCTATAGTAGCAGTACCGAGCAGCAAATCACCACCACTATCATATTCCCAACTAAATCGCTCATGCAATGTGAGATCAGCATACTCTCTCGACATTGCACTATAACCTATTATCTCAGACTCAATGAGACTAACAACTCTCAATTGATTAGTGGTGCTACAGTCAATACCCAACCCTGTCATTTGATTGGCGTAACTCATAATTAACTCAGTTACAGCATCACTAGACATAGAGTTGTAGGTGGACAAGGTAGTACCCACCAGCCCCAAGTTGAGTTCCATCAATCTTAGTTGCAAATATGGTACAAATTTTGTCATATACTGATTTTTGTAATCTGCGTCAGCTAAATGTCCGCTACCCAAACTACATGTCCATGCATTTTCCTCATTATATGCAGGAACAAATTGGTAATCCAAGCCATCAGCGTCTACTGCTACGCCATCAATACTACGCTCTATAGCTCCAGCATTAGTATGTAAAATATCCACATTTACTACAGTTGGTGATTTTGCATCAGACACAAAAGTCAACCCATAATTACCAGCAGGCAAATAACTCTCATCAGCATATATGTTGAGAGTATAAGACCAGTTGTCTACAGTATCTACACCATATTCACCTATCAACTGATATATGATATATCCACTGATAACATAATATTGATTAGCTATAGCAACATTCATGTATTCCCTATCTGTCCCCAGTTGTTGATTGGACACATTGCTATAATAATCTTGTGTATAAGGCTTGTACACAGCTCTTGCACCATAATACAACTCCTGGTAACCACTAAAGTAATCCTCAGAGTATATATCTTCGCTACCCGAAGTGTCTGGTAAAGGCAGAGAGCCATCACCCTTATTGGAATCATCATTTGAATTTACTCTATCATCATTACCCGTGCCAGGATCCGAGCCAGACCCAGTAGGAAATACAGTACACCCAGCAAAACAAAAAAAGAGGCAGGCAAAGGTGAAAAACATTCCAAAAAATTTGGCGATCTTATTCATCTCTTTACCTCCTCTATAGGAGTAAACAAACTCTCCCTTTTGTTATTTTAAATCACAGATTATGGCTGTCCGTCAGTCCCCTGATTACCGCCACTTGGATTAGTAACGTCTACATTTTCTCCAATGTTTAACCACTCTGGCAAGTAAGCACAGAACAACTTGAGCAACAGAATCAATGCGATAATACTGACTAAACCTATAATAGCGTTAATCATACGCTTTTTTGCCTCTTGCTGTTTGTCAGCCGAATCCGCCCTAGCTAGATTAACACCCAAAATAACAGCATATATGGTACCTGCTGTACCTACCAAAATTAGCAACGGATACAATATAGTATCAATAGCATCTGTAACCTGTAGTACCCAACTCCACTCGCTATTCTCCAAGTCAGACTCGTCAACCAACTTTGGAGTACCTGAGATAATCTGCATCACAGCGTTAGCAGCATTAAAAAGCAGCATACTCATAAATCAAATACCTCCATATTTTATTTGATTTTAAAATTATGTTTTGTCAAATGCGCCTTTTTATGCATCATTTGTGCAACCAAATTGGCGGACAAACACAAATTTATGTAAATATATTAGCAAATAAATTTGACAAAAGCAAACTAATTAGATACAATTTTTAAGAAATTTTTGATTTTTTTTGATATTTTGCAAAAAATATGAAAAATTTGTATAATCTACTAAAAATGGAGGTTATGTATGAGCGCTTTTGTAAAGTATCTTTTGGCTTTTATAGGCGTGATAGTGGTTTCTTTCTTCATCTCGGGAGCTATAGGCTGTCTCATTGAGGGAGATGCTATTAATATACCAAACATGATGAATGGTTGGACTTTTGGTATATTTGCACTCTGTATATTGGGTTTCCTTATATATATGTTAGCGAGAATGGCAGATGGCAAACCATCACTATTTGCCAGCAAGAAAAAAAATGACAAAAAACCTGACAAGCAATTTTTTGATAGCGAGTGGCTAACCGAAAAAGAAATGAATAAAAAATATGATTTTTGTTATTTTAGAGAGTTACACTCACACAAAAGCGGTATACCTATCCGTGCTGAGCTCTCGCAAGGTGGACTAAAAGTAAACCTATTGCACGAATCATGGCATACTATGATAATTGGTACTACTGGTAGTGGTAAAACAGAGGGATTTGTTATCCCTACTATTCAAATACTTTCCAGTACAAAAACTAAACCTAGTATGGTCATCTCAGACCCAAAGGGTGAATTGTATCAACGTAATTACAACAAGCTAAAAAAAGAGGGCTACAATATAAGAGTATTTGACTTGCGTAATCCTTTTAGCAGTGCTAGATGGAATCCTATGGAAAAAGCATATAATGCTTACCAGAGGGCAATACACTTGCGCAAAGAGGTCAAAATTCATAACGGTGACAATCCCGCTGACTGCGGATTGCAAATTATATCTCCTACCTACAATAATGAATGGTATGAATTTAACGGTATAGCATATCCAAGCCGTGAAAAATTGGATAATGACCTACTAGCGATGAAAAAGCAACTAAATGATATGGCATATGAGTCTTTGAACGACCTTGCACTCACCCTTTGCCCTGCGCAATCTCAGACTGACCCTAGTTGGGAAAATGGTGCTAGAAACTTTGTCTTGGGTGTAATGTTAGCGATGCTTGAAGACAGTGCTGTGCCAGAATTGGGTATGACAAAAGATAGATACAACCTATTTAATTTATATAAAATATGTAATATAAGAGATGCTGACCCAAACAAACAATACGCTACTCTACAAAAATATTTTGAGGGGCGTAGTAAATTGTCTAGCGCCGCTGCTCTAGCAGGTCCTATTATCAACAACGCACAAGTTACCACTCAAGGTTTTATGGGATTGGTAGCACAGTATCTCAATATGTTTGCAGATGGTGGTATATGTTTTGCTACCAGTGCTGACGAATTAAAATTTGAAAATCTAGCAGAGGGTCCAAACGCATTATTCATAAAACTACCTGACGAAAAAGAGTCTAGGTACCCTATTGCTACAATGTTAATATTGCAAATGTACAAGACTCTAGTTGAGGTTGCAAACAATACTGGTGGTGCACTACCAAGACCAGTGTACTTTATACTAGATGAGTTCGGTAACTTTCCAAAAATACCAAAGTTAGAGAGTATAATTACCGTAGGTCGTAGCCGTAAAATCAACTTGATGTTGGTAGTACAATCCTATGAGCAGGTTACTCAAAAATATGGACAAGAAGCTGCCCTTACGATTAAAGGTAACTGTAACGTACACATATTCCTAGGTACCACAGAGCAAAAGACAAAAGAGGAATTTAGTGCACGCTGTGGCCAAACATCAGTTGAAACGACAACAACCAACGAGAGTAAAGGTAAAGAAGGTATAAACACCTCCACCAGCAAGGGCTTGGCTAGCCGTGCTCTAATCACGCCAGATGAGTTGGGATTACTCAAAAATGGTGAGATGATAGTAAGTATGTTCAAAGAAAAAGCAATTCGCAGTACATTTACATTTTCATATCAATGCTCACACATTTATGATTTTACTCCACACCAAGAGGAATATGCCCCAGCACGCTTCCTTGATGAGAATAAAGTATACTATGATATCAAAGAGCGTAATAAATTGGTTTTAAATAATAACAATTTTAATTTTAACTAGACAAAAAACCACCCTACTATACTTGGTGGTTTTTTTATTTTTATTTCCACAACAACAATTTCTATTTTCAAATAGTTATTGATTAACCTTTATAAGGGGTAAAAAATTAAAATAAATTAAAAAAGTATATAATTAATATAAAATTATTTAATTTCATACACATTGGCACTACCCCAAAAAATAGCAACACAGAGTGCATAGCACCCTGCATAGTACTTTGCTTTTGCGAATAATTGTGATTGTATTTATCGCAAAAAACCATCTTCCGCTCCTCTCACAGCTAAAAACTTATATTATTTAAAATGACATCTAGGATTAATTTATAAAATAAAAATTTTTATGACAAAAGATAACGAGTAAAACACAAGTAAAACTCTTGACAATACATAATCAACAAATGGCATTTGTACTTACATATTTTCACACATAAATAGATACAATAAAATTGTAAAATTTTGTCGTTAATGCCTCTTTTTAGTTGTGTTAATCTTGCTCAATATGCTAAAATATTTTTTGTAAAAGTCTATGAGTTGACTAGTTGGATTTAGGAAATTTACCATTTGTGGGGGAAGGAGTTTTTTTATGCAAAAGACGAGCCTTTTATCAAAAATAAACATGCTAGTATTATTTGTGCTAGCAACTGTTTTGTTGTGCTCAACAACCTATATTTTGTTGAGGAACATTGGCGACAATAATCTGGCAGTAAATGCTGTCGACAACTCTCTATTGAATGTCAGTGTAGTAAAGCACAAGGATTCGTATAACACGACTACTGGTGATTATGACATCAATGGTATGGATAACGATGATACTGTAGTAATTGAGAGTATACAAAACGGACAGTTTGTCTTGTTGGATACCAGTGGTGAATTGGGAGACTCAAACACCCTCGTTAGAGAGTCTATACTTATTCACTTTGGTAATGTGGCTGATGTTGGTAATGTGGACATCAAATTTAATGGAGTATCAATTAATGTAAACTCAGAGGTGGTAGTGAGAGAGACTGATACCTCCGCATCATATGAATGGTTTGGACAGTACTTACACATACTAACCTCTCAACAAGTAAACGAGCGTGGTCTAAAAACTAGTTTTGGTACATACGAAAAAGCCAGTGGCAGCATCATAGACAACCCTGAGGGAAGGTATGATATTGCAATTACATATCGTGATAATACTGGCGGTGTAGGAATAGAGCAAACTATCAATTTTAGTTTTTATGCGATAACAGAGGCAACATATACAAAGATAAATGAGCAACCTACCCTAAATGACACTGTACCAAATGTGGAAGGTAGAGCTGGTTATTACAAAATATTTTCGTACAACTACGACAACTCAAATACAAAGGTAGCAGTTGAGACAATTGATGAGTTGACTGGAGCTAGTAGTTTTGATTATACAGGTGAGCACTCTAGCAATGATAGATTGTACTACCCTACACTGACATTTAACCCAGAAAAATATTTATTGACTATTGAGAGAGTGTTGTACAAATCTGTAGAGCGTACGACTATGACCTTTAGCACTCTATCGACTGATGGTGGTATTACCGAAAATGGAACTCTGACCTTGACTACGACTTTAAATGGCAACACTACTAGAAAAACTATACCAGTTACAAAAAATTCAGATGGAAAATATATAGTATCTCTAGAATTGACTCGTGTTGGAGAATATACCATTACAAAGACATTCCAGTTGCGCACAGGTACTGTCAATACCACTAATGGACTCAGTGCGCAATATGTTCCGGTTAGTGCAGAAAACGTTTTGACTAGTGCTGGAGAAAGCGAAGAAGATAGCCAAAACATTACATTGCCAGAGTTTTTGGCTATATCAGGGTATCAAACAAACTATGCCATCACCAGTACTACTACTAGTATCATGTACAATGATAGTTACTCTGACAACGAGTATCTTGAGGGACATATTTACAGTACAAATTACAACTTTGCAAAAAATGACGCAAACTATGTAACAGCCACACCTACCAGTCTAAATATGATACCTACAGATACCATAAAAACCTTTTTGGACAATCAAATAGCTAATAATACCGT
The DNA here is from genome assembly GCA_944383355.1 of uncultured Clostridia bacterium. Classification (GTDB taxonomy): domain Bacteria; phylum Bacillota; class Clostridia; order Christensenellales; family UBA1242; genus RUG666. The sequence goes on from CALWPF010000014.1 coordinate 13,451, forward strand.
TACTACCCTAGCGAGTACCAACCAAGCTCCAGTATCATTTGATTACCTAGGCAAACTTAGGACAAATGCCAATAACATTATATATAACTGGTATGTGCGAGTTACAAACTCTGGAGTAGCAACTGCCTATGCATACACCCGTGGTCAGCAATTTATAGAGGCTGGATTGTATTATGTTCACCTATCATACACTGACTCAATGTATGAGGACATAACACGCACCCAAGTAATCTGCTTTAGAATTGAGCGAACTATTACAAAAGCGACACTGTATACATTGGATACACAATATACTATAGATAGCGACCAAAGTGGTAGCTCATCAATATATCTATCACCAAATGACCAAACATTGAGTACTCTAGGAGTATCAGCTTATACCAATAAGAATGTATATATAGAATGGCAAAAAGAAGGTCCTTTTGATAGTGTCATCACTGCCACATACGCATATGATGCCAATTACCAAGATAGTACAAACTACAATAACCGAGTACAGGGCTTGACGTATTATAGTTATCTTAGGAACGATGGTGGTACAGTCAATACTGTCTACCAGCGTGCTACTACAGGTGGTACAACCATATTTACCAACAGCGGTAAATATAGTATAAAATTAATAAAAAACGGTGATGAAAATTCCGCTGCATACTTTGATTTTATTATAGATAAAGAAAGTATTAGTGGTATCAAAGCACTGCAAGTTAATGGCTCAGAAATCGCTACTGACAACAATGGGAATTACATCATACTGTCACAACAGCAACAAAATACCAGTGATGGTTTTAACTTGACAGTTGGAGCACCTTTTGCATGGACTTGGGATTCAAAAAGAAGTGGTGCGCCTATTGAGTATGCAAAATATTTTTATGCGTCTTTAAATGATGTAAATAACTTTGTTACCCCAGAGGCAATTACTAATGGTAATGAGATGTGGGTACAGACTAACGGAGCATTCAGTAATTTCTCCTACCCTACTGACTACTCTAGAGTAGAGCAATTGTATAGTGAGGACTTTGATGAAAATTACTACGATAGTGTAAATGCATCTCAAATCATCAATACTCCACAAGTCGCTATACTATTGCTAAGAGATGCCGCTGGCAACACTGCAATGTTTGTGACGATATATGACAACACTCAACCTAATATCATTCAAGAGCCTGAGCAAACTACATATCAAAATATAATTACGGTTACCACTACTCTAACTTGGGGTACTCATAAAGTATTACAAATAACTGATGATAGTGGAAATGCCACAGATGTATCAAAGTTGATATATGGTGGTACATCAAGTAGTGGTAGTATGGTTTTTGACCAAGGGTGGAGTTTGCAATATGGCGACTATACCTACGCATTGCCTGAGGTGTTGATTGATAATGCTAATTTGCAATTTGGTATTGGACAAAAGCGTTTTGAGGAAGATGATACAAGTGCAACATCTCAAACCTACCTCAAAGTAGACCTTGAATATATTAGAGTAAATATGAACAATGTTATTTACTACTTAGGAGGGACTGACGCTAATAGCAGAGCCTATGAGGTTGGTGCAAAAATTATAGTCTATACAGCTGAGACTAATACTGAGACATCTTATACATACCTAGCTAACCTCAATGATGAGCCAATCAGTATCAATAGTGATGGCACAATTTATATGGTTTATCTTGACGGCGATGATGCTGTGGGAGAATGCCAATATGTATTTACTATTTATGATGAGTTGGAGAACACTCGTGCAGAGACAATTACAGTTAACCTAGACCAGTCATTGGGTACACTATACTCATACAGCTCGGTTAGCGGTAACACTCTCAACTCTATCAGTCAAGTTGATTCTCAGTTTAATAGGAGATATGTACCTCAAACATATAGTAGTAACAGGTCTTACATAGCTTTTAGTTGGCGTGAGCCAGAAAATTCTTCCTTTAGCATAGAGAGTGTTGTTGTTGACTTTTACCCTATCACGTATGACACAAGCTCTAGTAACTACCCATATAGTGAGACTGCCTCCAGCACGACTCTATATGACCTAGGGGAAGGTGGAGCGACTAATCTACTGAATGTGGTAAATATTGGTGCAGATGGTCAAGATGTAAATGGACAATATTACCAAACTAATGCTCTATCTTACTTGACATATTTACCAGAATCTGGATTGCCAGGCAGTCAAGCTGGAATGTATGTATTTACTAGAAAATATACAGACAACTTTACCAGTCTAGACTATGATAGTAAAAACGGTGATGTGCTAATCAGGACATACACCTATTATCTTGACCGTACTCCTGTGCTATATTCAGCAGAAAATGATACACAGATTGGTAGTGACATTGCTCTAAAATTTGGATTTGACAGTTACAACAATTATACTTCGAGCGAATACCCTCAACAGAGTTTCTCAAACTTTAGTAGTCAAAGCAACAGTGATACATTTGGTACAACATTTACCGTGTACAACTCTACTGATAGCAACAACATGAATGGTACAGTAAGAGAACCTACAGGCAATGTTGCAAAGACATTTACCCCTACTGTCGAAAACATTAGTAAGAGTGGTAACTTGGTAGCTGTGGGCGTAGACTTACCTACTGTGGCGATTGATAACTACCTAAATGCAAACAAGTATTATAATCAAGAATGGATAGAATCAACTGATCAAGAAATTATTGAATTGATGGATACTATTACAAATGGTTACCGCAACAGTAGTAGATTGATAATTAGTGTACAGTACTTTGCTACCGAAAGTATGCGTAGTACCAGTGATTTAACGTTCTATGCTAATATTAGTACAAGCGGCTCGCATGGGTACAAAAACTTTGATGAATTAGACCAAGCGTTCACTCAAATTGGATACTACCGTGTAATACTCTTTGATATGGCTAATACTATAACTCCTCTCAGTGGTGACTATAGATTAGATTTTGAGCATTTCATCAATTACTCAATGGATCCAAATTATACTATTGTTAACTTTAGAATAGTTGGTATAACACCTAGTGTAACTGTACAAGAAAAATTGGTTGCTGAGGATTCCACTTATACTACTATCACAAACCAGACACCAACAAATTCAGATTTGGTACGTATAACCTTTAGTGACCCAATTGATGAATATCAAGCGCATATAGATTACAAAAACATTACCATTACCCAAACATATTCAAAATATGGAGTGACTCAAAATACTACGACCTATACTCCACAGCTACTTGGTGAATATGATGACAGCAATGATAGCAATGTGACAGAGCCATCTCTGTACTACTCTAATATCGAAAGCACTAGCAGAAAACAATATTATATCATTTTGCCAAAAAGTATAACTGAGCCAGGTAAAGCTTACAGTCAATATGATTGTACTTATACTGTTACAGTGAGATATATTACAAAAGATGGGAACACAGTAAGCAACGAGTTTACTATTGATGATGCCAGAACAGAAACCGAGCGTTATCGTTACTATAGATCTACAACCACGATCAGCGTAGACCACACTGCTCCATACAAAAATTTATTTAACTTGATTGATAATGATCCATATTTACAATCATTGGGCGCAAACTTTATAAGTGAGTTAAAGGCAAATATAGATAACCCAGAATACAATTTCCTAGAAAATTACGCATTTAGTATACCTCTAGGATACAAGTTTACCGCTTATGATGTAGATGACACAAACTCAGCTGGTATATTGTACTACAAAGCTTATCGTGATACAGGTGGTAACAACACTTATGACGGTACCCTAAATAAACAAACGGTCGTACCAGGTACTAGTGCATATAACGATGAAAACAATGCATCTAGACGATTCTACCCTGCTGATACATCAAGCTTTACTATGTTGTATGGGCAATCCGAATTTCATAACGCTACCACTATAAACACCAGTGGATATTACGATATTGTAGAATACGATGTAGCTGGTAATTATCGAGTTTATACTGTATTTGTTTGTGACGAAAGTGTCGGAGTAAACTTTAATACTGACGCAGATAATACTTATCAACTAAAGTTAACCAAGACTGGCTATGATGTAGTCTACAACAATCAATCTGTAAGTGCCGATAATGCTGAATACACTATAAGTAGTGCCACACTAATGTTTGACTCGATGCCTAATGTGGACAACAATACTCCAATTTATTGGCAAAGAGTAGGATATAGCAACCTGCAGAGTAATACTACAATGAATTATTACCTAGCACCAAACGGCGCACTGGAACAATTTGTGTCTATCACATCACGCTCTGACATAGGAATATTCCACACAATAGACGAACTACTAGCTCAACTCAATAGTGATGTGGTAAATGCATATAATAACTATGTCAACAGTGTTGGTTCCAAACTACAATTCACATTTGCAAATAGATTGAGCTCCAATTATGAGAGTTGTGAAAATGTGACAAACTTTTCACTCTACTTGCGAACACCTGGTGTAAAATTGGTAGAGACCATAGATGATTTGGCACTCACAGTAAATGGTAATTACTTTGATATTACATTACCTACCTATACTCTATCAACAGAGTTAGTTTCATTCAAAGCGTACCTCAACGGTAATGAAATGACAGCGGATTCTACATTGACTCAAGCAATAGTAAATCCACCTGTTGCTGGCACAAGGTATAGGTTCTCACTGAGCAGTACTACATCTTATACATTCGTATTTGTGGATAACTTTGGTCGTTCTACCACTCTAGTTTATCCTATTGACTCCACTACCAGAAAAGAGCTAGTATTTAGTGGAAATCAACAGCAACTTGTTGTCAATGGAGTTACTTATACTTATACATCTACAGATACTCAATTTGTTTATCAATCCAATGTATTAACTATTATTAATATAACGATAACAGATATGGATACTAACCAAGTTGTCTATGCAAATCAAAATGGAATGCTAGAATCATCAGAGGAATCTGGTGCTAGAGAGTTTTATACATACTCTAGTGACATTTTGACAAACTCCATTACCACAATTAGTTTTGTTTCATCTCAAAATGTACATTACCTGTATGAGATAGATGTAGGTATGACTGCTAGCAACATGTATCACTTTAGTTATGTATTGTATACACACTTCCCTAACATAATACTTACTGATACATCCAACGTTACTTTGTGGGAAGACGGAGTTGAGAAAATTACTAGTAGACCAGTAATGATATCTTGGCAACCAGTAGAAAATGCATTATTTAACCCAAGAGTAGTACTGAGGGTCAACGGCAGAGAAACTACTATAACCTCACCTACCACTGTATCCAGTGAAGGTGACTATACCATACTCTTGGTAAATGATTTGGGCACATATACTGCTGGTACTATCAACTTTACAATTCGTATGTATGATGTGTCTGTATATGGAGTTTATCAGACACTAAATGGACAAACTACAGAATTGACTACTAGCAGAGAAAAATCATACAATTACCTATTAAATGGACAAAATACTCTGCTCACTGAATACTTTTTCCTAGGCAATTGGGAAACAATAGACGTAGTATGCAATGAGGATAAACAACTAACTGCTAGAGTAGTTGATGTAATCAACAATACACAAATTTATCATATAGAAGGATTGTACAATTATAAGATTTCTATATATATTGCTATTACTAGGATACCAACATCGACTACCACTACCCTAGTAGATGACTTTAGAGTTAATGGTACGCTACAACGTGATTACTACCTCAACTTGATGCCTACCACTACTACTACAGGAGATTTGTCAGCGATAGTAACCTGGACCACAACTTATCAGGACCCTGAATATGCATCTTCACCAGAAATTCCAAACTTTTATGTAATTGAGTTGTGGTACAACAACACTTATGTGGGGGTATTTGATAGTGGTAATCTCAATTTGACAGAATCAGGTGTATACAACCTTAGATTGAGAGACTTGGTAGGTCAATATCAGAGATTTGGTACTTCTTACAATTACTTTACTATCACAATATACAACGATGTTATATTTACTGTAAATGGAGAAGCCGCTATATATAATGCTGTCTTTAATGATGATGTGACATTATCTATAACAGATTATGCTAATTACAATACAAGTGACTTTACATTTACTGCAACTAGAAATAATGCAAGTTACAATGCGACATTGACAAATGGTAGTTTTGTATTTACAGAACCAGGAGTATATGTTGTAAACATGAGCGGTACTCTCACCTCAATGGGTAGGAATGCACCACCTTTGACAAATAGCTATATCTTCACCATACTATCCGCAAACGAAGCTAGGTTGTGTTATGAATTCTCACCTATTACAGGTTACGAAATCACTCAAATAACCAAGCAAGGTAACACATCAGGAACAGTAGATGCCCAAGATATTACTGATGCAGTAAGAGGTAATAACTCTGCAATTTACTCTTTCTATGTATCCCCTGCTACCGAATGGGGCACAGGCTACTATACACTAACAGTAAAAGTAGCAGCCAGTGGATTTAAGCCAGAGCAACAATACACATTTAGTTTCTGGATAAATGATAGTACACCTATCATCACTCCATCTAGAGATTGGGGTTCTGCTAGTACATCTGGATTCACACTAACATTCAACCCTACTACCATATATGAGCGTGTTGGTGATTCAATATTAACTGTAAATAATATTACAGTATATACATTTAATCAAGAAACTATCAATGCATTACAGACTACTGACCCAGTGGTATTGGATAGCAGTACCTTTAGAGGAACATCAAACACATTTGGCGATTATATCATACAGATGTACACCTCTAGTGGTAATTTGATTAGTAGTAATCGTATTACAATCAATGAGCCATTTAATACGGCTGCAATTGTCTTGATAGTAATATTTGGTGTAGCTTTGATTGCAGGTATTATCACATTTATAGTATTGCGTACTAGAATGAAAGTTAGATAATAATCAACAAGAACTTATCTTGCAATAACACCAAAAAGACAATAAAAAAATCACGGCTTTGTACCGTGGTTTTTTATTTGTATATTGAATCAAAGGTAAGATTTACAATTTTGAAAAAGCTTAGCACTAATTTAAAAATTTTTAACTATTAACAATCTTATAACGAGTAAAAATTAAATTAGCAAAGGTAATCAAATAATAACTCCGCAACAGGCTCTTATTTAATTGCTAGTTTTTACTTTATCCTCATCTGACTTCCCTAGATTAAAAGCCTTCATAATTTCCTCCAAGGATTCTTTTGGAGTCAGTGCGTCTTTTAAACTAAAGCCACTCTCGCTTTCGTTAAGGGCATCAGTAAACTCTTTTGGTGGGAACAATAAATCTGGCCCTGCTTGTCCCATACTCTCGGGTAAAGTAATCTTTTCACCAGACAAAAATCTATCAGCTAGTGACATATGCTCGGTTGAATTGCCAAAACTAGAACGCTCAGTAACACTCTGCAGTCGTCTGCCTTCCTCATCATATTGGACCTTTACCTCAGTCTCTTTTAGTGCTATACTAGGGTCTAATTTACCATTTGTATCGACTGTAGGTATTTTGTGTTGCATTCTCTCCAGTACAGACTGACTATATGTACGCCCCCCACTAGGCGTACGTTGAGACTCAAGAGTGATAGTGAGTGCGTACTGAAAGTCTCCAACCAAATCATCAATCTCACTATTAGGAAAAGCACTACCAAACTTTTGCCTCAATTCATTAAGCAGACTCTCCCACTTGCGATAAAGTAACTGCACTCGCTTTATCTCCAAGTCATATACTGCCCTAGCGGACTTTTCTATCTCACCGGACTTTTGCACAGCTAATACCAAAGCTTTTGCTATTTGTTCCTCACGGCGTTTATAAAACTCTATCTTATTTTTTAGCTCTTGCGCCTCTTTTTTCATTGCTTCCATACGCTCATTTTGGCGACGACTACGAGTTTCATTCTCCACCCTTATGCGTTGCAAATATTCATCCACCTCTCGAGGTGAATAACCATTTTGCTCACGAGAAAAATTTTCCATACTACACCCCTATAGGTAGTTAATTTTTATCTGGTTTTTCTGCATTATTTTGCTCAATTTTCTCATCAGTCTCTTGTATATCAGTTTCTTTCTCTTTGCCTTCTCCTGCAGAATCTTTTGTCACTTTATCTTGATTGGATTTATCGGCATCTTGTGCCATAACGTCATTAGTTGATGTATCTAATTTGGATTTTTTTGTTTTATTCTTTTTGCTTGGAACATCACTAGCCCCTGCTGTCACACTACCTTCAACAACAGGCTTTGCCTCTGTAATTAAAGCCTCGGGGGGTGATACAGACTGTTCCACTACATCTCCAACTCTCTCGTTTGGTGGGTCACCAGAGCTACTTAACGCTATATAACGAGGTTTCTTTGTATTTTTTACGACAGTATAGATTGCAAAGGCTATTCCTGCCAACACCAATAACAAACTCAATAATTGACTAACACGGATACTCCCCCACATCAATGAGTCCATGCGCAAACCTTCAATAAAAAATCTAACGATACCGTAAAGTATGAGATACCCAGCCAATACTATACCATTCCAATTTACCCTGCGCAACAGTATCACTAAGATTACACATATTATCAAGTCGCAAATACTTTCGTAAAAAAATGTCGCCTGATGCCATTCCCCCAAATTTTCTATGTACACAGCATATGGGAAAAATTGCAGTCCAGGGTCTGTTACTAAATTACCATACGCCTCTTGATTAGCAAAGTTACCCCATCTACCTATAGCTTGCCCCAAAATCAAACTAGGCATTACTAAGTCAGCAAGTTTTATAAAATTCTTTTTCCTGACCACACAATATAGTATAGCACCAAGAGCGCCACCAATTACTGCTCCATATATCGCTATACCTCCATTCCAAATAGCAAAGGACTCCCAGCCCCAAGGTCCACCATTAAATATCAAAAAATACAATCTAGCACAAATCACGGCTGGTGGAAATAACCACAAAATCAACTCAAATGGGTCATCTCTAGTGAACCCTCTTTTGGGTGCATTCCAACATGCTAGTGCAATAGCAGCCACAATACCTAGTGCTATAATAATACCGTACCAATGCACATCTATGCCAAACAAAGTAAAAGCAATTGGATCCATTAGATTCCCCCTCTAGTAGTTTGATAATTTAGTATAGTCCAATTCTTGTATTTTGTCAATTGATAAGTCCTAGCAAATATCTAATTTCGCTGAATACTAAAGACAAATAATAAACTAAACTTATTCAACATAAAACAAAAAGCCTATTAGCAAAACTAATAGACTTTGTATAACTAAGGTCTAGGTGCTGGAGCCGGTGTAACAGCACTAATACTAGGCTCGTAATTCGCCTTTAATGTATCACTCATTGCCTCAACCTCTGACCTATCCAAAAATGTTGCAGTCTGTGTAACTTCCACACCAGCAGCATTTTTACTAACAACTACCATGTCAAAAGGATAACAACCACTAATCAAATCCTTGGCATTCTCTACCACTTTAATCTGGTTAATCATACCTTCAATCTCATTATCAGATATCATCTCTACAACCAAATTGCCATTGGTATCCAACACTTTTACCCATGTATCCTGTGGTCTAGACATACTCAAATCTGCATCGGCATACAATGTACTACGATCAACTTTTTGCCTCAATTCATTGTAAGATTGAGCAATCTCCACATAGTTGCGACTAGGGTGACTCCTTTTTGTTGGTGTAGGCCTAGTCTTTGGAGCAACACTACTAGTATTAGTAGCATTCTCGAGAGCCTCATTTGTACTACGCAATTTATTAAATTGCTCTTGAGTAAAGATACCCTTTTTGATACATTTGTTCATCACTTTGTTTAATCTCTTGGTATTGTTTGCAAACTCTCTTTGATTCATAGGTCGTTGCTTTACAATTGTCCTATCTAGCCACTTTTTGAGCGGATTCCAACGACGAGTGCGTTTTTGTCCAGTCACATATCTCTCATAGAGTTTTACCAATTTTTGACACTGACGGTCTTTCCTACCAGCTAACAACCATGTCCCAGCACCTGCAACAGATAGCACCCCTGCTATACTTGCACCAAAACCATAAGCTGCCCACAAGTATGTAGTAGCATAACTACTAATAGCTAGACCTAAACCACCTAGTCCGAGTGCTAAAAATGCAGCAAATGCTACAGCACCACCAAAGGCTATATAGCGGTAACGCTTAAAATTGATACCACTGCTGTTGATCAACTCATCTAGCTTCTCTACTTGAGCCTCTTTGGGATCAGTATATCTATCTAAATATTGAGCCATTTTATTACCTCCGTATATAGAGAAATTCCACCCTCTCTCATATCTCGCAGATATTATACCACAAAAAGGGCATCAATGCAATACCCAATTTTAATTTTTTACTAACTATTCTTACTACATCGTGCTACATCATAGACAGTATCACTAAAATACCGTGGCGGAACAGCATTAATATCAATAGCGGCAAGCTTTGTAGTTTTATATGTATCTTTAATCTTTATAGCACTATCAATTTTATAAAACCTCAGCTCTCCGAGCATAGTTTGCTGACCTCGAACGTCCTCTGCCACGGGTGCAAAATCTATCTCTGCTAACAAACCCAAAGCTTCATTAACTGTCAACATAGAGTTTGTTTTACCTAGGTAAGCAGGTACCCCCTCACGCCAACTCAATTGAGTTAGACGATCTAAAAAATGGTCAAAGTCCACTATTGTGCCATTAAATCTTGTCACAACCGAAGAAAATTTTGTCAAATTATCAGCATGATAAACATCTCTATTTAATTGATTAAATGGAACAAAACTGGGACGAAAAACCTCACTCCATTCTTGTCCATTATTTTCCACAGGGTGAAAGATACCTACTTCACCTTGATCCTCTTTTAGATTTTTGTACATTACTAGAATATTGCGTTTACCCTTTGTAACACTAAACACACTAGCTATATTATCACCAAGATATATCGCCCATAATACACCTTCCGCTATTGTGGACAAGATTGGATTTTTTAGCAAAATATTCTCAAAATCACTAATACTCCAACGGCGATTATTATAAAATGCGCTCTCCAATCTATTTGATTGCTTTGCGATTTCTCTTAGTATAGCATCTTTTTTGTTATTTATTTCATTTTGTTTTTTTGCTGAAAGAGTGTCAAAATCCACATCTTGGGGTCCAGTTACCTCAATAGATTGCCCATCAAGCAATTCTATTTTAAACTCACCCAATGGGGTGTCAATAGATGCTACTCTGCTCTCTGACAATCCATATGTAGGCACCAATCTATCACAAAGAGATTGGTATTCTTCTATACTCACTCTATTGTTTTTGCGCATACTTTTTAGTAACTCATCTACCATTTGTGGATAAGCACGAACATTTTGATCTATTGCCAAAATCCAATCTTGCAAATCAGCACTCCTAACAGTGGTAACAATGTCTAATAATTGCTGAGTAATCGTTGTGTCACCCTTATAAAATTTTGTAAACAACTTAGCAACAGCGTCAGCCAACCTAGGTGCAGTAAATAGTCTGGATACAATCACAAGTGCCCAATCATCATCTGCAGCACCACACTTTATGTATTGGTTCAATATATCATCAGCCAAAGCTTCCAAAGATTCCACGCTACAAAACTCACTAAAATAACTGAGTTCTCCTACTGCTTTGTAAGAACATAACTCTATGTATTTGTTGATTAACATCTGCGTTGCATTCTTTAAAACTGATTTATTTGATATTGATATCAAGTCTGGATATTCACTCAACTTTTTGCCTAATACAGTATTATCCTCAAATTGGTACTTGTTGACAGCCTTGTTAAACTGTGCGAGAGAATGTATATTAGATTTAAAAACTACATCAACTTTATCCAAAATCATACGCTTTAGTTCGGCAGACTCTATAACGTGATATATATTCTCCAACTTGGCAGATATGTTTTTTTCATCGCTAAACAACAAGAGTATTTGTACATAGGTATACATATCCAAATTATTTGAGGACTTGGCCTTTTCTATACACTTAATGGTTTCATCACTGTGTTGTTTCAAAAATATGCCTACTATATCTCTACAACTTTGATAATCTCTGTATATTCTAACAGCACTATTGAGTGTTGTGTCATCATCAACATTATACCAATAGTCCAAAATAGCGACACTTAAAAAAGCAAGATTTTGGGTCAAATAATTGCCCAAGTCAATTTTATTTTGCCTAATCATATCTGTCATAAAATCGCAAGCTGGTCTACGCCATTTGGATATAGGTTCATTGGCATTACAAGTAATAGCATTAATAATCAATGGTAAAATCTCTTCAACTGAAATTTCACTAAATTTTACAGCCTCAATAAACCTATCAAACGAACGCTCCGCCATACTGAATTGAGATGCGTTTGGGCTACTAAAAACAGTATTGCAAACATGATTAACAAAAGCTCTATCAAAAAATTTATAAATTAGACTATAATTTTGCGCACGCAAAAATAGATGTAAAAATCTATACAAATTAGTCTTGTAATCTTCATCAAGTAACAATAAGTTTGATAAACTATTAACCTCACTAGCCAATATATCGACTGCACCAAAATCTTCCCAATTGGGTTCATCACAATTAGCCAAGTCACAAATATAAACTGTCATATCTGTAGCTAATACCTCATTGGTATTACTCTTTTGCCACAAATTATCCAAAACTTTCTCCAAATTCTCAATCTTACTCTGCATAATGATATCCACCTCTAATCTAGGTGTATTGTAGCAGATAAAGTGAATTTAGACAAGTAAATGCTCCCATTTTTACATCACTGTACGCAATGTAGCCGTAGCTGGATAGACTAACAATAGCCTTTCCAGCTCTTGCTCATCTATATGACCAATAACACTCAAATCATCACCTAATACAGTAAACTGAGTAATCGTATTGGGTGAGGTTTCCCTAAATAACTTGTATAATGTAGTATCACAAGGTACTGCAACATCACGAATTTTTATGCCCTTATTGATACGCTGGATTTTATCACTGATAGTGCTGACTCTAGTATAATGAGAGGTCTTGTCCTCTAAAATACTTGTAACAAACAAAAATCCACCAAACATCAGCAATGTATAATTAGGCACAAAAAAAGTGGTCACAACAAATCCTACAATTAGCCCTGCAGACAAGGATATTCCCAATACTCTTACAATCTTTTGGGCTGAATTGCGTGTTTTTTTGATACTCAGTAAAGCAAGTAATACTCTACCTCCATCTAATGGATATATTGGTAAACAATTTACTACTGCTGTTACAATATTTGCCCATACAAAGTAATCTGTATACGCATAAGTTGTTGGGAATACCCACCAAAGTGCAACACCAACTGTAGCAAGCAAAACATTAAACAAAGGTCCTGCTATGGCAATCCAGATTTCGTCACGATAATTAAAGTAAACATTGCTACCAGATATACTTGCCCCATGTGGCATTAAAGTTATTAAATTTAATTTGTATCCAAATCTATATGCTACTACTGCGTGAGCAAGTTCGTGTAAAAGTATTGTTACTAAATATGCCAATAATAACCAAAATTGCCCCATATAGATTAAAATACATACCAAAACCAAAAAGAGAGGGTGTACAGCAAATTTTATACTCATTCTAGCCTAGCATTTTCAAAATTACTTAACTCTTGAGCAACTTTTTTTATTGGATTACCCTCTCCCATAAAATCCAACAAAAACATTACTATAAAAGTTAATGCAACGGTTAATACAATAGGATACAAATCAGCAAATTTCATAACTCCTCCTCTGGTACTATCCCCATTATTTTTATTCTCCTAGCACGCACCTTGCATCTCAACACATACTCTCCATTCTCAATATCTATCCTAGATAAAACATCTCGAGGTACTATTTCTAGATAGTTACTAAGTACAGAATACAAATCATTTTGCAAAATGTCTCTCAAGCGCTCTGGCTCAAAACGCTTATCATTGATTAGTACTTGACGCAATCTATTTTCGGCATTCTTTTTTTGTGTTAAAATTTTTGTTTACCTCCCATCAACGCACTGAGTATTCTAGGCCGGCTAGGTTTGTAGTTGTACAATCTAACTTTACCAGAAATAATACTCTGAGCCAATAAACCAAATGCCATATTCAATTCATCATCAATATCAAATACTTTGCCATTTATGCTAGCTTGACTACTCAACTCATCTGATTCTGGTATGATGCCTACTAGAGGCAAATTGAGACAATCAGCTATAGACTCAGCCGAAAGCATTTTGCCGTGGTTAACCATATCTCCCCTAATCCTATTGACTACTAGGCTCACTTGACTGATATTTTGTGCACTCAATATGCCAGCAACTTTATCAGCATCTCGAATAGCACTGATGTGAGGAGTAGTGACAATCAAAGCCTCTCCAGCAGAATATATCGCTCGATAAAATCCCACATCTATACCTGCCGGACAATCAATTAATATGTAATCAAAATCATTATCCAATCTGCACACAATATTCCTTATATCTTTGCTAGTAATCTTGCCAGAGTTGTAAGTATGTGCTGTGGGTAAATAATAGAGATTGAGGCATTGCTTGTCCTGTATCAATGCCTGCCTAGTCCTACATTTTTGCTCAGCTATATCAACTATATCGTAGACTACCCTTGACTCAATCCCTGATGCAACATCTAAATTATTCAATCCTATGTCTACATCAATTAATACCACACGAGCTCTACGCTCTGCCAATTGCATACCTAGATTGGCAACCAGTGTTGTTTTACCCACTCCTCCCTTGCCACTAGTTACTACAATTTTGCGTGCCATAGTATGTTTCACCTCCTGCAGTCCTAACAGGCAAATAGTATTTGAATATATTCAAAAAGTAAAGAGAATAAGTATTACCTATTCTCTTTTCGACAAATGTTTTCGCAAAATGACTGCTACTGACAAATAATATTAATATTACAGTTTCAAAAGGATAAAATCCTCATTTACAACAAATATTCAAATATATAGCAAAATATCCCATCAAAAAAAATTGTTAATTTGCTAAATAAAAGGATAAAATCCAAAAATACGCAATTTTATTAAGCAAATCAGTTTGGGTGATTAAAGATTTTCTTTTGTTATAGTCTTTAACAATTGTTTGTCATTAAGTATCATACCCAAACCAATCGCTGTACAATTACCATCTGCCACACAAACCTTTAAGCCCAGCCGATCCTGCATAAATTTGTCCAAGCCTACGATCTGTCCACCGTTACCACAAAATATTACACCCACACTATAAATACTAGTCAACACCTCAGGACTGCATGCTGAGGTCATTGCATTTATTGACTCTGCTATGAGTTCATAAAACTCGTGTATAGCATCACAAACTAATGCTGCGCTAACATTTATAGACCTCAGTTCTTTGGTATCAATATCTATACCGCTAACCTGCATAGAGGCAGTGTCTCGCTCCAATAGCGAACCTATCTCCTCTTTTAGCATTTGTGCAACATTCAAATTGATATGCAAGTTAAATTTTGATTTTATATAGTCTTGGATAGCTTGATCCATCTGGGTAGCTCCAATATTCAATGTAATACCATGAATAATACTGCATAACCCAACAACACCAATATCTGTACACCCACCACCTATATCAACTATCAAAAAATTTTGTGCACTGGTAATGTCACACCCCGCCCCCAACGCGCAAGCCACAATATTAGGAATTAAATTAACACTAGTTATTCCTGCATTATATGCTACAACAGCGACTTTTCGCCTATCCTCTATCTCAGCACCGCAAGGTATATTTATCAATGCATCTACCTTTGCATTGGGGGCATCGTCTGTCACGTGTTGTACAAAAACCTTTAGCATCTTTGATGCCATTTTTACATCGTCTACTAGTCCCTCCTTGATAGGACTAACTATGTTCATATAATCGGGAGTCTTGCCTTGTAATCTTTCGGCACGGAGTCCCACCTCTCGAACTAGCATGCCCTTTGATGTCTTTTCACACAAAACTTTGCTAGGCTCCCTGAGGACTAGCCCACTATTAACTCTAAATATGGTAGTGGTACTACTACCCATATCTATACCCAATCTAACGGTAGCCACAAACAAACCTCCAATATTATTTTATAAGCACTCAAACATAATACTTTCAAACTTTTATAAGTATATCATTTTATACAATAATTGGCAAATATTTTGCCATTGCTAACTATCCATAAGATTATTAAAATAAATCAACAATACTTAGTGATAAAACATTTTTCATAACAAAAAAGGGGTGCCTCTGCACCCTCTAAATGATTAGAGCAATTCAAGATTTTTGCCATATATTTTCTTAAAGTCCCCACTAGCCTCGCTGGCACAACGAACCTCAAAAGCAATATCCTGAGCATCGCTAATAGTTTTCATTATTACAGAATCGCCCAACACATCACAAACAATTTCTTTTACATTTGCTTTGCCAGTTACGTCAAGTCCTACAGCAATACGCAATATTACAGCCAATTTGCGTACAGCTTGCAAATCATCTTCTTCTACTATATCTTTGTATTTTACCCACTCTGCTAGATTAAAATCTTCACTATTTTGCGATGCTGCAACAAATGCTGCCATTACCAAATCTCTGTGAGATGCCCCATACAATTGAGTATTCAATATAACATAAAGTGCATCTTTTTTGGATTCTTGATAGCGTAATCTATGCCCACAGTCATACATAAAACTAGCAATTTTTAGTGCACGAATATGTTGCCTAGACAACTTGTGCATCACTCTCAACTGCCTAAAGAGCATCATCGCTAGAGCATACACTTGAGCACCATTTTTTAGTCCATTGCCATAGTAATTGATATTTGCCTCAAGGCTATACAATAGTATATCAACGATTGGTTTTTCCGCAGTGATAGGCACACATTGATTAAACAATACTCCTGTATACATACCTGTAGTGGATATACTAATCTCTGGCATGTCAAACTCATCACGCAATGCTCGAATAATAGCTAGTCCACTAGCAATAGCACCTGCGTTTTTTGAGGATATTCCCTTTAACTTTGAGCGTTTATCAATATCCAGGACTTTTACAGCATTATATACATTATCAAAATCGTGTTTGTTAACAATATAGTTGTGCGCCATGTCTAGAGGATACTTTTTACCTCTTCGGCTAATCTTGCCAAGACTCTCAAATACATCACCGACACCAACAAACCTAATCTCATCATAGTCTATATCAGTAGGCAAATCCAACTCACGTATCTTGCTCCTAAAGAAATCATACATTGCCTCACACTGCTCTTCTGGTGTACTACTAGCGTCCAAAAATAATGTAGCTAGAGTCTCTGCCCCAAACGAAATTACTGCCGTATGCAATATAGTTTTGCGTGCATACCAAATCAAACGAGTACAATCGTCCTCAATAGACATTATCATACCCTTTGATACATCTAGTGTATTCACTACCCCAGTATATATAGAGGTTATCTCATCATCACCATTCATCAAACGCAACTTAAAACCAGATGCAATTTCTAGCTCTTCTAGGAAACCATAATGATTTTTTGCATCACGGAAATTACTAGTGGCATATGCAATAGCCTTTGTGACCTTGATAGCATCACATAATTTCCTATACATTTTTACAATACGAATTGTCTCTGCTATTTGAGTTGGTTTGATATATCCATCACGCTCTATATCCTCAAAAATCTTAAGAGGCTCTGTGTATTCATCAAAAACTTGAAAAGATACCCCAGGCGTATGCCATGCCAAAACTAGTTTGACCTCTCTTGGTGTTAATTGTAGCAAGGCGATTTTTTCCATACTAGGCAATGTAATTTCTTTATTATCTATCATGGTAGTCTGACTCAATGTATTAATCCTCTTTTATCTTTATAGCGCTTACTGGACAAGTATTTTCACAAGACTTACACTTAATGCAAATCTCCGGGTCAATCTTTGCCTTGCCATCATTATCAAATTGAATAGCTCCGACTGGGCACACATTAATACAAGCGCCACAACCTACACATATATCCTTATCAACCATAATCAATTCCTCCCAAAATACCCAATATATCGGGAATTTTTAGCAATATAACACAAGCAAATTCTTTTGTCAAGTACGATTTTTAAAATAAAAATTTTTCGAAAAAGTTGCAAAAAACTCTTTATTTATTAAAAAATGTATGCTATAATGTCTATACTTGATTTGTAGGAAATTTTGCGAAACTGTCAATTATGCGGTCGTGGCGGAACTGGCAGACGCGCAAGACTAAGGATCTTGTGGTTCTTTTAAAAACCGTGGAAGTTCAAGTCTTCTCGACCGCACCAATAGGTTCCTAGTAGCCTACAATATGGGTCATTAGCTCAGTTGGTAGAGCACCTGACTCTTAATCAGGTTGTCATAGGTTCGATCCCTATATGACCCACCAATATATTTATTTAGAGCTCGGTTATTTACCGAGTTTTTTAATTTGATTTAGTGTATTTATCAACTATTTTTGCAATTATCATCTCTTGTCTTGTGACATATTCAATAGACCACTCACATCAAACTAATTTGATAAACAATTTGATTTTGTCCAAAATCACGAACAATAGACAGAGGCAACCTCATATACAACTATTACTGTGAGGTGTAAAAGTGCAAAAAATTATAAACAAAGACAATTTAGTGTACAATGTAAACTGCCTAAAATCATTTTTGCCAAAACATACTCTATTGTGTGCAGTAGTAAAGTCAAATGCGTATGGGCATGGAATACATGAAATAGTACCGACACTTAATAATTGTGTTGATTATTTTGCAGTAAATAACAACTGCGAAGCATTGGCAGTACGAAAACTCACAAACTTACCTATCATGACATTAGGAAAATTGGAAGAAAAAAACTTACAAGAAGCAATATTAGCAGATATAGAGTTTGCCATATCCTCTGTAGAGGATTTAAAAATGCTAGAGAATTATTGTAACAATAAAACAATAAATATCCACCTGAGTATAAACAGTGGTATGAATAGATTGGGCATTAAAAATAAAAATGAACTAAAACTTATCATTGAAAAAATTAAAAAAATTCCTCAGATACAAATTACTGGTGTATATAGTCATATTGGCGATGCACATAATTTCACTAGAACTTATAATCAATACAAAAAATTTTTGGAGATGAGTAGCACTCTGCCAGCGAGCACAATACGTCATTTGGCAAATACTGAAACTGCTCTCATACATGCTCCATTATGTATGGATATGGTAAGAATTGGTATAGGACTATATGGTTACGGATTACCTCAATTAAAGCCAGTAATGCAAATAACCTCCAATATTACAGCAATCCAAGAAGTAAAAAAAGGAGAATATATTGGATATGGTAGCAAACATAGAGCAAGCAAAGACTGTATCATAGCTACCATAGATATTGGATATGCCGATGGACTACCTAGAGCATGGTCACAAAATGGATATACCTTGTTGCATAATAAAAAATGCCCAATAATAGCAAACATATGTATGAATATGACAATAGTAGATGTGAGTAATATAAAATGTCAAATCGGAGATAAAATTACTATTTTGGGTACCACTGGCAATCAAAAAATTAGCGCAGCGCAAATTGCAAAAGCATGCAAAACCATACCCTATGAAATATTGACAAATTTTAGCGCGCCACTTTAGTATACCAACCTACTACAATAAATTCATAATGCATACTATGCAATTTGGATAGTTTTTGATTATTCAAGATAAGTTATTCGCAAAATTTAAGTACTATGCACCAATAGATTGGTCCGCAAAACTTTATTCCAAATACTATGCAGATAGTTTTAATACTTATAGTAAAAACAGAGCACCTTGTGCCCTGTTGATATTAATAATTTGCAAAATGAACACTATCTCATTGTAATATTGGTTACATAAAAATACAAAGCATTTTCCGTATTCATTTGCCCTGATTTAACTTTGTAATCCAACTCCGCACCAAAATCTAAAATATTTTTTAGTCTTGCTGGTGAAAATCTACCAGCAGTCTCCCTAGATATTTTTACAGCATACTCTTTTATACCAAGGTAATCAGCGATTTCCTTATTTGTCATTTTTGATATTACGGTATAAAACATACGCCTAAACGAAGATTGTATCATCATCATCAAAACCTGTGGTTGTTCTTTGTGTAGCAACAATACCTTGATAATATTTATAGCTTTCTTGGCATCTTTTTTTGACACGGCATCGCCCAACTCAAATATAGAATATTCAACATCTTTTGTGACCATATTCTCTACATCTTTTGTCGTTATAGCACCGCCACTCCCAACATACATTGCCAATTTATTTGACTCAGAAGTTATCCTCATCAAATCCATATTGCAATACGCCAATAATAAATTGAGTGCCTGAATATCTATACTCACAGTTTGCTTTGACAACTGAGTGACTACAATACGCTGTATCATACTGGTATCCAACGGAGAACAATCTATGAGCTCAGCAAATTTGAGTACCCCCTTGTAACAACTGCTACTACTGCTATCAACTATAATTAGGCAAGTCGTATTGACTGGAGATTTACAATATTCCTCAATAGCTTGAATATCTTTTGTGTTTTTAAACACGATGTCTCGCAAGACCACCGCTTTTTTATCTGACATCATAGGCATAGACTGACACGCAGTTAATATACTTTCAATATCAGCAGTCTCATCAGTGTAGCGCACAGTATTCAACTCTGGCATGGTTTCTACCGCCGCATTCACAATCATTTCCTCTGCCTTTTCTCTCAAAAAAGCATCTTTACCTCGTATTATATATATAGGAGCAAGTGTATTTTGCAATGATTTTTTTAACTCTTGAAATTTTATAACACTCACCTCCAATTATATAAAACTCTTCCTCAAGTGATTTTAGCACAAAAATAATTTCTTGTAAAGTTGATTTGTTGCGTTAGGCTATCAACAGCGCTAAAGGAGATACCGGCTATAGTTACTGCGGATAAAATTCCTAAAATGTATAATTTTAATTTTCTTGAAAATAAGCAACTATAACTAGCAACAAATATCCCAACCATAACCACGATAGTTATGACGTCATAAAAATGTGGAAATTGTGCAACGGCGAAACTCAAATCAGACAACACTCCACTCCGCCAATCATAACGTAAATCTTATGAACTAGGATTTGCGTTTTTTTATTCAAAAATAATAAAATATATGCTATAATGCAATTAGGAGTTATATATGAGTAAAATAAGTTTTCCTAATACAAAAAAATTTGCAACTAAAGATTGTAAATTGACACCAGCAGATTATAAAGAAGTTTTAAGTACTTTGTTTAAACAGATAGATTTTGGTAAAAGGTGGTTCAATATTGAATGTTCAAAACAATATTGGAATGATATAAAACCAATATTTAACTACCTAGAAGAACAAAAGAAAAATAATAGAAATTGGAATCAATTGGAAGATAAAGAAAATGACGTTTATATTCCATTGTTAAATGCTTTTATTAAAGAAGTAAAACAAAGCACACAACAAAATTCAAGTGTTCCAAGAAAAATGGTTGAGTATTTATTGGGTGAATTTGATTTTTACAAGGTTATTAGTATTGATATGAAGAAAGTAACACGTATTCAATCTTATAACTTGCATGGAAAACTTAATCAATCAACAAAAACAACTAGCCCTAAAATTAAAATTCCAGCCGTATCACTTCCAACAAGAATTGTTAGTTTAGAATTTAAACCTGAAAGTTCAAACACAGTTGAATTATATATGGATGGTGGTTGGCAATTTAATTTTAGAATACATAATGCTTCTACTAAAGTAGAAACAAGTTTAAAGTTTGATATACAAATCGTTGGTATGCCAACAACAATAATATCAATAGATTGTAAATGGAATTAACAAAATTTTGATTATTTTGCATATAATATAAAAAATTAAACATTTTATATATTGGCATTCAAACATTGACTTATTAATTTTTTTATGATAAACTGATTCATAGGAGTATAGAAAATGAAAAAAAAGAAAAATGATACTCAAAAATTAAATATAACTAAAAAAGCTTCTGATTTTTACAAAAAATATAACATCCCACATTGTGAAAACGAAAGAGAAATTTTAAAACCAAATGGCAATTTTAAATACATTTGGGACATGAAAGCAGAAAGTAGCATAAATATAGATTTGTCTACATCTATATATTAAAAAACTAGGAACATTCCTAGTTTTTTTGTATTAAAACTAACCACGGGTCGTTTGTTTGACTTTCTATAATTTTTAATGGCGCAATTATATCAATTGAAATCATAGTCGCATGATGTAAAGATAATATTAAATCTTGTAATTCATTGTCCGATTCTATTTCAACTATCTTAAGCCCAAAAGTCTTACATTTTTCCATATTAAAATGTCTATCGTGTGTTTTTGAATCTTTATGGTTATTCAAATATTTTTTTACCAAGTTAGTTGCTTTTTGATGTGCATTTGTATCTTCTGCAAACATTCCTGTAGCCAACCAATCTGCAACAAGTTCGTTTGATAACTCTATTGCTTTATTGCATTCTCCTATAAATGTTGGATGATACTTTGATACTATCTCTCGCCAAATCAATATCTTTTTTTCATTTTTTAACACTTCATCCATTGCTGTATTAAATTCCTCAATTACACCATGTGCTGGAATACCTCGAAATTGAGGGTCAGTAGGTCCTAAACATGAGTGTTTTCCCATTAATATTTCTTTTCCTGCACATGCTATCATTGTGCCTGCAGACATGGCAATTTGAGGAATAATTGTTCTTATGTTTGTTCCAAAAATATTCCTTAAATATGTTACAATAGCTTCTGCTGCAGAAATAGAACCACCAGGAGTATGCAATATTAAATCTAAGCCTTTTGATTTATCTAATTTACTTATTGCTGACATAAATCCATTTATATCATTGTCTTCTATTGTTAATTCCAAGAAATCATTGTGAATTTTCATAAAACCAGAATAATACAAAATAACATTTCTACCAGTTTTATCAGCTAGTAATTGTAGATATTTTTTTCTAATTTTATTTGTAGACATAATCCATGATTGTCTTATGATTTCTTGTTGTTGTACAGGATTTGGAGCTAAAGGAAATCCTGGAATTGGGTTTTGTAGTAAAGCTGCTTGTTCAATTTTAATTTCATTCATTATTTCCGTTCTGTTTGCCATAAAATCACCTCATAAAATATATGTTATCACAAAACGTGAAATAAATCAATAAAAGTATATAATGTCGTTTTACTTTGGCTCGGCTCCGCCAACGGAAGCGTAAGTCTACGAACACTAGACTTGCGTTTTTTTTGTTTGAAAAATAGCCAATTTTACAAAAATATGTTATAATCTAATTAATGGAGTTAAATAATGAAGGATTGTTATAATGGTTATCAAGAATTGCATTTAAATGGCTTAGAACTAAGAGAATTATTTAAAAATTCTTTCTACTGCACAGGCAGACATCATGGAACAATAATTGCCTTGCCTATACCTGTATATTTAGAAACTTTAAATATAAAGAATGAAGAAACTTATAGAATTTTTTATAATGAGAACTTTTGCAAAATAATGAAAGAAAAAACCGATGTAGATATAACTTTTTTCGGTCATGCTACATCAAGATTTTCAAAGTTTTTTTCTGAAGAAGATTTACATATTCCTAAATGCCCATTATGCAATAGTGAAATGAAACTTCGCAATAGTCAGTATGGTGAATTTTGGGGTTGCAGTAAATATCCAGATTGCAGGGGAAAACTACAAATCGGCATTATCAAAAAAGACTATTAAGGTAAAAAGCAAGCACTAAACCTGTGCTTGCTTTAACTCTTTATATATAAAATTCTACTAGTATATCAATCATTTCTGGCTGAGGTTTGTTTTGGATTATATGTGGCAGTTTATAAGTCTTTGTTTTAAATGGTGTTTTTGCTGTGTTGTTAGTTGTGATTGATGGGCTATTAAAATAAATTTGCATTTTGTAATCATATAAGATTATTTGATTTATAAGGTAGTTTATAAGAAGTTGTGGTTCAAGTTTTAAGGCATCATTGAAATAGTTTAAAATATCTTCTTTTGTAAGTTTGAAATTTGTTTTACTTTTTTCAACTATTATCTGCCTTTCAATATCTTCTAATTTCTTTTCAAGTTCAGTCATTCTTTTGTTGGTTGTGTTATTGATAACTCCTTGTTCAACTGCTTTCATAATATTATCTAATATCTTTTGAGTTACGCATTTTTCTTTGTTTAGACTTGTTAAGAGAGTGTTGCCACAATCTTCGCTTTCTTGTACTTTCAAAATATTTTTTGCAATCTTATCTAATGTTTTAGGATTATTTAACTGTTCAATGAGGATTTTAATAACTAAATCTTCTAAAATTTCTTTTCTAATTGTCTGTTTGTTGCAATTTGTGGTATGCCTTTTCTTGCCTAAACATTTGTAATATCTGCGTTTCTGTCCTTGACTTGTTGTTCCACATTCAGCACTAATTGGCTCACCACAATAACCGCATTTAAGTTTATTTCTAAGTAAATACACAACTTCTACACTCCTTTTTCCATATTTATTTTGATTTGTCTTTTGTCTTACTTTTTCGTAAATTTCTATTGGCACAATTTGTGGGTACATATTCTCAAAAGTTTGATTGTTAAATCTGTAAATTCCTGAATACTTTTCATTTTTTAAGATATTGTAAATCGTATTTCTTGCAAAAGGCTTGCCGTGATTTAAAATATGTTTGTCAGTTAAGTCTTTGATTATATCTTTTACATAAACGCCAAGTGCATATTGTTCGTAGATATATCTAACAACTTCTGCTTGTTCTTCGTTTATTAAAATCTTGTGATTTTCAACCTTGTATCCATAAATCAAATTTCCACCAGTAAAGTTTCCTTTAAGTCTTGTTTCATTCATTCCACGCTTTACTTTTTGACTTAATTCTGCTGAATAATATTCAGCCATACCCTCAAGCAAACTCTCTAAGATTATGCCTTCTGGTGTATCTGGTATATTTTCCATTGCTGAGAGAAGCTTTACTCCATTATCTTTTAGAATCTTTTTGTATTTTGCAGTTTCATATTTGTTTCTACTAAATCTATCAAGTTTATATACGATTATATTTTGCCATTCTTTACTCGCACTGTCTTTTATCATTTGCTGGAAGTCTGGACGATTGTCATTTGTGCCTGTCATTGCTCTATCAATGTAGGTTTTTAAAATCAAAATGTCATTATTCTTTGCATATTGCTCGCAAACTCTTAGTTGACCTTCAATCGATTGTTCTGTTTGATTATCACTACTATACCTTGCATAGATTACTGCTGTTTTCATTTGATTTAGCCTCCTTTTATTAGATTTTAGATTTGTCTTTCGACGGAAAGCGTTAAAACGAAAATGAATTTTCAACTATGGTTTTTAAGTTTTTAATTTGTAGTCAAGGGTTGTGAAACAATACATTTTACCCTTGACTACAAAGAGTTTTCGTTTACGCTAAACAGGCGAAAGATTAATTCGACTTTTTCATTTGTGAGATAACCTCTGGACTAACCTCTCCAATTAACACACCTTCATCCCAGCATTTAAAGTTATCAAAAAGTAGTAGCTTTCTATCTTCAATTCCAATAGTGCAAACAATGTCGTCATCCAAAATATCTGAGATAAAATATGTAGGCAGGTTTTTTGAATAGACAATTCGATCTCCGCTTTTTTCAATGTATTTTGTGATATAACTTATTGATTGCGATATATTTTGATGGGTTATTTCTTCAAAATCATTTCTGCCAAATCTTTCTAAAAAATATGTGTTTTGATAAGTTGTTTGCATTCTATGATTTTTTGTTGAATAATCTCTCTTTTCAATAAATTCTCCAATCATTGTTGGTGTATAGAATATTCCATGAAAGTGAAGCCTGTTATTTACTGGACTTCGTTCCCAAACTCCAATATATTTCCAACCTTTTCTATAACTTAATTTTTTAAAACAATTCGCTAATTTCTTCTTAAATTCTTCTTCGCTTAACTTTTTGTCATCATAAGTAAATGTGCAGAAATATGACCAAACTTGCAGATATGCTTTTCTGTAAAGCCTTTTTCTTCTTTCAATTAAATTTCTTTTCTTTCTCTCTAAATTCTCATTAACAAAATTTTGTAACTGTTCTTCGCTTTCAAACTGTTCTCTCAATTCTTTATTTATATTTTCAATCTTTTCATTCTTACTTTTACCTTTATTCTCGTCATATACCTTTTCAAATGTTTGTTTTTGCTCTAATTCTTTACTTGATTTCCTGCCTGCTATTTTCTTTCTTTTCCAAACTTGTTTTACTTGGGGGATAGCAATGTAATGACTGCCATCGTTATACACTTTAGCTTGTGGATAAGACATTACTTTCACCTCCTTTTTCTTTTTGTTTTTTTAGATTTAAAATTCTTTGATAGATAATTCTGTAAAAGTTTAAGTCAAAGACTGATAAGTCTATTCCGGTTGCATTTTGCTTTTCTTCGTTCATTTTTCTTTAACTCCTTTTTTATAAAATTTGGAATTAAAAAAGACATAGAAACATCTTTTTCTACGCCCATCAAATGCAACCACTGACTCTTAAATTTTGGCTTAGAGCATACCAATAAACTCACTTCTCGGCTTGCCATTTTGCGTTGTCTAATTTAATTTCAATGAGAGAATAGCACAAATGATTTAAAATTGTAAGGAACTAAACTAGTACAAAACTAGTACTTTTTCCCAACAAAACCCAAACAAAGTTGTAGTTTTTGGTAAAAAGTAGCATATTTTTTGCTACTCTTCTCTATATATAACCACGAAAAAGGGTGAAAGTTAAGGCAATATTCAAAAAATATTCCACTTTTTATTGTGGAAGGTTTTTGTTTATAGATAATACATTTCGTATCTATCTTTGAATTTTCTTCTTCGTCTGTAAACTTTATCTACACTTATTCCTAAAAATTCGGCAATAAGTTTTGGTTCAACTCCGTTGTAATAGTATTCAAAGATTTGATATTCAAGTTTAGATTGAATTATTTTAGATAGTATTTCTTTAACTTTTGAATAGTCTGGTTTTTCGTCTAATATCGGTCTATCGTCTACAACTTCAAAACATTCGTTTTCATCTACAATGTTGTTATGAAATTTTAATTCTTTCCGTAAATATACTTGCAACACTCTAAGGCAAGCATTTTTAAGATTATCTATCTTGCCAGATTTAGACCTTGAATCTTTGCAAAGTTCACCAAGTTTGTGTCCAACAAATTTACAAAGAAACAAACTTGCTTCTTGCACTAAATCGTATGCGTCTGAATAGTTGTCTAATTTCTTGTGATAGTAAATATCTTGTTTTAACAGACTTTGCAATTTCTCAACTTTTGGAGTAGCATTATATGCATACTTTTTAATGCTCTTTAACGCACTTAGTGCAAAACATTGAGATAACTTTTCAATGTTTTCTAAGGTGATAACCATGTTATCATCTAAAATACCTTTTTTCTTTCTAACTTCATTCATATATTTCTCCTTTTATTCGCCTTTTGGCACAAACAAAAGAGCATAGTTAGAATGAATAGTTAAAAAAAGATATTTGAAACATTTTGTAAAATTATATTAAACAAATATTTTTTATTGAGCAATTAAGCTTTATAATATGCAAAAATATTTGTTTGTATCAAACCAACCAATATATTGTCTTTTGCTATACTAATCTCGTAAACAACAAGTCAAGGAAAAAGAAATATATATTTTGTGCAAAGAAAAAGACTAAGGTAAAACCTTAATCTTAAAACCAAAATATATATTTTCCTTGAATTGTTGTGAGAACTATGCAAAACCATTCTGCCAAAAGACGAAGAAAAGGAGCAATACTCTTTTGGAACAAAGACTGAAAAATATTTAAATTTTATTTTCAAAATTTGAATAAATACAATTTTTTGTAAATGTGCTATTTTAGTTTTACAACTAAAATTAAGAAGGTAAATACAAAAACGGCATCGTAAAAAAAATGAGAAGGCGTTTGGCAATATGGG
>CALWPF010000015.1 GCA_944383355.1 uncultured Clostridia bacterium
CGATAGTCATGATCCAGTGCAGGCTGAGGTGGATTATGAATACGCAGTTGAGCAGTTGCAAAGGATAGCAAGCGAAAATGGGGACGAATATAATGTACAGAGCTGGCAAGAGCGTAGAGACAGCATGAATCACAAAAAATCTAGTACTGCTCCTGTAGTGGATCTTGCGGATATTGCTTATTATGATGATGCTGACGGTAATAGAATGGCTCTCAACTCAGATGAGTTTAGACAAAAAATGGGTATGAAACCTGGGGAAAGTCCGTTAATGGCAATGGTCCGCAATGAATTGCAAAAGCAGGGTAAGGTGCTGACAGATGACAAAACTGGTGTATCATATTATAGTCCTAGCACAGATGAAATATTTAATCCTGATATAGATGTTGAGCAAGATGATTTTGAGGCAAAGATTGAGGCTGATGCACGGGCTATGCGAGAGGAATATGAGCGTAACAAACAGGAATATGTGGCAACTCATGGCGCTGGTAGCGAGGAGTCTGTTAATCAAGATGCTGAGGCTAGAATGCCCAAGTAGTTAAGAATTTTTTGGCTCTTGTGCTGGTTAAAACTTTTTTAAAAAAGCATATTGCAATTTGATATCAAAGATGATATAATATACCGAAAGTAAACAAGGAATTAGTATCAAAGTATATAATTTGGGGTGGTTTATATGGCAAGGAATATAATAACACGTATTAGGAACATAGGTAGTAGGAGGACTAGTAGTACTACCGCTTCTTCTGTTTTCACTGTGCCTACTTTTGATGGAGAGCAATTTTGGTTCAATAGATTTATGTCCAAAAATTTGATGACTTGGGGACCTTTTTTGCGCAGGTCACAAAATGGCAAACCAAATCTAAAAATTGAGTTTACCAATGTAATAGGACCTAGATTGTATAGTCACAGGAATTTGGGTGAAGGCAAGAGAGATTTTGTTGAGGATATGTCTAGTGAAATGTCTTTTGATATGGAAAATCCAAAGTCACTAAAAAATATATTTAATGGCGTAGACAACAAGGAGTTGTTTGTACGATTCTTGAATGAGGGTGACAAAGATCCTGGTAGATTTAGTTTTGCTGGGTGTGTATCTTTGATAGATAATGGTATTACATTTGAGCGTTTGCTGGGTAAAGAGTTTGATAATGATATCAACCGTGTGACTATTCAAGAGTTGAGCAAAACACTAGACGAAGGGAAGTTATCCAGGACCAATGAGGCTAGATGGGCACTATTATCAAGTAATGAGCCTAGATTGACCCCTAGTGAGGCAATTCGTTTCTTGCAAATGGAGAGGTTGATCAACGACCCTGAGCTGATTAACAATTTGATGACTCAGAGACAGGTAATGGCTGCTGGTGGTATATTTAATCCAGCAAATCCTCCTGAGCCTGTTATGTATACTAATTTTAATGTGCCCTTGTACGATATGGGGGCTACTTATCCTACTAGGAGTATTATACCATCATATTCATATGGTAGAGATATCAACAGTTTCTCACATATGACACAGATTGAGGACTTTGACAATTTCTTAAAAACATTACAAGAATCTACTGGGACAAAGGTAGTATTTGATGATACAATGCCTCCTGACAGTGTAGTAGTTGAGACTAGTTATCTTCGTTCAAAAGGTAGACAAGTGGCAGATTATGTTAGTCGTGCTCTAGGTGGCGAAGGGTATGCTGTGGTTCCATCAGCAACCATTCACATATCTGCAAATAATACAGAGGCTGAGCGTACATACTTGGCTACAAAGAATTTGTGTAAAGTTGCGATATCTAGATTTTTAGATGAGGTAGAGGAATTAGTCCAAAAAGGTGCTCCTAACCTGCCTAGCAGTGCAGCATTTGCTGCTGACCGTAGTCGCTTGGAGGATATTGCTAGTTGTATAATTGCTAGTCAAGTTGTAAAAATGGGTAATCTATCTGATGATGACCAGAGAGTATTATCTGGTATATACAAGCTGGAGGCTTGTCAGGTATTGGGGCAAGTGCAGGACAAGAATAATACCTGGATGATGCCATTGGTTGCTAGTTTTACAGGTATGAGTTTACCAAAATTTGCAAAAGATTTTAATATTAATTTGCGTGAGTATGCTGTTAATAATGACCTAGAGCCAACTGATGACTTGAATAGTTTTGTAAAAATACTTTATGCACCAAAGATAGTTGACCCATCGCTCGGTGTATTGAGCAGGGAAAAAGCTGCGTTGGCTATCAACCCTGATATGTTTTATCGTCGTATTCACCGAGACACCATTGACACTAGGTTGGGTGGTGCGGTAACTTCTCATGATGAATCCGATGCAAGAGATTTACCGCCAGCTCCTGATCCTATTCCACCAGCTCCGGCTCCGGAGCCTGATCCCGCTCCTGATCCTATTCCAGACCCTACACCTGATCCAGAGCCAGCACCTGATATTCCTAAAGAGCCAGTAATAAAGAAAAAAGGTAAATTTAAACCAGGGTGGGTTGTGTCTGATACAGGTATGACATTCTCTATAGCTCAATACTCAAAAGACATAGCTAGATTGGCTAGTGAAGTATTACCAAAGGAATTGCCGGTATTTACCCCAGGTGATGAGTTGATGAATAATGATAGCTCTGACAAGGTGGCAACAGCAATACGTAATGCTAATACTCATTCTGATGTGATTGTTGGTGAGGATAGTATTGAAACTGCTGAGTTCGTGGATGAAATACGCAAACGTGCTACAAAGAGTATATCTAGGATTTTGACATCAGAGTACAATCGTGCAGTCAGAGCATCTGGCAAGGCATTGTCTAGTAGTAGAGTTAGTAAAAAGCGTGTGGAAGAGACTGGCTTAAAGCAAGATATAGCTAGCAATGTAACAAAGCAATTTGAAAAAGGTTTGTCAGGTGAGACTGATGCAGCATTTGCTGATTACCGTGAGGCTGAGGCTACTAGGCGTAGTGAGCTAAACCCTAGATATATTTTGCAACTGTGTGCTAGTGCTAATGTATGTGTAACAGCAGAAGAACTAACTGACGATGTTATGGAGTTTTACAAGCAAAATGCAGAGTTGCTAAATGGTGCTAGTGCTGGTACTGTTTACCAAGTATATATGAAGACACTGGGTAAAGGCAATGTGCATACTGCTATTAGAAATACTGTAGTAAAGCCTTTATTAAATGAAGTATATGATCAAGTGTTACTTACTGGCGATACAGATACAGATGCTTCTACAGCTTCTAGTACTGCTGGTACTGGTCCAAGACCTGTATAAAAATATTTAGTGAGGTATTATAAAATGGCAGAATTGAGTGCGAATGATCCAAAAGTAATTGAGTTGAGTTATGACATTTTGGAAAAAATTATTACCGCAATTGATTTTAAGACCAAAGATGAATTGGTAAAGTTGGCTGGGATTATGGTAGACAAGGTGCAAGAGGGAGATAAGTATCCAGAAATATTGAAACTTGCATACAAAGACGCTCAACACAAAATTGACTTGCTTAGTCTAGATCAAATAAATGAGATAAAGTCAATCATTACTAGTGATTAGTTTAATTTAAAAGTATAATGTGCGATACATTATACTTTTTTGTATTATTAGACATTTTATAATAATTTTTGACATATGCAAATTTTATTTGCCATTTTAAATATATTTTCGTATAATTAGTATAATAAACTTGAGGTAATATAGTATGGTAATCCCAAAAAGTTGTAAAGTATTAATAGTGATGATAGCTGCTATTTTGATATGGGCTATTTTACCAGTTGCTAACACTACCTTTGAGAGTGATGGTGTAGATGCGTTAGGTGAGGAGATTACAATTGTTTTTGACACTGCTGGTGGTGTTGCTATAGATAATGCCTCTGTTATTGTAGGAGAGCCTTACAATTTACCTACACCATCAAAGATGGGTTACGCTTTTGGTGGGTGGCAATATAATGGATCTCCTGTAGCAATAAGTGGCACTACATGGGATATATTACCTGATACGGGGACGGAGATAACTTTGGTTGCTAGTTGGTCTATCCAAAACTACAACATACTATACACTAACATTGATGATATTATTGGTGAAAATCCTAATCCTAATACATATAACATTAATTCTAATATAGAGTTTCAACCAGTAGAGAAGTTGGGTTATACATTTGATGGGTGGTACAACGGATTACTGGGGTTAGTGGAAAAGATTGAGCCAAATTCTAGAGTAGGTGATATTACACTAGAGGCAGCTTGGAGTGTTGTAGACTACACTATTACATACGAAGATTTATTCACTGCTGATAATAATAATCCTACTACATACAACGTTGAGAGTGCTATTACGCTATCTAAACCTATACGACTTGGCTACGATTTTGTTGGTTGGTATATTATATCAAATGAGGGAGTAGAGACCTTGGTTACTGAGATAGTGGCAGGTACTACTGGAGACTTGACCTTGCATGCCAAGTGGTCATTAAAAAGATTTACGGTGAGTTTCAGCGAGGGCGGATACAATAGTATTACTCAAGATTTTGAGACTACAATAGCCGAGTTACCTACTCCTGAGCGAGATGGTTATATATTTGATGGCTGGTACACAGACCAAACATATAGGCAACAGTTTACTACAGATACAGCACTTTATCAAGATTATGTGTTGTATGCAAAGTGGGTAAAGTTGACTGACCCTGTTTGGTATTGGGTACTTGGGGCTTTGGTAATTGTTACGCTTGGATTAGCAGTATGGTATATTATTAGTTACAAGAATAGGCAAAAATATGGTTGTGAATTTTAATAAAAGGAGGTGAAATTAATTACCTCCTTTTTGTTTTTCGTATTTGATTTTGGTAGCGTTACCACCTCTAATATGTTTTACTTCAAAATTTGTATTTAGCAAGTTTTTTACTTGCTTAAATAAATCTTTATCAACAGTAATTAGATATTTATGCAGATAGTTGTGTGCCGTACTTTTGCTAATTCCAAAAAAGTTAGCAGTCTCACGTACTGTGCTTTTGTTTGACAAAAAAAATACTGCCACCAAACGAATAATCTCTGGACTAGGTTTTTGTTGCATTTTGTTCTCCACTTATAGCGATTTTTGTATAATTTATGCACCATAGTGGAGTAGATATGTCAAACAAAGTCAAACTTTTGCGAATTTTGTTTGTAATGATTTTGGTTATTATTTTTTATTGTTGTAGTTATCAAATAAGTGATAACGCTCTGGACTAATAATGGCACTCAATACCTTTTCATGAAGTTTCGGTATCTTTTGGTTTAATTCTTTTAGTATATTCTTGATAGCCTCTCTCTTTGTGTGCTTATCCGCAGGACACTTGTTTGGGATAACAGGTAAATCTTTTGCAACTTTGATAATGTCTCCTTCTCGCACAAGCAACATTGGTCTTAGTACTGTTATGTCAGTGCGGTCAAGGTGTGTAACAGGTGCAAAAGTAGATAATCTACTTTCGTAAAATAATGATAAAAAGAATGTTTCGATTAAATCATCTGCATGATGCCCTAGAGCAACTTTGTTGCAACCTAGAGACTTTGCAGTGCTATTTAGTAGCCCTCTACGCATTCTTGCGCATAAACTACATGGGTTTTCTTCTTTTCTAACATTAAATAGTAGGTCGTATAGAGGGGTAGGTATAACATGGTGCTCAATACCTAAATTGTTTATATAATTTGTGAGTTGAGAATAGTCAGTTTCCCCATTAAACATATCTATACTAATGGCAGTTAATTCAAAGTGAGCATGATAATATTGTCTAAGTGATGCTAATGCTGTAACCAGTACTAGACTATCTTTGCCACCACTGAGTCCTACTGCGATTTTGTCGCCATCTTGTATCATATTGTATCTTTCTAGCGCTTTGCGGATTTTTCCTTGAATGCTTTGCATTTTATCATACCTTTTTTACAAATTGTTGTATTGTCTTGCCTATGGTCATCACAGCCTCTTGCCTAGCAGGGCTATTTAAGTTTATAAATGCGTGTCTGCCATCTTTTCGGTCTTTTGGGAAAATTAAACTTTTGTTTTTTACGCCATTGGCATTTAATATTTCGATAAACTCTACCGTCTCTGGGTAAAGTAGGTCAACCATACCAACTGTTAGAAAAGATGGAGGAAATTTTGGAGTAACGTAGTATATTGGGGAGAAGTTGTGATAAAATTCACCCAAAGATTTGCCTTTGGCTTTTTTGAATCCTTCGTGCAATGGTGGCAATACCGAAAATTTACTATCTGCCAAGTGATTGAGATTATATACGCCATAAATCAAGACTGTACCGACTATATTACCATTTATAGTTAGATTGTTTGTGGTGATTTTACCAGCTATGAGTGCGGACAGATGGGCTCCAGCGCTATCGCCTCCTATGATTAACTTTGATGGGTCTATGCCCAATTTGTCAGCATGTTGCAGGCAAAATTGTATGGCGGTGACACAATCTTGATAAGTTACCTCTAGGTCGTACTCGGGTAATAGGCGATAATTGATATTTATTACCACAAAGCCTCTTTGTGCCAGGTCTTTGCATAATCTTGAATACACTTTTTTGTCAGCGCTGGACCACGCTCCACCATGTATATAAAATAGTGTTGGTGTAGGCTTTATGCCATTTTTGAGTTGCCTGGATATAGGATAGTGCCAATCAAATTTTTGTAATGAGGAATCTTTTGCCGCATATGGAATATTGTACCTTGATATAACATTAGGAGCATACTTATCTGTTTTTATAATAGGTAAAATTAATTCGGTTCCTTGGCGTAACATCTTTAATCTCAACTTGGTTTTGAGTGGGAAATTAGGACTGTTGGCGTTGGTTTTTTTTAACATTTTTTGCTCCTAAATACTTGGTTTTTTGTGCTATTTTATGTGATTTTATTATTTTGTCACGACCCATATATTTTTATATAAAAAATTATAAAATATGTTGACAGCAACATTGAATTATGTTATACTGACATAACTATTAGTGTCGAATTGCAAAGAGTAGGGTGGATTGTATTGAGTTATTTTAAATTTTTGGATTTTTACAGCATAAATATTGGATAAATAACCTGGACAAAGTGCTAAGTACTAGGACATATTTTTTTGTTCGCTTTAGCACTTTTTGTATTTTGCTGTGTTTTTTCTATCTACAATTGACTCTCTTGGCAAGGTAACTTTATAGTACAATATACCACAGTATAGCCAAATTTGGCAAGTAATTAGATACTTTTATTTGTAACATTATGGAGGGAAAGCGTTATGCCGGCTAACACAAAATCTACCCCAGTTTATCACAAGATTAAGTGTGGTAACACTGAGAGATTATCATTTGCTCGCTATGAGGAGCCTATTGATTTGCCTTATTTGATATCCATTCAAAAGGACACTTACAATGAGTTTTTGACAAAGGGTATCGGTGAGACAATAGCGGAATTTTCACCAATAGAGGATTTTAGTGGCAAGGCTGAGTTGCACTTTTTGGATTACTACATTGATTATGATGCAGTAAAGTATCCCATTAATGAGTGTCGTCGTAGAGCCTTGACATATTCTGCTCCTATTCGTGTAAATGCCAGATTGATTAACAAGGATACAGGTGAGGCTATAGACCAAAATGTTTTATTGGGTGATGTGCCTCTAATGACTGACGAAGGGTCTTTTTTGATTAGTGGAGTAGACCGTGTTATTGTCAGTCAAATTGTGCGTAGCCCTGGTGTATATTATGAGGCTATAGAGGACAAAAATACTGGTAAGACTACTTACAAAAACACTTTGATACCTACTCGTGGTACTTGGTTGGAGTTTGAGCAAACACAAAAAGATACTATTAGGGTAATAGTTGACCGTAGTGTCAAGGTATCAGCTGGTTTGTTATTAAAGTCTTTTGGTTTGGGTGATGACAAGCAAATTGCTGCAATTTTTGGTAATAACCCTTACATTGTTAGTACTTTGGAGCAAGAGGTACAAAAAACCGAGGAAGAGGCTTTGCTCGAAATGAGCAAAAAGTTAAAGCCAAGTGAGTTGCCTAGTGCCGAGCAAATAAAGACTTATATTATGAACTTATTCTTTACTAAGTTGCGTTATGACTTGGCTAGGGTAGGTCGTTACAAATTTAATAAAAAGTTGTCATTATGTAATCGTTTGCCAAATCAAAAATTGGCTGAGTCACTTACCTTGGCTGATGGCACGGTATTGGATAAAGGTACCGTTATTACAAAAGAAATGGCAAAATCTATCCAGAATAGCGGTATAAATGGTGTATGGGTGGAGTTACCAAATGGCAAGAAACACTACATGCTGGGTAACAATCGTGTAGATTTAGATGCTGTATTTAAATGCAATCCAAAGGATTTGGGTGTACTTGAGATGGTACATTACCCAACTTTGCAAGAATTATTAAAGGGACAAAAGACCAAAGAGGCAAAGGCGGAGATTATTCGTGCCAATGCTGAGACTTTGATGACTCGTAGTATAGTAATCGATGATGTTTTGGCGTCTATCAGTTATTTATTGGATTTGATAGAGGGCATAGGTAGTATTGATGTCATTGACCACTTGGCTAATCGTAGGGTGAGCTCTGTTGGCGAATTGATGAGTATAGCGTTGCACTCAGGTATGGCAAAGTTGGCTCAGTTGGCTCGTGAGAGTATGCAAGGTCAAGATTTGACACAGGCAAGTCCGTCAACAATCGTTAATGCTCGTAATGTAAACAAAGCATTTATGGACTTTATGAAAACCAGTCCGTTGTCTCAAAACATGGATCAAGTTAACCCATTGAGTGAACTCACTCAAAAGAGAAAGACTAGTGCGGTAGGACCTAGAGGTGTACGCAAAGAGCGTGCTGGTGAGGAAGTGCGTGATATCCACTATACACATTATGGTAGGATATGTGCTATTGAGACTCCAGAGGGTCAATCAATAGGTTTGATAAACTCTCTTGCGCTATATGCTAGAGTAAATGAATATGGTTTCATAGAGACTCCTTACAGGAAAGTTGACAAGGCGACTGGTAGAGTTACCAATGAGATTGAGTATATGATGGCTGATGTTGAGGAAGGGTACAAGATTGCTCAAGCAATCGAGCCCCTCAACGAAGATGGTACATTCAAAAATGAGACAGTTATTTGCCGTTACAAAGATAGATTTATAGACATATCTCGTGATATGGTTGATTATGTAGACGTTAGTCCAAAGCAGATTATATCAGTTGCTACTGCTTTGATACCATTCTTGGGTAACGATGATACTGCACGTGCATTGTTGGGTAGTAACATGCAACGTCAGGCTGTACCTCTTTTGCGTAATGAGGCGCCTATAGTAGGTACTGGATTGGAGTATCGTGTAGCAAAGGATAGTGGTGCATTGATATTAGCCAAGGCTGATGGTGTAGTAAAGTATGTAGACGCAAATCACATAGATGTCGAGGAAGCTGGTGGCAAAGTTAATCGTTATAATTTGATAAAGTTTGGTAAGACAACCAAAGAGACTTGTATCAATCAAAAACCTTTGGTAAAGGCTGGTGACAAGGTAAAAGCAGGCTCAATCTTGGCTGATGGCTTGTCAACAAAAGATGGTGAATTGGCTATTGGGCGTAATATGACTGTTGCCTTTATGAACTGGGAAGGTTACAACTACGAAGATGCTATACTTATTAACGAGCGCCTAGTAACAGAGGACTTGTTTACATCTATAACATTAAAAGTAGAAGAGATAAAGTGTCGTGCCACAAAATTAGGTAATGAGGAAATTACTCGTGATATTCCTAACTTAGGTGAAGATGCTTTAAAGAATCTAGATGAAAATGGTATTGTTCGAATCGGTGCAGAGGTACGCCCTGGCGATATTTTGGTTGGTAAAGTAACGCCAAAGGGCGAAACCGAACTGACACCAGAGGAGAGATTGTTGCGTGCTATTTTTGGTGAAAAGGCCAGAGAAGTACGAGATACCAGTCTCCGTGTACAGCATGGTAGAGGCGGTGTGGTTGTAGATGTCCAAGTATTTAGTCGTGCTAACAAAGATGAGCTAGAGGCAGGAGTAAACCAAGTCGTAAAAGTGTATGTTGCGCAAAAGCGTAAGATAAGTATTGGTGACAAAATGTCAGGTCGCCACGGTAACAAGGGTATAGTATCTAGGATATTGCCTCAAGAGGATATGCCTTATATGGCAGATGGTACTCCTGTTGATATTGTATTAAACCCATTGGGTGTTCCTAGCCGTATGAACATAGGACAGTTGTTGGAGGTACACCTTGGTCGTGTAGCAAAAGCACTGGGTTGGAAGGTCGCAACTCCTGCATTTGATGGTGCTACAGAGCAGCAGATACAACAATTGTATCGTGATAATGGCTTTGATGAAGATGCAAAGATGGAGTTGTATGATGGTAGGACTGGTGAAAAATTTGATAACCGTGTAACCGTAGGTGTCATGTATATGCTAAAATTGAACCACATGGTAGACAGCAAAATGCATGCTCGTAGTATAGGGCCTTATGCATTGGTAACAGCTCAGCCATTAGGTGGTCAAGCAATGTTTGGTGGACAACGTTTCAGTGAAATGGATGTTTGGGCACTGGAGGCGTATGGTGCCGCAAACTTGTTGCAAGAGATGTTGACTATCAAATCTGATGATGTAACAGGTAGGAATAAGGTATATGAGTCTATAGTAAAGGGACAACCTATAGCTGAGCCTGGTATACCAGAGTCCTTTAAAGTTTTGGTAAAAGAGTTGCAATCATTGTGTCTAGATATTCGTATCTTGACAGAAGATGCTAGAGAGATTAGTCTAAATGACCTGACTAACGATGAGGTCGAGGTGTCTTTGGCAACAAAGAGTAGTACACCTGAGACCAAGGAGCTAGAGTTAAACTTCGATGATATACAAGGTGAGGCTGGCGATATTGTAAGCGAGGCAGAGTTTGCAGATAATGCAGATGATGACACCTTTAATGCTGGCAACTTGTTTGATGATTTTGAATAGGAGAGTATGCTAAATGTTTGAGTTAAAAAACTTTGATTCTATTAGGATTAGCCTCGCCTCCCCTGAGAAGATTAGGGAGTGGTCACACGGTGAGGTGACCAAGCCTGAGACTATAAATTATCGTACACTCAAGCCCGAGATTAACGGTTTATTTTGTGAGCGAATATTTGGACCCCGTAAAGATTTTGAGTGTCATTGTGGAAAGTATAAGAGAGTGCGATACAAGGGGCATCACTGTGAAAAATGTGGAGTAGAGATAACTCGTGCAAAGGTTCGTCGTGAGCGTATGGGACACATTGAGTTGGCTACCCCTGTATCTCACATATGGTTTGTGCGTGGTGTGCCTAGTCGTATTGGTAGTATACTAGATATGACTGCAAAAAATCTTGAGCAAGTATTATACTATGTTAGTTTCATAGTATTGGATCCTGGCAAGACTAACTTCGTAAAAAAGCAAATTATCTCAGATAAAGAATATAGAGATGCACAAGAGGAGTTTGGTTACGACTCATTTAGAGCAGCTATGGGTGCTGAGGCTATTCGAGAGTTGTTAGATGAGGTAGACCTAGAGAAAGAGAGCAAAGAGTTAAAAGAGATAATTTTAACTGCCAAGGGTGCTAAAAAGCTCAAGGCTATCAAAAAGTTAGAGACAGTAGAGGCATTCTTAAAAAGTGGTAATAATCCTCGTTGGATGATACTAGATGCACTACCAGTGTTACCACCAGACTTGAGACCAATGATACAATTAGATGGTGGTAGGTTTGCAGCGAGTGATCTAAATGATCTTTATCGTCGTGTTATTAATAGAAATAACAGGCTAAAGAAATTGATGGATTTGGGTGCGCCTGATGTAATTGTTCGTAACGAAAAGCGTATGTTGCAAGAGGCTGTTGATGCTCTAATTGCAAACGGAAAGCGTGGTAAACCTGTACAAGGTGCAAAGCAAAGAGAGTTAAAGAGCTTGACTGCTATGATTAGTGGTAAGCAGGGACGTTTCCGTCAAAACTTGCTCGGTAAGAGAGTGGATTATTCTGGTCGAAGTGTTATAGTAGTAGGTCCAGAGTTAAAATTATATCAATGTGGTGTGCCAAAAGAGATGGCGCTAGAGTTATTCAAGCCATTTGTAATGCGCAAATTGGTAGAGCTCAATTATACTCAAAATGTCAAAAGTGCAAAGAGAATGGTTGAGCGTGAACGTCCTGAGGTTTGGGACATACTAGAGGATGTTATAAAAGACCACCCAGTTATTTTGGACCGTGCTCCTACATTGCACCGTTTGAGTTTGCAGGCATTCGAGCCAGTATTGGTAGAGGGTAGAGCTATCAAGTTGCATCCATTGGTTTGTCCAGGTTTCAACGCTGACTTTGATGGTGATACAATGGCTATTCATGTACCATTGTCTTTGGAGGCTCGTACAGAGGCTAGGATATTGATGCTAGCAAGTAATAACATTTTGAAGCCAGCTACAGGTGACCCTGTAATTCAACCAAACCAAGATATGATTTTGGGTGCCTATTATATGACTATAGATAACCCAGATGCAATGGGGGCAGGTACTCGATTCATTAGTGAGGAAGAGGCAAAGATGGCTTATGCCAACAAGCTTGTTGACTTGCATGCACCTATTGAGGTTCGCCGAAGTGCAATGGTTCATGGGACCTTGGTAAATGGAAGAGTTCAGACTACTATTGGTAGAATATTGTTTAATGAGTGTATTCCTCAGTGTATAGGATTGGTGGATAGGAATAACCCTGATACTTGTCTAAACTTTGAGATAGATTTTCCTGTAACAAAAGGTAGACTAGATGATGTTATTGCTCGTACTTATAGAATAATGGGTACTACAGAAACAGCCAAGATGTTGGATAAAGTAAAAGCATTTGGTTATAAATATTCAACACTAGCTGCCATAACTATGAATATCTACGATATGCTCATTCCTGATGAAAAATACAAAATTGTAGCTGAGTACAAAAAATTGGCTCAAAATAATGAGAAATTATATGGACGTGGTTTGATTACTCGTGCAGAAAAAGTAAATAAGAATATTGAGTTGTGGAACCAAGCTACAGCAAAGATTAAGGCTAGCGTTATGGATAACTTGGATAAGTTTAACCCAATAGCAATGGCTGTTACATCAAAGGCTCGTGGTAGTGCTGACCAGGTAAACCAGTTGAGTGGTATTCGTGGTATTATGGCAAACTCATCCGGTGAAAAAGTTGATATACCTATTGTTTCCAACTTCCGTGAGGGATTGACACCATTTGACTACTTTATGTCAGCTCGTGGTGGACGAAAAGGTTTGACAGATACTGCGTTAAAAACTGCTGACTCTGGTTATATGACTAGAAGGTTGGTGGATATAGCCCACGGAATAGTAGTAACTGAGCAAGATTGCTTTGAGTCTTTGGGCGAGACACCAAAAGGTATCCAAGTAACCGAGTTGCGCAAGGGTGACAACTTGATAGAGACCTTGAGTGGTCGTATTGCTGGTAGAGTTACCGTAAATGATATCGTTGATCCTAGCACGGGTGAGGTATTGGTAAAGGCTAATGAGATGATCACTCCAGAGATGGCTGATATTATCGAAAAAGCTGGTATCAAATCTGTTACAATCCGTACACTACTCACATGTAAGAGTAAACATGGTGTTTGTGCAAAATGTTATGGTCGTGATATGACATCTACTGGTCTAGTAGAGGTCGGCGAGGCAGTAGGTGTAATTGCTGCTCAATCAATTGGTGAGCCTGGTACACAGCTTACCATGCGTACATTCCACACTGGTGGTGTCGCATCTGTAGCAGATATTACACAAGGTTTGCCTCGTGTAGAGGAGATCTTTGAGGCTCGTAAACCTAATGGTGCTGCAATAGTTAGTGAGGTAGCTGGTAAGATTACTATAAAAGATGTAGATAATAGAAAACAAGTAACTGTTCACTCTAGTGAGGGTGATGTAGATTATTTGTTGCCAGCTCGCTCATTTGTTATTGTCAAAGATGGGCAAACGGTAGAGAGTGGTACACCACTCACCGCAGGTAGTTTGTATCCACAAGATATTTTGCGTACCCGTGGTCTAAAAGATGTTCAAGAATACTTGCTTACTGAAGTGTTCTCGGTATACAAGTCTCAAGGTGTTGATATTGATACAAAGCATATTGAGATTATTATTAGACAAATGCTACGCAAGGTAAAGGTAGAGTCATCTGGAGATACTGACTTGATACCTGGAGATATATTAGATGTAGATGAGTTGGAGGACATAAACCTCAAAGCATTGCAGGAAGGCAAAATGCCTGCTAATGCTCGTAGAATATTGCAAGGTCTAACCAAGTCAAGTTTGGCTACAAATAGTTTCTTGAGTGCTGCATCGTTCCAAGAGTCTAGTAGGGTATTGACTGATGCTGCTATTAAGGGTAAGGTTGACCATTTGGTTGGACTGAAGGAAAATGTAATTATAGGTAAATTAATTCCAGCTGGTACAGGACTCAAGCAATATAATTCAATTACCCCTACAGTATTTGAAACAGTAAAAGATGTTGCTGAGCAAGAAAGTGAGCGTCTATTCCCTAAGTCAAAAGATGATGAACAAATACCTATGGAAGATATAACTGAATCATACGATGAGTTTGTTAATCAACCTATTGAGGAAACAGTAGATGATTATGGTTCTGATCTTGATGATATAATTGAATAAAATAAAAAACAGTCTATATAGTAGGCTGTTTTTTTATTTCATATTTTGAATGCTAGCGTGAAGGTCTCTATATTTTAGTTTCAAAATCATTTAACTTGATTTTGATAAAGCACAAAATAGTATACACATATTGTGCATAGTATGATGAAGAATTGAGAAATAAAGGCTTTTGATACACATTTTTAATACTATGCATATGGTAATTGTCTGCGATTTATACAAGATGTGCATAGTATGCAGTGTATTTATATGGTTTCAAAACAAGCCAACAGTGTATGTGCATAAGGGCGTATGTTTTCTTATGTGTTTAATTTGCTTGTTGAATGAGCCAAAAAACATTAAATTTTAGCAAGGTTTATTTCTTTATGATTATTAATTTTTTTGGCAAATTCATCTTCGTGACTAACGAAAATTACTCCACCAGGGTAGTTGTTTAAAGCGTGCGCTAGAGCTGTTTTTGCTAAAGCGTCTAAATGGTTTGTGGGCTCGTCTAATATTAGTAAATTACTTGGCTCCTGCATCATCAAACATAATTGTATTTTGCATTGCTCACCACCAGACAAGCTAGATATAGGTTGCATCTGTTTTTTTGTAGATAAACCAGCTTTTGCTAGAATACTCCTAATTTGTCCTGTTGTCATTTTGGGGTAGTGTGCAGCCACTTCATCAATGGCTGTATTACTTTTATTAGTAAATAAATGGTCCTGTTCATAATATCCAAAAACTACATTCTTGTTAATATTAATGGTACCACAAATTGGTTTTAATTGACCTAATATTGTTTTGAGAAGAGTAGTTTTACCTACACCATTAAATCCGCTTATACGTATTTTTGCACCATTTAGCAAGGTGAATGTTATCTTATCCACCAATGGTTTATCATAGCCAACGCTTAGATTTTTAACTACAATCATGTGGGTATTATCAATTTTTTTATATGGAAATACTATCTCGGGTGGCTTGGATTCTTTGATTTCCTCCACTTTGTTCTCTTGTAATTTTTGCAATACTTTCGCTCGGCTTTTTGCTTGTTTTGCTGTTGCTGTTCTAGCGCTATTTCGTGCAATGTAATCTTTTAATTTTTCTTCTTGTTCTTTTTGAGATTGTGCGAGTTTATTGTATTGATTTATTTTTTCATCTCGTATTTGTATGTACTTATTATAATTTCCGTGATATTCATTTATAGATAATAAATCTATTGCCCATATCTTATTTACTACATCATTAAGGAAGGGGATATCATGACTAACTATCAAAAAAGAACCTTTGTATTCTTGTAGAAATTTTTTCAACCATTCGATATGCTGTATATCCAAAAAATTGGTGGGCTCATCTAGTATAAGTAAATCAGGTTGCTCTAGCAAGAGTTTTGCAAACATTAATTTTACCCTTTGTCCACCGCTTAAACCTTTTACTTGTGTATCCATACCAAAACTAGTAATTCCCAGTCCACTGGAGACTTTTGCTATTTCTGATTGAATGGAGTAGTAGTTGTGTTCACATAGGTAATCAAATAATTCTCCCGATTGCTTCATTAATCTCTGG
The DNA here is from genome assembly GCA_944383355.1 of uncultured Clostridia bacterium. Lineage (GTDB taxonomy): Bacteria > Bacillota > Clostridia > Christensenellales > UBA1242 > RUG666. Next base: position 16,178 of record CALWPF010000015.1, read on the forward strand.
ATTTCGATTTCATTTTGTGATTTGGATAATAGTTCATTGATATTATTATATTTATCCTCGGTTGCAATCAAATCTATAAATGCGCTTTCTAAATATTGGTATACTGTTTGTTCTCTATCTATTTCTACAAATTGATCCAGGTATCCGACCTTGCCTCTTTTATCCCAGATTATATCCCCAGAGTCACACAAGAGTTTCCCGCTCAGCATATTTATTAGAGTAGTTTTACCACTACCATTTTCGCCAACTAAACCTATTTTGTCGCCCTTATTTATTTTTAGATTTACATCTTTGTATAATATACGTTCTCCAAAGCTATGGCTAAGATTTCTTATCTCTAGCATAATTATCCCCCTGATATATTATTTGTTGTGTGATGTTAATATTTTTTTATAAAAACACATTTTTGGTAATTAAAAACACACTTGCGTTGCATAGTATGCACAATACTATACAATGAATGTGATAATAAAAATGGGCAATATAATGTGCCCATAAAATATATTAAAGTTGCTGTAACTTTAGTTGCGTATCGTAATCGTTGAGTGCATCTATAACATCATCAATATTGCCAGCCATAAATTCATTTATATTGTGTCTAGTGTATCCTATGCGATGATCTGTCACTCTATCTTGTGGGAAATTATATGTTCTTATTCTTTCGCTACGGTCACCAGTACCCACTTGTGATTTTCTTTCTTGGGCGTGTTCAGCTATTGCTTTTTGCTGATACATATCTTGTAATCTTGCTTGCAAAACTTTCATTGCTTTGTCTTTGTTTTTGATTTGGCTTCGCTCATCTTGACAAACCACCACTATTCCTGTAGGAATATGTGTTAATCTAATCGCTGAGTCAGTAGTATTGACACCTTGACCACCACATCCACCAGAATGAAATGTGTCTATTCTTAAATCTTTTTCGTCTATTACAAAATCGACATTTTCTATCTCGGGTAGTACGGCTACTGTCACCGTGCTAGTATGTACACGGCCTTGGGACTCTGTCTCTGGCACACGTTGCACCCGGTGTACGCCACTTTCCCATTTTAGTCTCCTATATACACCATTACCTGTGATTTGCATGACTCCAGATTTTAGTCCACCTACCTCGGTCTCGCTATATTCAATAACCTGTACACCAAAACCATGCGCCTCAGCATACTTGCGATACATACCAAATAATTCAGCACCAAATAGACTGGCTTCATCACCACCAGCGGCAGGACGAACCTCTAAAAATACATCACTATTATCATTTTCGTCTTGGGGCAGTAGTGCTATTTGTACACGTTTATCTAGCTCTGCTATTTGTTGTTTAAATTGTTCTATTTCTGTTTCTGCCATTGTGCGCATTTCTTCATCTGTTTCGCCTTGCGCTATTTCTTTTGCTAACTCCAATTTGTCTTGGGTGCTTTTGTACTCTGTGTACAGGTCAACATATGATTGTAATCCTGCTTTTTCTTTACTCAATTTTCGGTATTTGTCCATATCATTAAATATATCAGGATTACACAATTCTTTATCAACCTCATTGTATCTATCTATGTAACTATTCAATTTCTCAATCATTTTTTTGCTCCTTGATATGCTTTTACTATTCTATCTAGACCATTATAGTCGGGTAGTACTTCTATAGACTCAAAAGATTTCCTTAGTAAACTAGCCAAACTTTGACCTTGGTTATATCCTATTTCAAGATATAGCGTACCACTAGGTTTTAGGTAATTACAGACATTTTTTGATATGATTTTGTAAAAATACAATCCATCAGCGCCTCCATCAAGTGCGATTTGGGGCTCATAGTTTTTTACTGAATTGGGTAAGTTAGCTAATTGTGCTTTTTCTATATAAGGTGGGTTACTGACTATTATATCATATTGCCTCTCTACATTTTCCCACATATTACTTTGCAAAAATTTAATATCCGTATTATATATCTTTGCATTTTGTCGTGCTACGTCTAAGGCTTTTTGGCTGATATCTACTGCAGTTACTTTGCATCTTAATTCTTTTGCTAATGTTACTGCGATGCAACCACTACCTGTGCACAGTTCTAAAATATTTAATTTTGTATATGGAGGTGTCTCTTGAGTGAGTTTTGTTTTACTCATGCAGTCCCTTATTATTTTTTCGCAAAGTTGCTCTGTCTCGGGTCTAGGTATCAATACATCTTTATTCACCAAGAATTTTCTTCCATAAAACTCTGCGTTACCAATGATGTAGGCAAGTGGTTCATCTGCTAGTAATCTTTTTATCCCATTGAGCAGAGTAGAGCATTGTTGATTGCTTAACTCTCGTTGTCCTAGTCCAAATATGCCGAGTTCGTCTTTGCCAAGAATATCAAGAGTCAACCAATCTAGGTCTCTTAGTTGGTCTGCCGATAATTGGTACTGTGATTTTACTTTGGTCAAAAAATCTTTATACAACATACTGAGTTTCTCCATATAAGCCATATGTTACAAAAAAAATAGACGCTCTAATAATCAAAGCATCTATTTGGTAAGTATAAATCTAGTTACCTTGTTTGTCAGTGTCAAGATTGTGACGCTTATTAAACTTTTCTACACGACCTGCGGTATCTACCACTTTTTGTTTACCAGTAAAGAAAGGGTGACATTTGTTACAAATATCAATCTTCATAGTATCTGACTTGTATGTAGACTTTGTATCAAAAGTCTCACCACAAGCACATTCAACTTTTACAGTGTGGTAATTTGGGTGTATATCTTTCTTCATACTGCTCACCTCACCAAATAATAATGTAGATTAATTATAATGAAAAGTATAATACAAGTCAAGAGGTTTTGGGTGATTTTTTGTCTTTTTGCATTGTTTTGTGCTCAACGTATTTTTTTGCAAAGTCATAAATAGTGCCAGCGCCTAGCCAGAGTAATGTATCCCCACTTTTGGTGTCTTTATCCAATTCGTTGAATAGTGCGTGCAAATGCTGAAAATATTGGGTTTCTGGTGTGTGTTCGGCAACTCTATAAAACAAATCAATTGCATCACCACCCAGTATATAACTTTCTCTAGCTGGATATGTTGGTAATATAATGACTTTGTCAGCTCCATTAAACGCTGTAGCAAAATAGTCAATGAGTGCACAAGTGCGTGAATAAGTATGAGGCTCAAATATTACTATTAATCTGCCTTGTGCTATTTGTTTTGCTGTGCGTATACTGCATTTTATCTCTGTAGGGTGATGTGCATAATCATGAATCATTAGGAGATTATCAGTGTCATAAATTTTTTCGAATCTTCTATTGACTCCACTAAAAATTAACAATGCTTTTTGGATATCATCAAATTGTATGCCAAAATAAAGGCTTGTTGTAATAGCTCCTAGAGCATTGTAAACATTATGTTTTCCAACTATATTTAATTGTATATTCCCTAAATTTTCATTTTTGTAGTAGCAATCAAAACTGTATTTACCATTGCTTGCTTTTAGATTTTTTGCATAATAATGGTTGGTTGGGCTCAATCCAAATGTGATTAAATTTTGTTGAGATTTGGATTTTGGTATATCACTAGGCACTGTATCACCATTGATTACCAAACAATCTTTTGTTTGTCTAGCAAACTGTAAAAATGCTGATTGTAGTTCCTCTATGTTATGATAGCAGTCCATATGGTCTGGCTCTATATTAGTTATGATCGAAACACTTGGGCGCAAGTGTAGGAAACTTTTGTTGTATTCACATGCCTCAGTAATAAAATATTTTTTGTGTCCTATCTGTAGATTGCTATTCCAATCGTTGCTAATGCCACCCATATGAATGGTTGGAAAGAGGTTAGCTGTTTTAAATATAATACCTAGCATAGCGGTGGTTGTGGTTTTGCCATGTGTGCCACTAATAGCAATTACTTCTCTGTATTCACTGGCTATTATACCTAGCAACTGAGCCCTTTCCAACATTGGTTTGTTTAACTTTTTTGCTAAACTAATAGTGGGTGAATTTTGGGAGATGGCATTGGTATACACAACCAAGTCAGCAACTTTTATATCGTCAAGATCATTGCCTATACTAACTTTGATGCCTTTTGAACGCAAATCTTGGACAATATCACTATCATTATCATCATTGCCAGTGACGTTGTATTTTTTGGATGCTAGTAGAGTAGCGAGTGCGCTCATACTGATTCCACCTATTCCTACAAAGTGGATTTTATTGAAATCTTTTAACTTCATAATAAATATATATGATAAGTTTGTATGAATGTGAGCAAAACTTGTGTGTTCGGGTATAAAAAGTATGCAATTTTGTTTGACAAAAATGGACTATATATGTATCATTTAGTTGGCTAAAAGGTTTCCTTTTTGCAAAACTATAAAAGGAAGGTGAAGGGACTTGATGAAAATTACGGACATTCGTATTCGTATTGTGAAGAAAGATGACAACAAACTCAAGGCCGTTGCTTCATTGACCATTGATGACTGCTTTGCAGTACATGACATCAAGGTTATTGATGGGAACCAAGGTTTGTTTATCGCAATGCCTAGTCGCAAGACTCCTGAGGGCAACTTCAAGGATATTGTTCATCCACTCAACACAGAGACGAGAGAAGAGATTCGTGACCTCATACTCGCTGAGTACCAAAAGGTATTGGCTGAGTCCGAGAAAGCAGGTGAATAATTATTTGTAGTTCGCTAGGCTAATATATGAGGATCGATGGCTATCACTGATAGCCATCTTTTTTATTTATTTTAGATTGTATTAGTGCTTTAATCTAATTTGGTAATTTTACAAATTAGTTTTGTGTAGTTTGAGTAAGATAGATTATCACTTTTGTAGGATACAAATTATATAATTGGGATAATACAAGTGATAGTATAGTTTAATCTATGAGGGTTGTTCCTCTTTTTTCTTTTTTTTGCGTTTTCTTTTTTGAATCTTTCTTTTCCTTTGGTGTATTTCCCATCAAGTTCAAATTACCTTTTTTTACTAAGCCGTAGATTAGCATATATACGCCAGCAAGCCCAATTATCATATAGAGGAATCTACTAACAAAATGGGCTTGGCTCCCAAATATTCCTGCTATAAAGTCAAATTGAAAAAGCCCTATACATAGCCAATTGATTGCTCCTATTTGGACTATCATATACATTATAAAATTAAACATTTGTAGCTCCTTTTTGGGGCTAGTATGTCTAAAATTAACTTTTTTAATACAGGTTTTGAGTCCAATTATGAATACATTAATTTGTCAATAGGTATAAGATTGGGTTGTGTTTTAAAAGTGATATTTTTAGTCAATAATTTAATTGTTTCGTGGTAATCTCGGAATTTGCTGACTTTTTCGCTTTTTGCTATCTTAAATTGTCACAAATAATAAAGAATTTCGACAAAAAGTTACAAATCAATATCATTAAGGCTATATTACTACATTATTTTGGTTAATCAAAATTTGATTTTGAATTAATCACTTTGTTATTATGTGCCTATCGACACTAAGCGAAAAAGTGTTGAATTTTATTTAAAAAATAGGAGGACTCTATGAAGAGAATTAAACTGATTGTCGTAGACGACAGTCAACAAATGAAGAAGTTGTGTGCAGAGGAGTTTAGTCATTCTTCTGAAATAGAGTTATTGGAACAGGTAAGTGATGGTAGTAAGGCTCTTGATATAATTAGGGAGCGCAAACCAGATGTTGTTTTGTTGGATTTGGTGCTACCCAATAGAGATGGTATGGCATTGCTTGAGGAAATTTTGGCTCTTGAAAATGCCCCAAAAGTAATAATCGCTACTGCATTATCAGGCGATGCTTTTGTATTGAATGCAATGCAAATGGGTGCTAGTTATTACTTTATTAAGCCATGTAGTGCGACTGACTTGATAGGGCGTATGCGTGGAATTTGTGCAGAGCAGGCTGTCAAGACTAATGTAGATAGACAAGAGCACATAAGTAGTATTATTGAGGCATACCAAAATAGCACTAATACAAATACAAATCCTGTTCCAGTAAAAAATGTTTACAAGAATAGGAACCTTGAGGAAAGGATAAGTAATATATTCATTACTGTAGGGATTCCTGCGCATATCAAAGGGTATCAGTTTTTGCGTGAGGCTATAAAGATGGCTATAGATACCCCAGATATAGTGAATAGTATTACAAAAAAGTTATATCCTAGTATTGCTCAAAAGTTTGGAACTAGTGCAAGCAAGGTTGAGCGTGCTATAAGGCATGCGATAGAGGTTGCATGGAATAGGGGTAAGATAGAAAATATCAACTCAATATTTGGACTGCAAGTGTATGGTACTAATGAGAAACCTACCAACGGTGAATTTATTGCTTTGGTTGCAGACAAGATGATTATTGAGGGCTGTTAAAAAAATCAAAAAAGTTATACAAAATCAGTTTACTTTTGGGTATTTTATCTATATAATAGAGGCAACTTTTGGGTAATAGGCTAGATTGACTAGGTATTAGACAATTGTTAGGGAGTATGTTGAGATGGAAAAGAAAGTTACTGATTTTGTTCGTTGTCCTCGTTGCGAGCTAAATTTTATTCACAAAAAAGATAAGTTGTGTAGTGTATGTAAAAAAGAGGTGGAATCAGCTTATCAAAAAGGTGATGATTTAGACGATTTGGGGTTGGACTTTGATATATGTCCAGTATGCAAGACCAACTATATTCGTGAAGATGAGGATATGTGTGCTAGCTGTCAAAAGGAGCGAGACTTGGACAAAATTGTATCTGGTGATATTGACGATGAGGAGCCAGTTCGTGATGAGTGGACTGATGAGATTGAGGACACTGATGGCGTAGATGCTGATGACGAACTTGGACACATGGTAGGTATATCAGAAATAGACGATGATGAGTTGGATACGCTCGACTTGGAGGATTTGGGAGACTTTGATGACGATGAGCTTGATGATGACTTTGACGAGAGTGAATTAGATGATGACGATGAGTTGGATGACGATTTAGATGGTGACTTTAACGACAGTGACATCGACGAAGACGAAGATGATGAAGATGACCTAGACGATGACCTCGATGACGATTTTGATGACGAAAAAGATTATAAATGATAGATAAATGGAGTAATTTGCGGATCTCCATTTTTTTATTTTAATAATTACAGCCGCATTTGAGTCATATAGTGATAAAACTTTTTAATAAAAAATAAAGATTTGTGTAGGATAAGATATTACTGTGGTTTATAAAATAGTATAAAAATTTTACTCAAGGGGTTGACAATGTAATACAAATATAATATAATGACAATACTAATTGAATAGGATTTTCGTTGCCAAAGACAGCAAGTGTCTATTCGCTAACCAGTAGACTTAATCTGTGTAGATGCACAGGCTTGCCGAGGCGGAGTATTATATAGGATATTTTTATCCCTATGCTTCGTTTGGCATGGGGATTTTTATTCGTTAGAATAAGAGTTGGAGGGTTACAGTCGAGATGTCAAAAAACTTGGAAATAAAGAAACAACAAGTTCAAGATGTTCAATCAAAGATTGAGAGAGCAAAGAGTGTAGTGTTGGTTGACTATCGTGGTATCAATGTGGCAGATGCTACCGAGATGCGTAACAAGATGCGTGACGCAGGTTGTGAGTATCATGTTTACAAAAACCGTATTTTCAAATTGGCATTAAACAATTGCGGTATTCATGACTTTGATGACAAGCTTGAGGGTACACTCGCTGTTGCGTTTAGTTTTAATAGCGAAATTGACGCTGCTAAAATCCTCAAAGAGTTTGCTGACAAAACCAGCCTTACTATCAAGTTTGGTTTGTTGGGCAAAAACTATGTAGATGACGCTGGTATCAAGGCACTGGCAAGTTTGCCAAGCAAAGATGTATTGATGGCAAAGTTGATGGGTATGCTCAATGCACCTATTACTCAACTATGCTCAGTAATGAATGGTCCAGTGCGTGGACTTACCATTGCGCTAAACGCAGTTGCGACAAAAAACAATTAAGAGAATTTTATTTTAAAGGAGATTTATTATGGCAAAGATTAATGATTTGTTAGAGCAAATAAAGGGTTTGACCGTAGTAGAGGTTAGCGAGTTGGTTAAATTAATGGAGGAAGAGTTTGGCGTAAGTGCTGCTGCTCCAGTTGCTGTAGCTGCAGCTCCAGCTGCAGGTGCTGCTCCAGCTGCAGGTGCTGATGCAGGTGCTGCTGAGGAAAAGGCTAACTATGATGTAGTATTGAAAGGTCTTAGTGCTACCGCTAGCAAGGTTGCAGTTATTAAGGTTGTAAAAGAGGCTACAGGTCTTGGCTTGACCGAGGCAAAAGAGTTGGTTGACGGCGCTCCAAAGACAATCAAGTCAAATGTTCCTGCTGATGAGGCAAAGGCTATGGTTGAGAAGTTGAAAGAGGCTGGCGCTGACGTTGAGATGAAATAATCTCGGTCTTTGAGTTGATAAAAAACACTTTACAGGTTATGTAGAGTGTTTTTTTATTTAGTTAAAATCATCAATTTATATCCTGACAAAGCAGTAACACTTTTAAAAAAGTATACATACTATATTGTGTACGGGTTAAATTTTATGGAGGTTGTTATGTCTTTTTTCTCTGGAATTAGGACAGACAATATCCCAGGACCAATAGTTGGTAATCCACTGCGTGGGTTATGCGAGAAAGTATGTATACAGGTAAAAAAAGTTTTTGATGCTTGTCTCAAGCAGCAACATATTGTAAACTTGCCTGTAACGCTTACTAACTTTACTCCTGCCAATCCTACATATCCATTGACATTTGTATCAGGTCAATCTAGTCAAACTATAGCACCTACATTTACTGATGTAACTGTAACTAGGTTTGCTGATAGACCAAATTTTGCTAGGATATCTGGCACCGCCAATATACCTATTGATGTAGTTTATACTGATGCCAATAATGTGCAAGGGGTGGCAACAGGGGTAATATCTCTGCCTCAAGATGTTGTACTGTTCCTTCCACAACCGTCTATTATACCTTACAAGATCGAAATAGTAGCAAGTGCTATTATCGCAGATGGAACATTTAGTGATAATGTCTTTACACTAGAGGGCTGTGTACTAATGATAATAAAAATTGTCGCAGAGACAGAGTTACTGGTACCTAGTTATGGGTATTGCCAGATACCTCCTTGTCAAGAATTTTCACAAAATGTCTGTGATGGTTTCTTTGAGATGCCATTGTTCCCATCTGTGGCCCCTGCTAGTACGACCTTGGGGAATAATAACAACAATAATAATGGTCTGTTGTGATTAAGAGTATTCAAGTTGTTTGATAGAATACTGGTTTACTAAAGAAAAACTCTACACCTTTTACCACTAGGTTATATCTTACCTGGTGGTTTTATTATTTGTATTCAACTATCAATTTGTACGGGTGATTTTCATCTATGATAGTTGTGAATAAATAGAGAGGTATGTCGTTAGTTTTTACTTCTAGCAAATTGTGGAGTTATCCTTGCGTTTTGCCCTGTGTTCGGTTATACTATCTATAGAGGTAATAGGTAATGAAAGTATTTGCGATAGGTGACTTGCACCTAGATAGCGTTGTCGAAAAACCAATGAATGTATTTGGTCCTGGCTGGGAAAATCATTTTGAGAGAATTACTGCAGATTGGCAAAAAAAAGTGTCTTCTGCAGATTTGGTGCTAATACCTGGGGATATTAGTTGGGCTATGTATTACCAAGAGGCAATACCTGACCTTGATCTTATCAAGGCATTACCAGGGACAAAGGTGATGATAAGAGGTAATCATGATTATTGGTGGAAGTCGATTACTGGAGTGCGGGCGTTACTTGGTGATAATTTTTTTGCACTACAAAACGATGCGGTGAGAGTTAATAATGTAGTAATATGTGGGACTCGTGGCTGGACTGTACCAGATAAGAATTTTAAAACTGCCGAAGATGAAAAAATATATAAACGAGAGTTGATTCGTATGGAGTTGGCTCTTAGTGATATGCAAAAAAAATATCACCAAGGCGACTACAAGATCGCTATGATACATTATCCACCTTTTAATGCTAAATTGTCACCTAGTGATTTTACTAGATTATTTGAGCAATATGAGGTAAATGCTGTCGTGTATGGACACTTGCATGGCAACAACTGTCGTGCGTGTAAGTTTTTGGAGCAAAATGGCATTAAGTATTACTTGACTAGTTGTGACCAGGTAAATTGTGAATTAGTCAGCATATTAGGAGAATAAATGGAATACAAACATATTTCAGTTTTGTTAGATGAGTGTATAACTGGATTAAACATACAACAGAATGGAGTCTATGTTGATGGTACTGTTGGTGGTGGTGGACACTCTTTTGAGATAGCCTCACGATTGGGTAGTAGTGGTAAGTTGATTGGATTTGACAAAGATGAAACCGCTTTAGATGTAGCTAGAGGAAGATTGTCGGTTTTTGGTGATAAAGTAAAACTGGTACATTGTGATTTTAAGGAATTCGCTAGAGTCCTAGATGATATGGGGATAGATAAGGTAAATGGGATATTGCTGGATTTGGGAGTTAGTTCGTACCAAATTGATACTGCTGATCGTGGCTTTAGTTATATTCACGATGCCCCTCTAGATATGCGAATGGATACCACCTCACCATTGACAGCGTATGATGTTGTCAATAACTATAGCGAGAGTGAATTGATTGATTTATTTCAAAATTATGGAGAAGAAAAATATACTAAAAGGATAGCGAGAGCTATTGTCTCACATAGGCGAATAAAGCCAATTAAGACCACCTTGGAGTTATCAAAAATTATAGAAGACAGCGTACCTGCTGGGGGGCAGGGGCACCCTGCAAAGAGAGTTTTTCAAGCGTTACGTATAGAGGTAAATCAAGAATTAGACAATTTATATGAATGCATACTGTCCATGGCTCGGAGATTGGTTAGTGGTGGTAGGTTATGCATAATCAGTTTTCACTCACTTGAGGACAAAATTGTAAAAGATGCGTACAATCTACTGTGTAGTGATTGCATATGTGACAAAAAATTACCAGTCTGTATATGTAATCACAAAAGAGAGGCTATTTTGGTAAATAAAAAGCCGATTTTGGCTGGAGAGTCAGAATTAAAAAATAATTCACGCTCTCATAGTGCAAAATTGAGAATTTTACAAAAATTATAAAATTTACTTGACCTAATCGAACTATGCTGTCAAAATATATAAGAAGAGGCATTGTTTTTTAAAGGTCGATAGTGGTTATTTTGTAAGTTGTACTAGAGTTTTTGTCCACAAAATAACTCTCTAAGGTATAATATTGAGATAACGGAGAGTATAATATATGGCTAAGACTAATCTAAGGGTAACTAGCACTACCAAACTAGATAGGGAATATGATGATAATTTGCTAGATATGATAGACAAAAAATTGCAAAATAGCACTGAGCCTGCTGTCAAATCTGCTATGAAAAAATTTGACAACTCGCACTCCACAGAGCGTCTAAATGAGGTCTATGATGAGCTCGATATGGAGCAATTTATGACCCATTCTAGGGATAGTATACCTGTTATCAACACTAGGAAACCAAAGCCACTCAATACGGTTGCTACATCTGCTCAAGGAAAGACAAAAAAGATATCCAACCCATTTATTGTACCAGAGAAAAAGGAAGAAACTCATCAAGCAACCTATAGTGATATAGTGACTGTTCCAAAGACCGCTCCTACTATAGAAATCAAGTCCTATACTCCAGTGCGTCCAGCTAAACAGAGTTTGTCAAAGAGATTAAAATTATGGCTAGCTACTGGTATTTGTTGCTTGGTGTTATTGTGTGGAGTGATAGTAGTAAGTGCTCTAAACCTTGGAATGTCTGCTGGAGGTAATGTTGGTGGAGATAATGCTATAGGAGTAGAAACAGGACAATTGGCAGATGAACAGGGTATAGTAAACAATACAGGTAGAGATTTGACGGCAGAGGAGCTAGAAAGTCTAAACAATGGTACACTTTCTCCAGATATTGCCTACAAAGTACCCTCTACCACCAACACCTTGACTCAACAGACTAATCCTTCTAGTAATTTATGGGACCAGATTTGTGCTTTTTTTGCCCGATTATTTGGGAGATAAGATGAAAATAATTAAATATACCACTCAAAATTTACAAAAGAGGTTACTATGTGTACTCACAATAGTAGCCTTTGTTTTTTTATTTGTTATTGGTAAATTGATGTATGTGCAACTTATTCAAGGTACCATGCTACAGTCTAGAGCTATCAGCCAATGGACAAGAGATTTACCATTGTCGGGATTGAGAGGGAGTATTGTAGATACTAATGGTGACACTTTGGCATCATCATTTACTAGTTACAATATATACTTGCGTGCGAGTAATATAGTAGATGCCGAAACGGTTGCAAATCTTTTGGCAGAAATCTTGGGTATAGATTACCAGAGTATATTGCAAAAAGCTACTGATAAATCTGTTAGTGAACGCTTGCTGGCACAGCAAGTGAGTGGTGAATTGGTGGAACGTATATTGGCGAGCGACTTGGACGGGGTTTACATTGCAGAGACTAGTACTAGGCGGTATCCATATGGAGATTTGCTTACTAGTGTGTTGGGATATACTACAATTGATAATATAGGACAATCAGGTATTGAGGCGTACTATGACAATTATCTGCAGGGTACCGACGGCTATGCTATGACGGAGAGTACTATTACAGGTGTGGAGTTGAGTAATAGTACAACGACATTTGTCTCTGGGATACAAGGGTGTACTGTGCAATTAACAATTGATGTAGGGATACAACAGATTTTAGAGGGCGTATTAGATAGGGCAATGGAAGAGCAACAAGCAAAAGGTGCTACTGGGATTATAATGGACGCTACTAACGGAGAGATTTTGGCTATGGCAACAAAGCCTAGTTTTGACCTAAATAATATTCCACGTGATGATATTGAGACCTTGTTGAATTATTCCAAAAATACAACTGTAGTTGATATCTACGAACCTGGAAGTACATTCAAAGTATTTACTACAGCTGCGGCGTTGTCTAGTGGTGTAACAAATATAGATGACACATTTTATGACCCTGGATATAGAATAATATCTGGGGAACGCATCAAATGTTGGAGGACTCAAGGCCATGGGCATGAGACTTTACTTGAGGGATTCTGTAATAGTTGCAATAGCGTATTTATGGATTTGGGCTTGAGAATGGGGACCGAAGTGTTTTATCAATATTTACAAAAGTTTGGTATTGGGCAGAAGACTGGCATAGATTTTTATGGTGAGAGTGCGGGTATTGTTATGGACGCAAGTATGGTGCGAGATGTTGATTTGGCTAGAATAGCATTTGGGCAGGCAATAGCTGTTACCCCTTTGCAAATGTTAAATAGCGTTTGTGGTATAGTCAATGGTACTCGCTATCAACCTAGATTAATAAAGTCAATTACATCAGCAAATGGCACAACAAAAGAATTCGGGTCCGTAATTGTGGGAAGTACTGTGTCAAATAGTGTGCGAGATACAATAAATCAAATGCTTGAGGCTGTGGTTAGCACGACTGGTGAGTGTACATTTGTTGCAGGTTATCATGTCGGAGGCAAAACTGGTACTGCGCAAAAGTATGAAGATGGTAGAGTAGCGACTGGTAAATATGTATCTAGTTTTATTGGAACTTATCCTGCTAGTGCTCCAAAATATGTAATGCTAATTTGTGTAGATGAACCTAGCGCAGGTATATACTATGGTAGTCAAGTAGCCAAACCATATGGCGGTATGATATTCAAGCAAATGTTTGATTATTTGAGCATTGCACCAGATGTAGAAATGGCTGAAATTACTGCAGATATTGAGGTTCCAAACTTGGTAGGTCTATCTATTACCCAAGCAGGGGCTTTGTTGCGCTCTATCAAGTTGGACTACGTAATAATAGGTGAGGGAGAGGTTGTGTTAACACAGGCTGTACCAGCAGGTACAAAGGTTTTTGCAGAAACTATAATACAGTTGTTTACAGAATAATTTGGTTTGTTTAGGTATATCAATAGCGATAATTGCAGTAAAAAATGTCGAGTTTTGCTTAGTGAAACAAAACTTAGTCAAAATCATATACAATAGTAATATTAATAATTGTCGTTCATATATTAGGCAAATAAATTATTAGTGCCAAAGTGTCAAATATCATAATGGAGGTCATTGTATATGAAAATACCAGAGTTATTTAGTGGGGTAAAATATAGGACCATTGGAGATGTTAGCTTGGATATTAGTAGCCTAGCTTGTGATACAACAAAAGTGCAAGATGGAGGTGCCTTTTTTTGTCTCAATGGCACAAAAATAGACGGGCATGACTTTGCTGAGGTTGCTGTTCAAAAAGGTGCAAAATTGTTGGTATGTACTCACGCACTTGATTTAGATGTGCCTCAAATAATAGTAAATGACACTCGCTCTACTATGGCTAGGTGTGCAGGCAATTTTTGGGGTAACCCTCGAGATAAACTATCGGTAATAGGCGTAACGGGTACAAATGGCAAGACCACCACAACATATATGTTGCAATCAATACTCCAAAAGGCAGGCAAAAAAGTAGGCGTCATAGGTACTATCGGCGTAGTAATAGATAATATCAAGAAACCTGCTGAGCTGACAACCCCAGACCCAATAGAGATGCACAAGATATTTGCGGAAATGGTAAATGCAGGTGTAGATACTGTGGTGATGGAGGTTAGTGCTCATGCTATAGCCTTACAAAAGATGACAGGAGTGATATGTGATGTGGGGATATTAACTAATGTTACACAGGATCATATAGACTTTTTTAAGACTTTTGATAACTATGCTAATACAAAGCGTTCGTTTATCAGTCCGCAGTTTTGTAAATTGGGTGTAGTAAATATTGATGATGCGGTAGGTAAAAGTATTGTTTTGGATAACAGCAAAACCCAATCTCAATTTCACATAGCAACTTATGGCTTGTATAACCCTTGTGATGTATTTGCTGTAAAATACAAGTATTCAATGCGTGGCACCCAATATATATTAAATTTATTTGATGATATCAAAAGTGTAAATACCAAACTAATAGGACAATTTAACCTATATAATGCTTTGGGAGCTGCCACCGCTTGTAAGTTATTGGGAGTTAGTACTGATGACATTGTTAAAGGGCTTTGCGACATGGAGTTTGTTCCTGGCCGTTTTAATGTTATACACTTGCCTAATGATAGTACTGTGGTAATAGATTATGCACATACACCAGATGGTTTGTTAAACATTCTGACAGCGGTCCGCAAAGTAACTGACAAGAGGATAATCTCAGTATTTGGCTGTGGTGGTAATAGAGATAGTGCAAAGCGTCCTATTATGGGGCAAATTAGTGGTGAGAATGCTGATTTTAGCATTATTACTAGTGACAATCCTAGGCTGGAAAATCCAAATGACATCATCAAAGATGTAGAGAAAGGTATTTGTAATGTAACCGATAAATACCTCTGTATACCAGATAGGAGAGATGCTATTAGATTTGCATTGAGAGAGTCAAATGCGGGAGATGTTGTAGTTATTAGTGGCAAGGGGGCGGAGAATTATTTGGATATAGGTGGTGTAAAATACCCATATAATGATACGGATACTGTGTATAACGAGTATGCGCAAATAAGTAATCAAGGAGCAAGGCAACAATGATCGATATATTTTTGCCTTTTTTGGTTTCCTTTGCTATTGGTTTATTGATAGCTCCTTTAGTGTTAAAGGGAGCTAAGAAGTTGCATGCAAATCAAACCATCTTGCAATACGTTACCACTCATCAACAAAAACAAGGTACCCCTACGTTGGGTGGACTTATTTTTATAATAGCTAGCACTTTAACATTTATTATTTTTAATAATGGACAAGCCTATTTGGCTTGGGTGGCATTAGCGGTGTTCTTGTGTTTTGGGTTATTAGGCTTTTTAGATGATTTTATTAAAATTAAAACACACAAAAACTTGGGACTGCGTGCTTACCAAAAAGTAATAGGGCAGTTGGGTATTTCTGGGATAATAGCATATTTCGTATATACTAGTGGCTTAATTGGTACCACTATTTATCTACCGTGGAGTTTTGTTGCTATAGATATAGGGTGGTGGATAATACCATTTGTAATATTTGTTTATTTGGCTATGACAAATAGTGCAAATTTGACTGATGGCTTAGATGGTTTGGCAGGTGGCGTAAGTTTTGTTGCTATGGGCTTTGTTGTTGCACTAGTGTTAATATTAAATGAAACTCTATTTCTAGGCGGGGCTAGCTTGATATTGTATCAAGAATATTCTAATCTTGCGGTGTTAGGCGTATGTGTGATGGGAGGGTTACTTGCTTTTCTTTGCTTTAACTCACACCCTGCATCTATATTCATGGGGGATACAGGCTCACTTGGCCTTGGTGCTATTATTACTAGTATAGCTTTATTTAGTGGACAAGCATTGGCTTTACCTATTATCTGCATAATGTTTGTGCTGAGTGCGGTAAGTGTCGCAATGCAAGTCCTGTATTATAAATGGAAAAAGAAACGTATATTTTTGATGGCTCCATTACATCATCACTTTGAGCAAAAAGGAGTGAATGAAACAAAGATAGTCGCCATATATATAATTATAACAATTATAGCAGGCGTCACCAGTCTAGTGTTGTGCTTGCTGGGGAGGTAATATGGAATATGAGCGATATTTAGTATATGGGCTGGGCATAAGTGGTATAGGAGCAGTTGAATATTTGAGCAAACAAAGCAAACAAGTTTTTGTATATGATGATAATATAAAATTGGGAGAAGAGTTAAAAAGAGGGTGCATAGTACCTCAAAATACTGTAATTATCCATAAAATTACTTCAAAAATTCTAAAAAACATTGAGTGCATAGTACTTAGCCCCGGTATAAAAATGCCAAATAAAATAGATAAATTGGTAAAAAAAATGGGGATATCAGTGATCGGCGAGTTGGAGCTTGCTAGTAAAAATTGCCCATGTAGTATATTGGCAATAACTGGTACTAATGGTAAGACCACAACTACAATGTTGCTATCTGATATGTTGAGTGCTGGCAAAAAAGATGTCCATACGGTTGGTAATATAGGTACCTCATTTTGTAGTGAATTGAGTGTTCTCACTTTGGATTCAGTTGCGGTTTGTGAGGTAAGTAGTTTTCAATTGGAGAATTGTTCAAGTTTTGCTCCAGTAGGTATTGGTTTTTTAAATTTTAGCGCTGACCATTTGGATAGGTACTCCAGCATAAATGATTATTTGAGTGCAAAAACAAATATTTTTAATAATATAAATGAAAATACCGTGATAGCACTTAATTATGATGATGATACCGTGAGAGAATTGGGCAAAGGCTTAGTTGGGCAGGTATATTATTTTAGTACGAGCGAAGTCTTGCCATCTAATTACAAAGGAGCGCATGTGGTGGGGGAGCATATGTATCTGGATAGTTCAACAGATATTAGTATAAAAAATTGTACTCTCAAGGGTAAACAAAATTTGTATGATGTTATGTGTGCTAGTATATTAGCTTTTCACTTTGGTATATCAGCAAGTGACATAGAAAAAGTTTTAGCACATTTTGTTCCGCCGAGGCATCGTCTAGAGTATGTAGGTACTGTGAGGGGTGTGAGTTATATTAATGATTCAAAGGCCACTAATACGCATGCTAGTTTGGCTGCTTTGGATAGTATTAACTCACCCATAATATTGTTATTGGGAGGTAGTGATAAGGGAGAAGATTTTAAAAATTATTTTGCTAATATACCTAACAAAGTAAAAGCAATAGTCACATTCGGTGAGACAGGTAAAAAATTATATAAGATAGCCAAGAGTATGGGACTCAATGTGTATGTTGAGTATACGTTAGAAGATGCTTATATTAGAGCAAGTGGATTAGCTGTAGAGGGTGATACTGTTTTGCTTTCGCCCGCGTGTGCTAGTTTTGATGAGTTTTTAAATTTCGAAGAGCGTGGAAACTTCTTTTGTTATTTGGTAAATGGTGGATAAAATTTTAATTACTTTGATAAAGATTAAAATCTTATCATAAACATATTAGAGAATTCTATAATTTGAATTACACTAAATTTGTGATAGGAGAGCGTATGGATAAACAAAAGCAACCGTATTTTGTTAAGGGCTTTGGTGATGTGCATTGGGGAGTTGTCGCTTGTGTCATAGGTCTAGCAATTTTTGGCATTGTGATGATTTATTCCGCATCAAGTTACAATGCGGAAAAAAACTTTGGTTCCAGTATGTACTTTGTAAACAAGCAAATTGTGGGGCTAGTGCTGGGGCTATGTGTATTTGCATTTTGTTATTTCTTTAATTATTCCTTATTGCAAAAACTGATGTACCCAGCTTTGGCACTAGGGCTAATAGTATTGGTACTGGTATTGATACCTGGCGTTGGTATAGAATTGTATGGTGCTAGACGCTGGATAGGTATAGGTGGCTTTAGTTTTCAGGCTAGTGAGATTGCAAAATTTTGCTTTATTATATTTGCTAGCGGATATATGTCAAAATACAAAGAACGAATGCAAACATTTTGGGGTAGTATGCCAGTATTATTGTGCGGGGGTGTATTTTGCTGCCTAATCATGCTAGAGCCGAATATGTCCATTACTATATGTATGGGTGTATTGATGCTGACTATGCTTTTGATAGGAGGTATGCGCATAAAGCATTTTGGACTAATGAGTATACCTATGATTGCGGCTGTACCAGTATTAATATTGATAGAGCCTTATCGAATGCAACGACTAATGGCTTTTTTGGACCCATGGGCAAATCCGCAAGGTGAGGGATTTCAACTTATTCAATCACTGTATGCATTAGGTAATGGTGGTTGGTTTGGTGTGGGACTATTCAATTCTAGACAAAAATATAGTTTTTTACCATTTAGCGAGAGTGACTTTATATTTTCTATAGTTGGCGAAGAATTAGGCTTTTTTGGTTGTTTGATACTCTTAGGGGTATTTATTGCGCTAATAGTATTTGGTTACAAGATTGCAATGCGTGCAAAAGATAGATTGGGGTGCTATCTAGCAGTGGGAGTCAGTACAATAATAGCTGTCCAGGTATTGCTGAATGTTGCTGTAGTGACTGGTGCAGTACCACCTACTGGATTGCCTTTACCATTCATTAGTGCAGGTGGTACTAGTTTGATTATGTTTATGGCTGGGGCGGGTGTGTTGCTGAATATTCATAAACAGAGTAAATTGGCGACTAGGTTGGTGAACGATAATAGTAATGCAAATTGGTTAATTTTACCAAATACTACAGTAAAATCTCAAAAAACTTCTTTGCCAAAAAGTTGAATTGCTATTAGGTCAAATCCTAAAATCATGCAATTAAAAGATTAAAGATAAGTAAGTTTAAAACAATTTAAAACTGAAAAAACAAAAAGATAATGTCTTTTGATTGCATTATCTTTTTGTATTTATAATTCATTACTATTGTTAAATATATTCGGACCAAGTTTTAGATATTTCCCATTTTTACAAATTTGATTATAGTTTCCATTTTTAAAAATATAAGCCTCTCCAAAGACCTTTTGTTCTAGCCCCGTATCAACAATATAGCTTCCATCAGTTATAGCTATAAAAGGTTTTTTCTTGCTATCTTCCAATAGTATTTTTTGTAAAATACCAGTTTGACCAAGGTGCGAAGTGTTTTTATAATGGGGCTCTATGTTGATTTTGGTTAAACCAAGACCACAAAAATATCTCATATTTTTAACTTCGTCTTTGCTTTCAGGTGGACAGTAAACTTCTTCAGCTAAATTCATTGCACCAGCACTTTGCCCGACTATGATTTGTGAGTAACATTTTAACAAATTCGATAAATTAATTTTATTAAAAAACCGCATTTCACTTATAGTATCACCACCTGCCAAGAAAACGATGTCCGCTTTTTTGACTAAATTTTTAGCATTATGTTGGTTCCTAGAATCAAGTATATGCAAATTTTTAAAGTCAAATCCAGAGAGTTTAAAAGCGTCAAATGTTAGTTGCCCATAAAAATCATTTATTTTATGAGAGTTAGGACTGCTTGCTACAAATAAAAAATGATCACCTTTTGTTATATATTTTTGCAATTCATCTACCAAACTATTAGTGTTATTTAATTTAGAAGCAACGCTTATTCCGTTTTTTTGTTTTATTGCTCCAATATCACTTGTTAAAAATAAAACCATTTGTTCTCCTTTATTTTAAATATATAACCAAAATATTTTTTCGTCAATAAAAAGGCAAATGTATAAATATTATTTGTTAGTGTGAGGTTGAATGTTTTTAAATTTTCAAATTATAATACAATAAACAAATAACATATGACAACGACAAAAGCATTAGTTTTATTTTGTAGTCAAGAAAAAATAAAAACGCCTTGACATTTGTAGTTAAGGCGTTTTATGTTAATTTTAAATTAATTGACCACGGTATACTTCTTATAGTTAATAAAGCTCCTAAATAGTGCTTGCAGGTTGGGGTACTAATGTGTCTTGAGCACTTGTGGGTGTCCACGTTTTGGTTGCTCGCTGTTGTTGGACAATTCTTGACAACGTAGTTTATACTGGCATAGTGCGCATGCTAATTGATCAGGACAACTTGTATCATTTTGACAGCGTATACCTCTGCACAAGTTGATTACATCATCTATGTTACGACCTATTGCAAATCTAGCAATAGCTTGTAAACCTCCAGCACATCCTCCCAAAAATTTTAAATCTGTTAATATATTGTTATCATCTACGTTAAATAATATTTGTTTTGCACAAGTCCCTTGAGTACGATAAGATTCCATAAATAATTCCCTCCATTTTTTTAATAAAATCTTTCTTTTAACTCATCAAGTTGGTATATACAAATTCGTAAAAGCTAGGTGCCTTTGTAGTCCAAATTTCTACCGCTCGGACAGCATCTGCACGTGTCTGTAAATTAATTTTTATCTCAAACATAGGTTTGACTGATGTAGTCTCTGTGATACGCAATGTTACCATGTATGTGCCATCACTATTTTTGCAAAACTCCGCAACGTATTCTTGTAATCGCTTAAAGTACATTCTGTTAGTTTTACAAAATTGAGATATGGCTTTTCGCATATCTTCGGGAATCTCCTCATAATATATAGACAGTCCATTTCTTCCCTTTGCCGTTAGGGTATACCTGCATCGTTTAGCACCTTCATCAGGAGTATATATAAATCCATCTCTTAACAAATCATGAAATACTCCTACGCACTCCATGTAATTTATCCAATCATTTCTAGTGGTGCAAATATCTAGTATAAATTGCTCGGTTAGTGGAATCTCTATTTGCTCTAGCATATATAATAGCATTAATTTTGTCTGAAAATCATCATGCGAAAATTCTAATTTCACGAGACCCCAACCTCCCTTCAAAAAATATAGACAATTATAACACGCAATGTACGCTTTGGCAAACGAAAAAGTAACAAAAAAAGATATTTTTGTACTGAAATCATTTTTATTTTTCAAATTAATATGCTATAATGACTAAAAATGGTCGCTATATTGGAGGTTTTGAGGTGGATAGTAGTGAAAATGTGCAGGAGTTTTACAATGCATGTACTGAGATGTCCAAGGCAAAATTTATCTTGGCTGATGCCAAGATTAGCAAGATTTTAAAGTGTATTATATCGAGTACTGATCTAGTTGATGCTGTGGCGGACTGCTTAAATGGCTTTAATTTTGCGAACGAATTTAGTAAAATTCAAGTAAAAAATGACCTCAAAAGAGTTCATATTATTTTACCTAATGACCCTAAAAAATTAGTTGCAGTTGTATTTAGTATATTGAGTGAAATGGATTCTCATAGGCTAGATTTGCACAGTTTTATATTCGATTATTTTGGTGGCAACGGCGAGACTTTGTTAGAGAGTTATGACCGATTTGTTGCAGGAATGATTATTCCTTTTAGAGATGCATTGTGTGAGTTGGTAGGAGTTGATTTTGGTGAGGCTGAGGAGAATATAGAGGCAGATGATATTCAACAGCAGTATCCTCTAGAAGATGTTGATATAGAGAATATGCGACCTGACCACAGTGTAGAAGAGGTGTATGATGATAGTTCATCTAGTTATGGCGAGGTAGTAGAGAGCTTTTTTGAGGATATTCGTGTAATACTTAACCAGATAAAAGATACAGTGAATATGGATAGTCGGGTTAGAGCGGATCGCAAAGATGAATTAAACATTACTATTGATGCGTTACTCATTGCTATTAATTATAAAAATTTAAAAATACTCAATGCTCTTATGATAAGTCTTAATTATTTGTTGCACCCAGTGCGCAGTGTTCGTTTTTATAATATGGAGCTCCAAAATAGGTTAGCAAAATTTTATTCAGATATTTATTAATTTAGGGGATCAATAATCCTAGTTAATCAATCAGTCAAAGCATAATTTTTATTATGCTTTTTTTGTCTTTGCAATGTTTTGTTTGATTGCTTTGCTAACTTATTCTGGATCTTTGGCTTAAATGTGTGCTTTTGTTTGTTATTTTATATTTTATTTGTTATATTAATAAGTAGCAAAATGTTTAGTTAGCTTTGTGTTTTTTGCAGTTTATAGTAGATATAACTAACAATGATTGGAGTAAAAATGGTAAAGGGATATACCAGGGGGAATTATGATTCAAGATGTTTTATGTTAGTGATGTTTTGCATTGCTTTTGTCTTTTGTGGCTTTTTTTTGATTAGTTTGCCTGGTGTAAATTCTTTTTCTACCGATATGGATAGTGGGAGCTATGTAAAAGTTGATGAATTGTGGGACGGTGAAAAATTTACAATAAACTTAGATGTTTTACTTAATTATCTTTCTGATGATGGTACTGTGGCGGGAGTGATGACCGATACTCCGCAATCGGCAGCGGATATTAGGGCGTATAGTTATGGTGGCAAATCTAATGACCAAAGTATAGTAGTGAGACTTGGTGGCTTAGACTGGATAGTTACATATTTGTCTACTGCAAACAATGGAGATAAGATAGCCACGCTCTGGCTCAGTAATGCTGTCCAAGATGCCTTTGTTGGACATAGTCAGACAGAGGGCGAGAAATTTGGTTACATTACGACTAGCGTTGGTACAGGTTTATATAGTGATTGGGCAGCAGATTGGTATAGTGAAACAGTTATAGGTACGTACCCTAGTAATATGTACAGCACTAGCTATATCAGAGTGGCTACCTTAAACATTGGAGGGAAATATGCTATAGATAGAGAAAATCTAACTGCTGAGGAGTACGCCCAAGATGCTAATAGTGTATTTGCGAATTTTACTATGACCGAGGCAGAGGGTGGTAGTGATTTGGTAAATTATCTAGTGACTCCAAATCAAGTGAGTTGGCAGTTGGGTAGACAGGATTCAATTAATTTAATAGGTTTGGAGCAATTTTTAAATAATGATTCACTGATGTTTGGAAGCGATTATGCTGGTTATGATTATAGCGTAATAAATAGTGAGTTGTATGCCGACTGGGGGAATGATTATATATGGTTGCCTAGTATAACGGAAATTGGGTATGATGATACTAATGATGGTATGTGGGAACTAAATATAGATGAGCGTTCCAATTATGATGGTATCAATACCTCTGTATCAGATAGTATATCACCGGGATTTAATAATACTTCTTCTACTGCTACTTATGCGTATTCTTGGTCACGTTCGGCTTACGACTTTAATTCTTCATATGTGTATATAGTCCACCCAACTGGAGTTTCAAATAGGGCTTATAATGTTCATAATGTTCGTGCTGTTCGTCCAGCATTGCATCTAAACTTAACTGAGGCTAGTAATAATATGATAAAAATTGCACCTAATGTAACAGTTGGTGAGTTGTGGGATTATGAGACGAATTCTATTAACGAGAGCAATGCAAGTATTTTAGCAAAGTATCTGTCTGGGGACTCTAATATTAGTTTGTCCACTATAGACAATATGGCTACTGTCGGTACAACAGCTCAAAATTTATCTGAGATAGTCTTGGCTAGTGGAGTACAAAATGGTATTAATTATTCCAAAAAAGATGCAGGAGATAGTATAGTGGTAACATTGGGTGGGCTCAAGTGGTATGTTACTTATCTATCCAAGGATATTAATGATGACATTATTGCTACACTATGGCTTACCAACAGCAATCAGCCTGCATTTTTGGACGAGAGCCCTCCAGACAGTGTTTATTACAATTACATAGGTGGAGGTTTGTATAGTGATT